>JAILGB010000008.1 GCA_024697185.1 Opitutales bacterium | reverse complement strand
CTTTGTGAAAAACAACGGCCGATGGGAAGCGTGTTGGGACTTTCCTCTCGAAACCTCTCAATTCCGCTTTTACTCTGTCGTGATTCAGCCATGCGCAAGACTTCGTTTTCGAATAAGGCGTTCGCCGGTAAATGGAGTTTAAACAGAAGACTGGCCGGAAAATCGATTAAAAAAAATGGAAAATGCAGATTTTAAAATCATTTACGACATGGAACGATTTTTCCCCGAAAAAGGAAACTCAAATAAATATTTAGAGTCCAACGTGTTTAAGATGATGCCTCGTAAATGCATAGAAAATGAAAATAAAATCGCTTTTTTGCGGACACCGGACATACAGGAATGATAAAAAGGGGATATGTAGATCGATATTTTCCTCAACGATCCACAGGAAAGATTTGGGTGATATGAGAATTCTTTTTATTTTTTTATCTCTTGTTGTTTGCGGATGTTCATCTTACGCAGATCTTAAAAAAGATTTTATTCACAATAGACAGATTCCCCGAAACGCGCCACGGACATTCTTGTCTGAGTCTGAGATTTGTATAAGAATTAATACTCTTGATAGAGGAAGTATTTGGTACTCTCGGGAGTTATCATCCTCTTCACCTTGTTCGTTTTTCTTATTGGCCAAATATGAGATTCTTGAATCCACCGATAAAAGATTAAGGGCTGGAGATATACTCTTTCATTTAGTTCCTATGGAGGGAGATGCTTTTTTAAAGGATAAACATTTGAGGATTGGAGAACATTCTGAGATTGGAGAACGTTGGGCAAAAATTTTTCCAGAAACAGTTGTTGAGCACCTGGAGACGGAATATTTACCCTCTACCATTTTGAATGAAGTGGAAGATATTTTAGAGAGAAATGTTTATTTCATTTATTGGGGGGTCTACCCTGAGACTATTATTGGGGAGTCTACACCCTAAGACTATGAGAGAGTAAGGTATAAATATGTTGACTAGTTGTGGCAAATCCCGAATTTCGAATTATTCGACAAACAATCTGAATCAGTATCAGGCGATAGTAATGAGATATTTTATTTTTTTATTTATGGCTATTATAAGTTCTTTTTCTTCTGCTTGTATTGCCATATCTCAAACATCAAAAAATATTTCAGAATCAGGGAATTCTTATTATTTTGCCGTTCCTTCGAAATCTGTATCATCCTATTCTGTTAATGGCGAGATTATTTTAAAATGTCCGGTAATTCCATATTCTAAAAAATATACTTTTGCAAAAATTGCCGTTCCGTTTTCAGGAGCCGGAGGGGCTTATTATTCGGAGCGTGAAACAGATTCGCGAGACTTTGTTTTTGTAAAAATGAATAAATTTGCTTATGGCGATGGCAGTCCGCTTGCTGTTTTTGAAATATATAATTCAGATCCGCAGGTTTGTGCTTCTTGCTGTGAGATTCCTGTTCCAAAAGACGAGATAAAAGATTGTTTGGAGTTCGGCTTGAGTTTTAATGATTCGCCTCCTGCGATTCCTCTTGTCCGAAAAGAGGTGAATGAGTCGGGAACGCGTTGTGCGGTCGCCATTCTCGATGCAGTGTTTGTTGATGTGCCGCTTTCCATCTTAATGACATTAACAGGGAGTGTTTGGTATTATCCATTAACAAAAATAAAATAAAAATGATGTTAATAAGGTATAGGATATTTTGAAATGATAGTAAAATAACCATTGTTATTTTTTAATATGAACTATCTCGCGGGAACGGCTCTTTTTTAAAATTTTTTCGCGGAGCCAAAATCTTTTTGTTATCATCGTTTTATGGCAAGAGAAGAAAAAGTCTCGCCCAAGCGAACTCCGATGTTGGAGCAGTATTGGCAGTTTCGCGAAAAAGTGCCGCCGAACACGCTGTTGCTTTTTCGTTGCGGTGATTTTTATGAAATGTTTGAGGACGATGCCGTTCGCGGGAGTGAGCTTTTGGGGATTACACTGACCAAGCGCGGCGGTGCGCCGCTGGCGGGCATTCCTTACCACGCGATCGACACCTATCTCAGCAAGGCGCTCAAGGTCGGCATCAAAATCGCCATTTGTGAGCAAACGGAGACTCCGCGCCCGGGGCATTTGGTCAATCGCGCGCTGGTCCGCATCATTACGCCGGGAACGACATTTGAAGAAGCACAGCTGGATTCCAAGTCCAACAATTATATTTTGGCGCTCAACGAGGACGCGTCCGGCTTGTCGGCGGCTTGGGCGGATGCGACGACAGGGGAATTTTTTATCTCGACAGCTAAGGACAAATCGCAGCTGCTTTCGCTCCTGACGGGTTTGCGCCCGACGGAAATCCTTATTCCCGAGGCGTGGCGCGAGGGCAGCGTTCCCGCGCATTTGTCGCCGTTGCTGTCGTGGAGCATGGTGACGCGGCTTGAGGATTGGAAATTTGGCGTTTTGACGGGTGAGGAAAAAGTCATACGGACTTTGGCGACCAATTCGCTGGCGGGCTTCGGGATCGCCTCCAAGCATCCGGCTCTCGGCCCTGCGGGCGCTTTGATTTATTATCTGTCGGATATGCTTTGCGAGCAGCCCAAATGTCTCAAAAAAATTACGGAGGTTCGCAACGGCGAGGTTTTGTTTATCGATCCCGCGTCCGTCCGAAACTTGGAGATTTTTCGTTCCGCCGCCAATACGCGTTCCGGTTCGCTTTTGGATGCGATCGACTATACGCGGACGGCGGAAGGAGCGCGCATGCTCGAACGCTGGCTGGCGATGCCTTTGCGCGATTTGGAGCAAATCCGTTTCCGCCAAAATTGCGTTGAGGAATTTTTCAAAATGCCCTCGGCGACGGGGCGGATTCGCGACGAATTGGCGTATGTCCGCGATTTGCCGCGCATTTTGGGCAGGATGAAATCCGTGAGCAAATTGCCGCGCGACCTGGCGGCGATTCGGGAAAGCCTCCGGCATGTCCCGCAGATAAAGAACGAGCTGTCGCATTTCTCGCCCAGTCCGCTGGACCGGCTTTTGACAAATATCGACGAACACGCGGAGCTTTTGCATTTGCTCGAATCCGCCCTCATCGACGAACTCGCGGGAACGGACAAAACCGTCATTCGCGAAGGCTACGACGAACAGCTCGACGAATATCGAAACGCCAAATCCCGCATCAACCAATGGCTCAACGAATACGAGCAGCGCCTGATCCGGGAAACGGGCATCGGCAATCTGCGCCTTTGCTTTACCAGCACATTCGGCTGGTCAATCGAAGTCTCCAAAGCCAACAAGGACAAAGTCCCCGACTACTTTGACCGCCGGCAAACCTTAGTCGGCGCCGAGCGCTATTCGACCAACGAACTCAAGGCGAAGGAAGAGGAAAACCTCCATTCCGAAGAACGTTACAATCAGCGTTCCCGCGAGATTTATGACGGGATCGTCGAAAAAATCATCGCGGCGGCGGACAGCCTCGCAAACACCGCCTCCGCGCTCGCGCAAGTCGATATTTTTGCCGGCTGGGCGGTGCTCGCCGAGACATGGAACTATTGCAAACCGCAACTCGACGATTCCGGCGTTCTCGAAATCGGGCAGGGAAGACATCCCGTCGTCGAACAAGTCCTCGCGGGAACGGGACGCCTCGGGCAATTTGTCCCCAACGACACTTCCCTGCAGGCGGACAAAGTCCAAATCGCCCTGATTACCGGCCCCAACATGGCGGGAAAATCAACCTACATCCGCCAAGTCGCCCTGATCGCGCTGCTCGCCCAAATCGGCTGCTACGTTCCCGCGCAAAAAGCCCGCATCGGCGTTGCCGACCGCATCTTTTGCCGCGTCGGCGCCAGCGACGAACTCTCCCGCGGGAACTCGACATTCATGGTCGAGATGAACGAAACCGCCAACATCTTGAACAACGCGACAGAAAAAAGCTTGGTCATCCTCGACGAAATCGGCAGAGGAACTTCAACCTATGACGGCCTCTCGATCGCATGGTCCGTCGTCGAATACATCCACGGGAACGCCGAAGCAGGACCGAGAACCCTTTTCGCGACCCACTACCACGAACTCACCCGCGTCGCCTCAAAATTGCCGCGCATCAAAAACTACTGCGTGCTGGTAAAAGAGTGGAACCAGGAAATCGTCTTTGTCCGACAGGTCATCCCCGGATCCATCGGGCGCTCCTACGGTATTCACGTCGCAAGACTCGCCGGACTCCCCCAAAAAGTCATCGACCGGGCAACAGAAATCCTCGCCCAACTCGAAACCCAATCGACAAAAATCAATATCGAAGACGAAAATCCCGTTCCCGCCCACGAAAAACCGGAGGAAAAAAATATCGATTTTGTCGCCGAAGCCCCCGAAGCCGTTCTGCCGCCACCCCCCAAAAAGGACAACGGACAACTTTTTTTCAATTTTTGAGATGAAAAAAATCAGGGCGGACGAACTCTTGTTCTTGCAGGGAAAAGCGGCTTCGCGCTCCCAGGCAAAAATCCTCATTATGGCTGGAAAAGTGCGCAGCGGCCCTGATGCCCTCGTTCAAAAACCCTCGCAAATGCTGCCCGACACGACAGAACTTTTTGTCGAGACACCCCCGAGATTCGTCTCCCGCGGCGGCGAAAAAATGCTCGGGGCGATTGAAAATTTTAAACTCGATGTCGCGGGAACGCACGCCCTCGATGTCGGTGCCTCGACCGGCGGTTTCACCGACTGCCTCCTCCAACACGGAGCCGCAGACGTCACCTGCATCGATGTCGGACACGGACAACTCCACGAAAAACTCCGCCGAGACCCGCGCGTCACCAACCTCGAAAAAATCAACGCGCGAAACCTCGACACCGTCGAACTCCCGCGGGAACAATACGACCTCGTCGTCGGAGACCTTTCCTTTATCTCGCTCAAACTGATCCTCGTTCCCGCCTGGAACCGCGTCAAAGAAAACGGACTCCTCGTTATGCTCATCAAACCCCAGTTTGAAGCGACACGCGAAGAAGTCTCCGCCGTCCGCGGCATCATCAAAGACCAAAAAATCCGCGACCGCGTCATCCGCGAAATCCTCGATTTTTGCAAAACAACATTGCCGGGATTTTGCCTCCAAAACCTTTGCGAATCCCCAATCCACGGCGGAGACGGGAACGTCGAATACCTCTTTTGCGCCAAAAAAACAAACGCCTGAAACCGCGTTCCCGCTAAAATAAAAATAGACGGGAACGCAAAAGTTGTTGCGTTTTTTTTTTTGGACTCTATTAAAATGGAACTTAGGAAAACCCTATTTCTCATTTTAACATTAATTTTTTTCTATGATGGAAAATAATAAATTTACATGGATCCCGTTCTACAAAGAATTGGCACAAAAAATCCTCAGCTACAAAGACAGACGAAAAGATTTGATGAAAATCGTCTATGGACTGCCTGAAGAATATATAAAATATTTGAAATTTAATCCTGAAGGAGGACCGGGATTGGAAAATCCGGAAATCGATCCCTTCAGTATTTTTGGAATTTTTAATCGCGACATAAGAGAAAAAGCGCGAAAAAAAATTGCCGCCTACTTTAAAGAAAAATTTGAAATCAACGCAGACGTTCCAAACGATTTTCTAGGAATTCCGATTTTAAATAATCAAAACAGTTTTTATACATCTGAAAATAGTAAATCTTGGAGCAAGAGGGGTAAAAGATATTGGGGAATTTTTGAAGCCGTCCTTCAAAATGATGAGAAAAAATTGGAGGAATATTGCGATGAGGAGATGTTTCATAGTCGGAGGGCGATGGACACAATGCCCCTTTTTTGGATCGCTCCCGACAGATTTTTAGCCTTGGACGGTAAAAATCAAAGACTTCTTGAAAAAATGGGAATAAATGTCCCTAAACACATGAACGGCTTTCAAGATTACAAAGCAATTTTAAATGAAGTCGAAAAAAGAATGAAATCTCCGGATTCGAAATTCAAATCGTTCGCGGAATTTTCAGATTTGGCATACCGTCGCGCCCATAATGTTGAACTTGCCGGTCAGGCTCCGGCGGGAACGGATTTTGGCAAATACAAGCCTTATATTGATTTGCTTGAGGAATCAAAAAATTTGATTTTGCACGGTACTCCGGGAACGGGGAAGACTTATCTTGCGAAGGAGATTGCGAGGGCGATGGGTTGCGGTGACGAGGAAATCGCTTTTGTCCAGTTTCATCCGAGTTATGACTACACGGATTTTGTCGAGGGCTTGCGCCCGGTAAAAAGTGACGGGAACGCGATCGGCTTTGAACGCCGTGACGGTATCTTCAAGGATTTTTGCCGTCGGGCTAAAAAGAATTTGAGCGACTCTCAAAAAAGTTCCGAAGAATGGGACAAAGAATCGTCTTGGTCGGAAAAATTTCAGGAATTTGTCGATGAGTCGATTGAGGAAAATCGTTCCTACAAACTGATCAGCGGTGGCGAATTTAAGATCGTCGAGTCCCGCGGGAACGCCATTGTCGTCAACAACGGACAAAATGAAAAAACGCCGCGCGTGGCGGTTTCCGGCGAAGAGATCATCGAGCTTTTGGCAAAAGCCGTTCCCGTAAATCGTGTCAAAGATATTCGCAAGCATTTCGGGCGAAAATTTGCCACGCAGGCGGATTCGTATGTGTTCTCGATTGTCCAAGAGCTGAAGGGTTCCCGTTTGAAATCTTCCGGCGTTCCCGTCGCCAAGGTGGACAAAAAGCCTTTTGTGATGATTATCGACGAGATCAATCGCGGGGAATTGTCGAAGATTTTTGGCGAGTTGTTTTTTGCGATCGATCCGGGTTATCGCGGTGAAAAAGGAAGAGTATCGACGCAGTATCAAAATCTTGTCGAGCCGTCCGATGCTTTTGCCGACGGTTTTTATCTTCCCGAAAACGTCTATATTATCGGCACGATGAACGACATTGACCGCAGTGTCGAGAGTATGGATTTTGCAATGCGGCGCCGTTTTGTCTTTGAGGAGATTACGGCGGGGCAAAGCGCCGACAATATGGGGATCTCCGGAGAGGCGCGCGAAAGAATGGAGCGTTTGAATGCGGCGATCAGAGGGATTCCGGAACTGGGCGAAGCTTTTTGCATCGGCGCGTCCTATTTTTTGGGGAAGACGACGGCGGAGGATTTGGAGCGTTTGTGGGACTTGAAACTCTCGTCGCTTTTGCATGAATATCTTCGCGGGAACGAGCAGTGCGGGGACAGGCTTGAAGACTTGAAGAAGGCGTATTTTGGCGAATTGAACGATGAGTGATATCGCTCTGAAAGATAACGGCGACGAGCAGATGCGGCTCCCGGAGGAAGATCGCGGGAACTGCGATTATATCGGCGGCAGGACGATCGGCGACTTGATCCGCGGGAACGACACGCTTTTGCTGTTCCCGCCGGAGACAAAGGATCGTATCGAGAGCGAACATGTTTTCAGAGTCTCGCACAATGCCGGGGTGAGCCGTTTTGTAACGGGCGACATTATGGGTTTTGTCGCCCGCGGGAACACGTCGTGGACGATTTGTTCGCGCTTTGCCCAAGGTGGCGCGGCGGGAACGGATTTCTTTTTGCATTATATGCTGCAAAAAGTCTGTCATATCAATTTTTTTGATTTGCCCACCGGACTGACGCGGGAACGCATTTTTGATTTTTTGCCGCTGCTTTTTCCGTTTTATCTCAAACGCGCCTTGTCGCAGGGACTTTACAAGGAATACCGGCGTTTTGAATACGACGACGCCCGCGTGCGCGGAGTCATCGACGTTTCGCGGCATATTCGAAAAAACATTCCCTTTTGCGGCAAAGTCGCCTACAAGACGCGGGAACACAGTTTTGACAACGCCGTAACGCAGCTTGTGCGCCACACGCTCGAACAGCTTCGCGGGAACAGGATTTGCCGGCAGCTCGCTGACCGCGATCCTGATGTGCGCGCGGCGGCAAAACAAATTATCGACGCCACATCCGACTACAACCGTTTCGAGCGCGACAAAGTTCTCGCCCGGACGCGCCACCCGATCCGCTCGCCGTTTTTTGTAAACTATGAGCCGCTACGAAAACTTTGCCGCTGGATTTTGATGCACGAAAAACTGCGTTATGAGCGCTCGGACAAAAAAATTTACGGCTTGCTCTTTGACGGAGCCTGGCTTTGGGAAGAATATCTCTGGACGCTTTTGAAAACTTGCGGGAACGGGATCACCCACACGCAAAACAAAGAGAAGAGCGGCGGATTCAGCCCGTTTCGCGCCGGGAACATCGGACGGTTTTATCCGGATTTTTACGGGAACGGCACCGTCTTTGACGCCAAATACAAAAACTTTGATAAAAAAAATCCCGACTCCGCCGATTTGCAGCAGATGATCGCCTATATGCATGTGCTCGACTGCGGGAACGGGAAATTTCTCTTCCCGTCGGAAAAAGCCTCGAGCGATGAAAAACGGCTCGGCGAACTCAACGGGCAGGGCGGCTCGATTTTTACCTGCGCGCTCGCGATCCCGCAGGACGCCGCCGATTATCGCGACTTTTGTCAAAAAATCGTCGCCGAGGAAAACAGATTTGTCGCCTTCGTGACAAAATAGCCGTTCCCGCAAAGCCGCGGGAACGCGCTTTTTGTTGTCGAGTTTTTTATTCGTGAAAACCGCCGTCGTCGATGACGGGACCGGGCGGACAGGCGGCGAGTTCGGCGATGGCATCGATGATGCGACGGATTTCGATTTCAGTCGCGACAAGCGGCGGGAACGAATAGATAAAGTTTGAAAACGGCCGCAGCCAGACGCCGTGTTTGTGAATGACGCGCCGGATGTCGTCGGGAGCGGGCAGGCGGCGGGTTTCGACGATCCCGCAGGCGCCGATCACGCGCACGTCGCGGACATTGGGCAGCGCGGCGAGCGGGGCGAGACCTTGTTTGAAAAGCGTTTCGATCCCGCGAACCTTTGTCTCGTAGTCGTTGTTTTCAAAAAGTTCGAGCGAGGAGCAAGCCGCGGCGCAGGCGAGCGGATTCGCCATATAGGTCGGACCGTGCATGAACGCGCCCGGCGTTCCCGCGGAAATCGTTCCCGCGACATTTTTGTCCGCGAGCGTTGCCGCGAGTGTGATTGCCCCGCCGGTCAGCGCTTTGCCGACGCACATGATGTCGGGACGGATGCTGGCGTGGTTTTGCGCCCAGCGCGGACCGGTGCGATAAAATCCGGCGGCGATCTCGTCAAAAATCAGGAGCAGTCCGCGTTCGTCGCAGAGCCGGCGCATTTCCCGCAGATATTGCGGATGATAATGCCACATCGCGTTGGCTGCCTGCAAAACGGGTTCGCAGATGATGCCGGCGATCTGTTCGCTGTGACGATCGACGATTTGGCGCAGGGATTCAAAATCTTCCGCCTGCCATACGCCGTCAAAACGCGTGCGCGGCTGTTCGGCAAAAAAGTGCTGCGGCATGATCCCGCGAAAAAGCGTGTGCATCCCGTCGGGATCGCTCAACGCCATCGCGCCGACGGTGTCGCCGTGATAACCGCCTTTGAGCGCGACCAGTTTTGTGCGGCGGGAACGCCCGAGGGCGTGTTGGTATTGAACCGCCATTTTGGTGGCGACCTCCACGGCGATCGAACCGCTGTCGGCAAAAAAGACACGGTCGAGACCTGGCGGCGCAAAGGCGGCGAGGCGTTCGGCAAGCCGGGCTGCCGGCTCATGCGTAAAACCGCCGAACATGACATGGGTCATTTTTTCGCTCTGACGGCGGATCGCTTCGACGATTGCCGGATGATTGTGCCCGTGGGCGACGCACCACCAGGACGAAACCGCATCCAAAAGCCGTTCCCCGGAGGCGAGCTCGATTTCAAGCCCGCGCGCCCGGACGGCGATTTCGACAGGTGGCGGATTGACAATCGAGGCGTAGGGATGCCAGATATGCGTGCGGTCGATTTGCAGGATTTTCTCGGCGGTCATGGGAATCAAAGATTAAAAATGGATGAAAAATCGATGTCCGGCAACGGGAGCTCCGGATTGATTTGCGGGACGCGGACGAGCACATCGGGCATTCCGGAGCGTTGAAGCTGTTCGCGGATTTCGCCGACGGTGTCATTGTCAATAATCGGATCGGCGTCGGGATAAAAGTTGTGGACGACACCCGCGAGCGGCATTTGGCGGGAACGCAGGGCTTCGAGGGAGAGCAGGGCGTGGTTGATCGCACCCAGACGCCCGCAAGTGACAAGCACCGTCCGCCAGTCGCGAGCCGCGGCAAAATCAATCGAGAGACAATCGCCCGTCAAAGGAACACAAAGACCGCCCGCGCCCTCGACAAGAACAATGTCGTGCCGGCGGGAACACTCCGCAACCGCATGATCGATGGCGACGAGATCCACATTGCGCTTTTCAAGCCGGGCGGCAAGGCGCGGAGAGGACGGGAACGCAAAAATCTGCGGAGCGGTAAGCCCGGCTCCATCCTCCGGGAACGACCGACCGCCGCAAAACGAACGGTGCAGATCCAAATCCTCCGAAAATCCCGTATTGCCGGTTTGAACCATTTTGAGACTGATCCAGTCAAGACCGCGCTTTTCCAAAAAGCGCGCCATCAGCCCGGTAACAAAAGTTTTGCCGACACCCGTATCAATCCCGGTAATAAAATAGACGGATTTTTTGCTCATTTATTAAAAATTTTATGATAAGTGAATTTTTTAAGCAAATCTTCAACACGGGAACGCGTTGCGGGAACGGCGGGAATGGGATTTTTTTAAGATCCACAGATTTTAGGATTTAAGGTTTTTTTGTTTAAGTTCCCGCGCGGCGCTCCGTTTTAACTTCTTGACATTCTTGAGGTCCTAAAATATTAATGAAACTTATGGAAGCAGAGGAAAATTTTGCGGGAACGTCGCAAGGGGCGCGATTGAGCGTGGTCGCGACGCCAATCGGCAATCTGGAAGATTTGTCGCCGCGGGCGAAGGCGGTTTTGGCGAGCGCCGACTGCATCGCCTGCGAGGATACGCGCACGAGCGGAAATCTGCTCCGGCGTTTCGGGATCGCGCGTCCTCTGCTCGCTTATCACGACCACAACGAACAGGCGTCGGCAGCGGGAATCGCGGACCGGATCGCGGCGGGAGCGCATATCGCATTGGTTTGCGACGCGGGAACGCCGACCTTGTCGGATCCGGGTTTTCGAGTGGTGCGGGAATGCCGTCGCCGCGGGCTCGCCGTCGAGACAATCCCGGGTCCCTGTGCGCTGATCGCCGCGCTGTCGGCGAGCGGTTTGCCGACCAACGCATTCGCATTTTACGGTTTTTTGGCGCCCAAGACCGCGGCGCGCCGGCGTTTTTTGGAAGAACTCCGCGATGAAAAAATGACGCTGGCGCTTTATGAGTCCTGTCACAGGATCCGCGCTTTTGCGGAGGAAATTCACGAAATCCTCGGTCCGCAACGCGTCGTTTGTTTTGCGCGCGAACTGACAAAACTCCACGAGACGGTTCTCACGGGAACGATCGCCGATATTTTGCCGCAGATGACCGGAAAAAATTTGAAGGGGGAATTTGTCGTCCTGATCGCTCCCGCCGATTTTGAGTTGTAAAAACAAGTTTCGCCCGTTAGTCTTCTTATTATGAATATTTATCCGGCGGTTGATATCAAAGGCGGACAATGCGTGCGCCTCAAACAGGGCGTCGCAGAAGACAAAACGACATATTTTGAAGATCCGGCGAGTCCGGCGAAAGCCTTTGCCGCCGCCGGCGCATCGTGGATTCACGTGGTGGATCTGGACGGAGCCTTTGACGGCGCACCCAAAAATATCGAGGCGCTGAAACGGATCGCGGGAACGGGTTTGAAAGTCGAATTTGGCGGTGGTCTGCGCACGCTCGCGGATGTCGAGAGCGTCTTGGCGGCGGGAGCGGCCCGCGTGATCATCGGGACCCGGGCGGCATACGATGACGCCTTTGTCGCCGATCTGGTCAAAAATTTTGGCGGCGAAAAAATTGCCGTCGGGATCGACGCAAAAGACGGATTTGTCGCCGTGCGCGGCTGGGTGGACGTGACGGCGCGGCGCGCGACAGAGCTCGCGGGAACGATGGCGGCTGCGGGCGTAAAAACAATTATTTATACGGACATCGCGACAGACGGGATGTTGAAGGGACCCAATTTTGCAGCGTTGGAAGAAATGCTCGGCGCGACCGCGGCAAACGTCATCGCCTCCGGCGGAGTTTCCTGCCGAGAAGATATTTTGAAAATCCGAAAACTGGCGGAAAACTACGCCAATCTTGACGGCGCGATCGTCGGCAAGGCGATTTATGAAAAACGCGTGGATTTGAGCGATCTTTTGGCGATCGCAAAATAATTCGCGGGAACGGTGACGCTATTTTAAAGGAGGAACCCCCGAAATGAAAAAGATTACAAAATTATTCCCGATTTGTCTCTTGCTGTCATCGATGACGCTGGCGCCGATGGCGTTTGCCGCAGAAAACAGCGTTCCCGTCCGCAGCGTCGCCGTCGAAGGCGAGGGGACGGTATTTATGAAAAGCGATATGGCGACGATCCGCATGGCGGTCGAAACCCGCGACCCCTCGGCTTCGCGGGCGGTGCGCGACAATGCGGTGCTGACGACGAAGGTGCGAGAGGCACTGATTGCAAAAGGCTTTTCTCCCGAGTCGATTACGACGATCAATTACCGCGTTTATCGGCAGACAAGATCGTCAAAGAGCAGTTTTTCCTCCGGCGGTATCGAGGAATTTGTCGTCGATAACTCCATCCGTCTGGTCTTGCGGGACCTCAGCCGCGTGGGCGAGGCGATCGATGTGGCGGTCGGAGCCGGCGTGAACAACGTTTACAGCATTTCTTTTTTGGCGGAAAACATCGAAGAGTCTCAAAAACAGGCGCGAAACGCCGCGATTGAAAACGCCCGCGAGATCGCCGGACAGATGGCGACGACCGCCGGAGCAAAGCTGGGAAAAGTTTTAAGGATCGCCGACGGCAATTCCGCCGTTCCCGCGGAAGCCTTTTATGACAATATGAACTTGAAAATGGCGCGCGGCGTCTCAACCCCGATTTCGGCGGACGATCAAAAAATAACCGTGCGGGTTTCCTGCATTTTTGAACTCGAATAGCCGCCGTCGCGGGAACGGCATTTTTCAATCTTGCTTGAAAATGCTTGACGATTTGAAGTTTTTTTTGTTTAATAGAAAAACGCAATGGTTAGGTAGCTCAGTCGGTAGAGCATGGGACTGAAAATCCCCGTGTCGGCGGTTCGATTCCGCCCCTGACCACCATTTTGACCGGTCCTCAAGGACCGGTTTTTTGTTTTGCGGGAACGCCGACGGGAACTCGCGCCGTTCCCGCGATAAATGTTTGAATTGTGCGTCAAATTAAATTAGACTCAAACACTATGAGTGAAGAAAAAAAACTGACGACAGACGATACGCGCATTTTGAGAAAAAAGCCTTTGTTGACGCCGGCGTATCTGTTGGACGAGCTTCCTGCGAGTGAGACGGCGCGCAAGACGGTCGCCTGCGCCCGTGCGGTCATCAGTGATATTTTAAACGGCAAAGACGACCGTTTGCTCGTGATTACGGGGCCGTGTTCGATCAACAATATCGAGGCGGCGGAGGAATATGCCCGTTTTGTAAAGGATTTGTCGGCGCGCCATTCCGGGGAACTGGTGATTTTGATGCGGACATATTTTGAAAAGCCGCGCACGGTTGTCGGCTGGAAAGGTTTGATCAACGATCCTTTTATCGACGGGACGTTTCAGATCAATCGCGGCTTGACGATTGCGCGCCGTCTGCTTTGCAATCTGGCGGAGGCGGGTGTGGCGACGGCGACGGAGTTTTTGGATCCGATCACCCCGCAGTTCATTTCGGACCTCGTCGCCTATGGCGCTATCGGCGCGCGCACGACGGAGAGTCAGATCCATCGTGAGCTGGCGTCCGGCATGTCGATGCCGATCGGGTTCAAAAACGGGACGGACGGTTCGACACAGGTCGCTGTGGATGCGGTCAGCGCGTCGCGCCATTCGCATTGGTTCCCGTCGGTGACCAAGGATGGTGTCGTTGCGATTTTTGAAACGGAGGGCAATCATGATACGCATGTCATTTTGCGCGGCGGCACAACGACGGGACCCAATTACGGGGACGAATTTGTGAACGATGTCGTGGCGCGTTTGAACAAGGCCGGTTTGCCGCCCTATATCATCATCGACTGCTCTCACGGGAACAGCAAAAAAGATTTCAGACGCCAACCGCTTGTCGCGCGGGAACTCGCGGCGCGGATTGCAAAAGGTTCGCGGGCTATCGCGGGTGTGATGCTCGAGAGCAATCTCGTCGAAGGCCGTCAGGATTACGATCCCGCCCATTGCGTTTACGGCAAGTCGATCACGGACGCCTGCATCAATTTGGAAGACACCGCGGCGATCTGTGAAGACCTCGCCGACGCGGTGCGGGAACGTCGCAGCCATTAGCCGCGGGAACGCGGATTTCGCCTTGTCCGAAAAAATGCTGCTCGATTTTACCCGGATTGCGATGGCGACGCGTTGGACCTTGCGGATCGACGCGGATCCTTCCCGGGCGGATGAAGCCGGGCAGGCGGCGAACGAGGCGTTTTCCGTCATGCAAAGTTTGGAGCGCCGGCTGAGCCGCTTTGTCGCCTCAAGCGACGTTTCGCTGATCAACGCTCTGCCGCAGGGACAGCGCGCGTGGGTGCAGGCGGAGACTTTCGAGTGTCTGCAGCTGTCCTTTTCGTTGGCGGAGGAGACAAAAAACGCCTTTGACGCCTCTGCGGGAACGTTAGTTGATTTTTACAAAAAAAACGGGAATGTCCGCTGTGACGAAATGCCGGCATGGCGCGAGGCGTATGAAAATTACCGCTATGGGAAATTTGCGCTTCATCCCGCAGAGCAGGAGGTGGAGTGTGTTGCCGTCGGCAAAAAAATCGATCTCGGCGGGATCGGCAAAGGTTTTGCGCTCGACAAAATGGCGGAAGTTTTGCGGGAATGGTCGTTCCCGCGCGCATTGCTGATCGCGGGCGGTTCGACGATTTTGGCGCTCGACGCTCCCGCGGGCAGGGCGCATTGGCGGATAGGCACGGAGGCGGGCGAGGAAGCGCTCGCCAACGGGGCGATCGCATCTTCGGGAACGCAATTTCAAGCCGTCCATCTCGTGGATCCACGGACAGGACTGCTCGCCGTTCCCGCCAAAACGTTCAGGGCGCGGTCGGCTTCGGCGGCGCGGGCGGACGCACTGGCGACGGCGGCTGCGGTCATCGGATAAATAGCCGTTCCCGTGAATTTGTATTTGCGGGAACGGATGCTTGCGTCTAAACTAATAGGGCAGTTGCAAATTGCTTTTGGGTCGCAACCCCTTTGTGGCCGTTTTTATTTGATTTTATTTTATGATTTCCGCTGACGATTTTGTAATTCAGTTGCTTCAAGACCGTGAAGTTGTAACGCCGGACGTGATCGATGTCGCTCGCCAAGATGTGGAAGGCAGCGGTGTGTTGGCCGATAAAATCGATTCCAAGATTTTGGATCTGCTGGTCGAAAAAGGCTATACGACATGGAAGGAGATTACCGGGCTGATGGCGAGCGAGCTGGACATGGAGCTGGCGCCGGATCTCAAAAATGTCCAGCCGACGGCGGAAGCGCTCAAACTCGTGGGCAGACCGCGCGCGGAGCAGTATAATGTTTTGCCGCTGCAGCTTGACGGGAACACCCTTTTGCTCGTCGTCGGCGATCCGCTCGACACGGATATGGTCGATGAGTTGTCGCGTCTCTTGAAAGTGCAGATCAATGTGCAGCTGGCTCCGCCCGACGAAATTAAGGACGCGATCGTCGCCGCCTACGACAATTCGGGCGAAATGGGCAGCGCCGCCCTGCAGGAAATTTTTGGCGACGGGAGCACGGTTTCGATTCCCGGCAACGATGAAAAAAATGCGTCGGCGGACGATGCGCCGATTATCCGCTATGTCAATTTGCTGATCACGGAGGCGATCAGACGAAAAGCCTCCGATATTCACATGGAGCCTTTGGAAAAGCGTTTCCGGGTCCGCTACCGCATCGACGGCGTTTTGCAGGAAGTCGAAAATCCGCCCAAGCGTTTGCAGGCGTCGATTGTCGCGCGTTTGAAGTTGATGGCGAATGTTTCCCTGGCTGAAAAGCGCATTCCTCAGGACGGGCGTATTCAAATCGAGGTGGCGAGCAAGGCGGTGGACTTGCGTGTCTCGGTACTCCCGACGGTTTACGGCGAATCGATCGTCATGCGTATTTTGGACAAGGAAGGCTTGAAACTGGGTCTCCCGGAACTGGGATTTTTCTCGGACGACCAGGAAGTCTTCATGAAAATCATCACGGGCGCGGACGGCATTTTCCTGGTGACGGGACCGACGGGCTCGGGTAAATCGACGACGCTTTATTCGGCGTTGAACTATATCAACCAGCCCGACCGGAAAATCATTACGGTTGAAGATCCTGTCGAATACCAGATGAAGGGCATCAACCAGGTGCAGGTGCGGCGCGAAGTGGGAATGACGTTCGCTTCCGCCTTGCGTTCGATGTTGCGTCAGGCTCCCAATATCATCATGATCGGTGAAATCCGTGACTTGGAGACGGCGGAGATTGCGGTCAACGCCTCTTTGACAGGTCACATGGTCTTTTCGACGCTTCACACCAACGACGCTCCGGGCGCGATCCCGCGTTTGGTCGATATGGGTGTCAAGCCCTTCCTCGTGTCCGCGTCCCTGCGCGGTGTGCTCGCACAACGCCTGGTCAGGCGCATTTGCCCGGAATGCGGCGCGCCTTATACGCCGTCGGAAAAAGAGCTGATTTCCATCGGACTCGAAGCCGGCGATTTGACAGACTCGAATTTCAGAAAAGGCAAGGGCTGCGTCAAGTGCCACAATACGGGCTACAAGGGCCGTCGCGGCGTTTTTGAACTCTTTATGGTCAATGAGGAGATCCAGGAGATGATTTACCAAAATGCGACGCTTGTCGATCTGCGCCACAAAGTGCGCGACCTCGGTATGCGCACGATGCGCGAAGACGGCATCCGCAAAATTGTCGCGGGCATAACGACCGTTGAAGAGGTGCTCTCGACAACGGTGGACGTCGAATAATCCGAATTTGTTTTTTTACGATGAATTATACACTTACAGAACTTTTGGATTTGGTTGTTCAGGAAAAAGCCTCCGATTTGCATTTGCACGTCGATCAGGCTCCGGTTTTGCGTATCTCCGGGAGCATGTTGCCGGTGGACGGCCCTAAGCTGACTCCGGCGGAGACGGAAGCTTTTGTCAAAGAGATCACCCCGGAACATCATTTGAAACGCCTGCAGGAGTCGGGCGGTTGCGATTTCGGTTTTTCGTTTGGCGCCAAGGCACGTTTTCGTGTGAGCTGTTTCAAGGCGCGCAGCGGGAACGGCGACGAAAACGCCTACGGGATTGTTTTGCGCCAGATTCCGAACAATATGTTTTCGCTCGAGAAACTCGGCTTGTCGGACAAGGTGAAATCCCTGCTGCGCCGCCAGCGCGGGCTGATTTTGGTGACGGGACCGACGGGCTCGGGTAAGACGACGACGCTCGCGTCGATGCTCAACTGGATCAACGAAAACGAGGAGCGGCATATCATTACGATCGAAGACCCGATCGAATATTTTCACGACCACAAACGTTCTGTGGTGACGCAACGCGAAATCGGGCGCGATGTCGGCAGCTTCTCGGAGGCGATCCGCGCAGCGCTGCGCCAGGACCCGGACATTATCCTTGTCGGCGAAATGCGCGACTTGGAGACGATCACGGCTGCGGTTTCGGCGGCGGAAACAGGTCACCTGGTTTTCGCGACATTGCACACGACGGGCGCGGCGCGAACCGTGGACCGTATTGTTGACGCGTTCCCGGCGGATACAAAAGAACAGATTCGCATGCAGCTGGCGTCCTCATTGGTCGCCGTGATCTCCCAGGTGCTCTGCCGTCGCAAAAACGGCGGTCGCGTCGCCGGCTACGAGATCATGATCAATACGGATTCCGCCGCCGCACTTATCCGCGACAACAAAACCTATCGGATCACTTCCGAAATCCAGACGGGAGGCGCTCTCGGCATGCGGACGCTCGACGGCCACCTCCTTTCGCTCGTCAGCGACGGCGTCATCGACGCCTCCGAGGCGATCACCTACGCGCAGGTTCCCGACGAGATGCGCCAAAAATTGCGTGAAATCGGCTACTAACGCGTTTTGACGATAACTTTTTTGTGAAATTGAATTATGTTTGACGAACACAGTGAAATTTTGACGACGCTCATCGTCGATTCCCAAAAGGCCACGAAGTCGCAGGTCGATGAAGCCTGGACGGAACATATTGAGACCGGCAAACCGTTTTCTGAAGTCCTCGAAGACAACGGCTATATTTCGCGCGACGATTTGCTGGAACTAGTGGCGGCGCACTTGGGTGTCGATTGCATGGTGCAAGTCCCGGAAGATATCGAGCCGCGCCTCTTGAAACTGATCAATCAGGAGCAGGCGCACAAATACGGAATTTTGCCTGTGCGCTCTTCTCCGGACAAAATCAGTTTTCTCGCCAAAGATCCCTTCAATTTTTCAATCGGGGAGGAACTTTCCTTTGTTTTGCATTTTGATGTCGAGTTTTTGGTGGGCGATCCCGTCCTGATCGAAAATGCGATTGTCAAGTATTATGGGGAATTGAACAATTCTCTCGACAATGTCATCGGCGAACTCTCAGGGCTCAATTTTGCGGGCGACGACGAGAACGCCCTGAACGACTCCGCCAACCAGGCTCCGATCATTCGCTTTGTCGATGTGGTTTTGCAGGAAGCGGTCAAGGCGAAGGCGTCCGATATTCACTTCGAGCCGTTTGAGGGCGAGTTCCGGATCCGCTACCGTATCGACGGCGCGCTTTATGAGATGGCGCCTCCTCCGGCATCGCTCGCCAACGCGGTGACAGCCCGTGTGAAAGTGATGTCGGGTCTCAACATCGCAGAGCGACGTATCCCGCAGGACGGACGTATCAAGACGACCGTCGGCGGCCGCGCCATCGATTTGCGTGTTTCGACGCTCCCGACACAGTTCGGCGAGTCCGTCGTCTTGCGTATTTTGGACAAGGGCGTTGTCAATCTGGATCTCGAAAATTTGACGATGACGGACGAAATCATGACCGGCATCCGTTCACTCGTCAACCGTCCCAACGGCATTTTTGTGGTGACGGGACCGACGGGATCGGGCAAAACGACCACCCTTTACTCCGCCTTGCGAGAGGTCAATACCGTCGATGTCAAAATCTTGACTGCGGAAGACCCTGTCGAATATGAAATCGAAGGCATCATGCAGGTGCAGATCAACCACCAGGTGGGGCTGACATTCGCCTCCGCGCTGCGTTCCTTCCTTCGTCAGGACCCGGACATCATCATGTTGGGAGAAATCCGTGACCAGGAGACGGGCAGCATCGCCGTCCAGTCGGCGCTGACGGGACACGTCGTCCTCTCGACCCTCCACACCAACGACGCTCCGGGCGCCGTCACACGTCTTGTCGATATGGGCATCGAACCCTTTTTGATCGCGGCGTCTCTCGAAGGCGTTTTGGGACAACGGCTCCTGCGCCATATTTGCAAAAACTGCCGTACCGCCTATGAACCCGACCAGGCGGTGATCAAAATGCTCAATGTCGATCCGATCGAAATCGCCGACAAGCAGTTCTACTACGGTCGCGGCTGTTCCGTCTGCAACCGTTCCGGCTACAAGGGACGGCAGGGACTTTTCGAACTGATGATGATTACCGACGCGATCCGCGACCTGATCACCCATCGGGCGCCGACGCTGGTCTTAAAACAAAAGGCGGTGGAAAACGGCATGCGGACCCTGCGCCAGGACGGCTTGCGCTGTATCTTTGACGGCCATACGACAATCGAGGAAGTTTTAAAATACACCTAAATCGTCACGGGAACGCCGCAGACTGTCGTGGAAAACGGCGTTCCCGGGAGTTTAAAAAATTGATTTGTTTTAGTCGAGCGATTATAATAAAAACAAACCCCTATTCTTGACAATCCCCAGCAAAAATTTATGGCAAAATTTAAATATAAAGCAATTGACGCCACGGGCAGGCAGTCCACGGGAACGATTGAGGCGTCAAATGAAGATGTGGCGCGTTCGCAACTGGCGTCGCGCCGTTTGATGGTTTCCTCAATCGAGGAGACTGGACTCGTCAAAAGTTCCAAAAAGAAGGGACAGGCCTACAATAAGAAAATCACGAGCGTGCAATTGACGGTGTTCACGCGTCAGTTGGCGACGCTTTTGCAGGCAGGACTGCCCCTTTTGCGCGCCTGCCAGATTCTTTGCGAACAGGAGCGCGATCCCAACTTTAAAACGGCGCTGACCAATATTTGCGACCAGATCCAGTCGGGCAATTCCCTTTCCGACGCCTTTTCGCAATATCCCAAAATGTTTGACCATCTTTATGTCAACATGATCAAGGCGGGCGAAGCGGGCGGTGTGCTCGATACGGTGCTCGACCGTCTGGCGACCTTCCAGGAAAAGGCGGACAAGATCAAGAAAAAAGTGAAGTCGGCGATGGTTTATCCGTCCGTCGTCGTGACCGTGGCGTTTGTCATCGTTTACGTCTTGCTGACATTCGTCGTCCCGAGCTTCCAGTCGATGATCGCTTCCCAGGGCGGACAAATGCCGGCTTTGACGGACTTCGTCATGTCGATCGGCAACATTTTGCGGGAACACTTGATTGCGACGATTATTGTTATCGTGGCGCTTATTGTTCTTATCCGTATGGCGTTCAAGGTCAAAAAAGTTTCGGACGGTTTTTCGCGCCTTCTTTTCCATATGCCCAAAATCGGCTCGTTCCTTCAAATCGTCGCCGTGTCGCGTTTTTCGCGCACCTTCGGAACATTGATGGCGTCCGGCGTTCCGATTTTGCAGTCGATGAAAATCACGACGGAAACGCTTTCCAATCCCGTATTGCAGGATGCGCTGATGAAGGTTCACGACCGCATTCGCGATGGCGAGACGCTCTATATGCCTCTCGAGCAGTCAAAAGTGTTCCCGCCGATGGTCTGTTCGATGGTGCAGGTCGGCGAAGAGACCGGCCAGCTCCCGGAGATGCTTTCCCGCGTTGCGGACAACTATGACGAAGAGGTCGATAACGCCGTCGGCGCGCTAACTTCGATTATCGAGCCCTTGCTGATCGTGTTTTTGGCGGCAATCGTCGGAACGATCGTCGTGGCGATGTTCCTGCCGATTATTTCGGTCATCCAACGAATGGCCGGTTAGCGGGTGAAAAGACGCACGGGAACGGAAAAGCCCGTGCGTTTTGCATTCCTTTAAACGGCGTTCCCGCCAAGATTTGTCCCATTTTATCAATAACTCCAATAACCTCAATCTTATGTTAAATACGATACTCGCTAATGAAAATCCGATGAGTATGCTTGACGCGATTCTCTTTGTGGTCGCGGTCGTGGCGGTCATCGGTCTCGGCATCTACAAGGCGCGTCCTCCCAAGGCCAAGGAGGGCGAAGCGAAGGAATCCAACGCGGCAGACTATTTTCTCGCCGGTCGCGGACTGTCCTGGTGGCTTGTCGGCTTTTCTTTGATCGCCGCCAACATCTCGACGGAGCAATTTGTCGGAATGTCGGGTCAGGCAGCCGACTGGCTCGGTCTCGCAATTGCTGGCTATGAATGGCTGGCTGCGATCACGCTTGTCGTTGTGGCGTTCTTCTTCTTGCCAAAACTTTTGCGTTGCGGTGTCTATACGATTCCGGAATTCCTCGAAACGCGCTTCAATGTGGCGTCCCGCTCGATTATGGCGGTTTGCACGCTCTTGATCCTTGTCGGCGTCCCGACGGCGGGCGTTATTTTTGCCGGAGCCAAATGCATCGCGGTGTTCTTCTTTGGCGCCGAGGGCGTGACCGGTGTTGATTTTAATACGATCGCCGGCGGCGTTTACACTTTGGGCGGTCTTGTTGACGGGAACATTCTTATCGGCTGCATCATCATCGCGTTTTGTGCGGCGGTCTATGTTTTTGTCGGCGGCTTGAAAGCCTGCGCCTGGACAGATTTGATTTGGGGTTCGGCGCTCATTCTCGGCGGCGGTGTCGTCGCTTACTTTGCGATCAAGGCTCTCGGGACCGCGGATCCGGCGCATCTGATCGAATCCGCCTCCGCCAATTCCGGCGCGACGGTGGAAAGCCTCAGCAATGCCGGCGGTATCGACCGCTTCCTCCAGCTCAATGCCGGCGATGCCGTCAGCGGTATGAATTCCATCGGCGGCAAATTGCACATGATCCGTCCGTGGGACGACCCGTCGATTCCATGGACGGCGCTTTTGCTCGGTCTTTGGATTCCCAATTTCTTCTACTGGGGTTTAAACCAATACATCATGCAGCGCACCCTCGCGTCCAAATCTGTTGCGGAAGGACAGCTGGGTATTGTTTTCGCGGCGTTCCTCAAACTCCTCATCCCGTTCGTCGTCGTAATCCCCGGCATCCTCGCCTACAATCTGTTCCGCGATGATTTGAAAGTCAGTGCGGATACGAAAAACAACGCGGCAATCGAAATTGTTCAAAAGGATGCCGAGAAAGAGCCCAAAACGATTTATTTCGTCACCGGCGAATTTTTGATGCAAAACAGCGAAAAGGGCAAAGAACTGATTGTCGGCAATGTTGAAAAAGCCTTGAAAAACAATCTCCAAGTCACCATCAACAAGGAAACGCTCCCGGCTTCCGTGCTTTTGCCGGGCATCGCAAAAGCGATCGAAGAACTCGAAGCGGATGTCGCCGACTCCTCGACGACGCTCGCCCAGCGCATTCCTGTGGCTCAAAACTTAGCGAATTTGAACCAATGCCTCGTCGATGGCGCGAGAGCCCGCGAGAAAGATATGTTCGTTTCGCAAAAACTCGTCGGCTTCGACTATGATGCGGCGTTCCCGACATTGCTCAAGAAACTGATGAAGCCGGGCATCACCTGGTTCGTGCTCGCGGCGCTTTTCGGTGCAGTCGTCTCTTCGCTCGCGTCGATGCTTAACTCCGCCTCGACCATCTTCACGATGGACATTTACAACAAGCTCGCCACAAATGCCTCGCCGCAGCGCCTTGTCACCGTCGGCAAAATCGGGGTCGTCGTCTGCGTGCTCATCGCGTTGGGTCTGGCTCCGTTCTTGAACAGCCCGGTCTTCGGCGGCATTTTCAACTTTATCCAAGAGTTCCAAGGCTTTATTTCGCCGGGCGTGCTCAGCGTCTTCCTCTTCGGATTCTTTGTGCCCAAATGCCCGCGCGTTTACGGCTGGCTCGGCATTCTCGTCAACGCGGTTCTCTACGGCGCGCTCAAATTGACGGCGCCTGAGATGGCGTTCCTCAACCGTATGTCGATTTGCCTGATCGTCTGTATCGTTATCGGTGCGCTGCTCACCGCCTGGAACGCGGCGCGCGGCGGTAAGGCAGTCGAAGTCCCCGCCAAAAACGAGGTCGCTCTCGAAGGTTCGGGACCGGCAAAAGCCTTCGGTGCTTTCGTCGTCGTCGCGACACTGGCGCTCTACGCTCTCTGCTGGTAATCTCCGAGAGGCATTTTCAAAGCCGTTCCCGCAGACAGTCGTTTGCGGGAACGTTTTTTTGCGGGAACGACAATCCGTTTTCAAAAAATGCCGTTGAGAAAGCCGTTCCCGCGACTTATAATTTTCACTATGGATAACGCGAATGATAAGAATTTGTCGGGCTCGAACGGGCGTTATGCCGCTCGCGGCGTCTCTTCGTCCAAAGATGAGGTTCACGCCGTCGTGGACAAGATCGACAAAGGACTTTTTCCGGGCGCTTTTTGCAAGATTACACCCGATTTTTTGACGAACAATCCCGAATTTTGTGCGACGACACATGCGGACGGTTCGGGAACGAAGTCTCTGCTGGCTTATCTTTATTGGAAGGAAACGGGCGACGCGTCGGTTTATCGCGGGATCTCCCAAGACAGTATCGTAATGAACATCGACGATCTGCTCTGCATCGGCGTCACGGGCAACTGTTTGATTTCGAGCACGATCAATCGCAACGCAAAATCCATTCCCGGCGAAGTCTTGGCGCATTTGATCCAGGGCAATGAGGAATTTTTGCAGCTCCTGCGCGATTACGGAGTGGATATCCGTTCGGGTGGCGGCGAAACTGCGGACGTGGGCGATCTGACGCCTACTTGCACCGTCGATTCGTGCGCAACGGCAATTTTGCGCCGGGACAAAGTTATCGACGCGAGCCGCATCCGCCCGGGATTGGCGATTGTCGCTCTGGCGTCGTCGGGAACTTGCGCCTACGAAACCGTTGAAAATTCCGGCATCAGCTCCAACGGACTGACTTCGGCGCGTCACGAAATGCTCTGCAAATATTACGCCGAAAAATATCCGGAAACCTTTGACGCGCACATCCCGTCGGAATTTGTTTACTGCGGGCCTTATCGTCTGGAAGACAAATTGCCGGGCTCGACGCTGACCGTCGGCAAGGCGTTGCTGTCGCCGACTCGCACTTATGCGCCCTTTGTTTTGCGCCTGCTCAAAGAACTGCCGCTGCAGTCGGTGTTCGGACTTATCCACAACTCCGGCGGTGCGTTGACAAAGTGCATCCGCTTCGGTCAGGGCGTGCGTTATGTCAAAAACAATCTTTTGCCGACTCCGCCGATTTTCAAGGCGATTCAAGAGACCTCCAAGACGGACAACGCCGAAATGCATCGCGTTTATAACATGGGACAGCGTTTGGAGGTCTATGTCGAGCCGAAGGACGTTCCCGCGGTTTTGCAGTTGGCGCAGAGTTTGAAAATCCAAGCGCAACAAATCGGCTACACCGAAGCTTCGACCGATCCCGCCGTCAACCAGGTTGTCGTCACCGCCGCCTCGGGCGAAGTGATCGAATATTAAAAAGATGAAATCGCTGACACTGTCTTCGCCGCTGGATATGCACCTGCATTTGCGGGCAGGCAGTCTTTGCGAAACGGCGTCGGCTGTGGCGGGAACGCAATTTGCCGGAGCCGTTGTGATGCCGAATCTCGTTCCCGCCATCGAAACGCTTCCCGCGATGGACGCTTACGCCCAAAAAATAACGGCAGCCGCGGGAACGGCTTTCCGTCCGCTGATGACGCTTTTTTTGAACACCCAAAGCGCAAGCGATATTGAGGAGGCAAAGGCAAATCCGCATTTTTTTGCGATGAAGCTTTATCCGGCAGGCGTCACGACCAATTCGGAAAACGGAATTTCCAATTTTGACGCGATCGTTCCCGCGCTCGAAGCGATGCAGGCGCTGGATGTCCCCTTGCTGATTCATGGCGAGAGCAATGGTTTCGTGCTCGAACGCGAAGCGGAATTTTTGCCGGTTTACCGCCAGCTTGCCAAGGCGTTCCCGCGCCTGAAAATCGTAATGGAGCACATTTCGGACGCCCGGACGCTCGCGCTGCTCGACGAATTTGAAAACCTCTACGCGACGGTGACGCTCCATCATTTGCTTTTCACCCTCGACGATCTGGCGGGCGGCAAACTTAATCCACACCTTTTTTGCAAACCGATCGTAAAACTGCCGCGGGATCGCGAAGCCATTCGTGCTGCGGTTTTCGGCGGGAACGCGAAAATTATGTTCGGGAGCGATTCGGCGCCCCATCCGCGCAGCAACAAGGAAAGCGCCGCGGCGCTCGGCGGCTGTTTCACGGGACCGGTGCTTTTGCCGGCGTTGGCGGATCTTTTTGACCGCCACGGCGCGCTCGACAAACTGCAAGCCTTTGTCAGCGATAACGCCCGACGGATTTATCATCTGGATGTCCCGCAAAAAAATCTGACTCTTGTCAACGAGCCGTCGGACGTTCCCGCAGCTTTTGATTTGCCGTCGGGCGAACAGGTGATTCCCCTTTTTGCGGGAACGCGTTTGCCTTGGCGGATCGTATAAAAAATGAAACTGACATTTCTTGGCACCGGCACCTCGCAAGGCGTTCCCGTGATTTTGGAGCCGGTTCCGCCGACGCTCGATTTGAACGATCGCCGCAACTGGCGCAACCGCTGTTGCGCGCATTTGGAAATCGACGGGGCGCATCTTCAAATCGACGCCGGGCAGGAATTCCGCATGGCGTGTTTGGCTTACGGCGTTCCCGCGGTCGATTACTTTTTTTTGACGCACGAACATTCGGATCACATTTTGGGCATGGACGATTTGCGTCAATTTTGCCGTTCCCGCGACGGGAACGCCATTCCCGTTTATTCGACATGGGAGGGTTGCCGGCGCGTCGAGATGATTTTTGATTATGCGATCCGGGCGCGTTCTCATGACGGTTATATGGCTTTGCAGACTTTTGTCGCGCCGGAGGAATTTGTTTTGCCGTCGGGAACGCGCGTGCAGACTTGTTTGCTGCCGCATGGCCGTGTTCAGACGCTCGGGCTTGTTTTTACCGAAGCTGCGACGGGCAGGCGGATCGCCTATTATACCGATTGTCACGACCTGACACCGGAGGCGATGCGCCTTGCGCGCGGTGCGGATTTGCTGGTGCTCGACGCCCTTCACCAAAAACCGCATCCGACGCACCTGCACATCGCCAAGGCTGTCAAAATCGCCCAGGAGCTCGGCGCCAAGGAAACGTATTTCACTCACTTGACGCGCTCCGTCAATCATGCGAGCGTCGATGCCCAACTGCCCGAAGATATTCATCTCGCTTACGACGGCCTCGTTGTGACGGGCGAATAATGCGCGTTCCCGCAGCGGTTTTTAGCGGACGAGCGCAAAGATCCCCATGGCGATCAAAATGAGCCCGGCGGCGGTCCCGGCGATTTTTTGCGGGAACGCTCTAAAAATTCTGGCTGCCCAAAAACTGAGGAAGACGCAAAAAAATGTGGTGAGCCCGATGACGGTCGCCGTTAAAAGCATTTCCGCTCCCGCGCTGTCGTCGCCCAAAGTCTCGCAACGAATCCCGGCGCCGCAGACGAGCGCATCGATCGAAGTCGCGATCCCGATCCCGAGCAATGTTTTCAAACGGAGCGGGCAATCGGCGGCGTTCCCGCCAGCGGCGGATTTTGGGGAGCGGCAAGTGTTAAAAATGACGTTCCCGCCAAGGGCGCAAAAGACGACTGCCGAGATTAGCGGCGCCATGCCGGCGATGTAGGCGTCAGCAAAAGAGGTGATAAAAAAGCCGGCGACCGGCATTGCCGTTTGAAAAAATGCGCTCGTTCCCGCCAACGAAAATGCGGCGTTCCAGCGTCTGCCGTTTAAAATCAAGCCGTAGGCGAACGCGACGAGCATCGCATCGACGGCGAGAGCGAAACCGAGCAAAAGGGAAGACGTGACGGTCATTGCGCTGGGAGGTGGATTTTGACGGGAACAAAAAAAAACTCCCGGGAGTCGTTCCCGGGAGCTTTTGTTTTTTTAATCTTCAAGGACTGAAAATTCCGCTCCGGAGGCAAAAATCTGCCCGTTTTGGGAGGATAGCGCCCGGAATCTCACATAACGCGTCGTCAGCGCTTGCGGGAAGATGATTTTCTTTTCGGCTTTGTCGGAGGAGAAATCGCCGCTTGCGACAGGCGCTCCCCAAGTTTTGCCGTCGTCGCTGACATAGATTTCGTAGGCTTTCACATCGCCGTTGTTGCCGCCGTCCTGACGCGGGAGGTAGCTGACGCCCTTGATTTTTTTGACTTCGCCGATATCAAAATCGATCCAGTGCGGATAGTCCGCTTGAGTGACGGAATAGGCGGTGTGCCAAATCGTCGAAGGATCGTTGTCGGTGAGGTTGTTGGCGGTTTCGTTCCCGCCGTTTTCAGAGCTGGCGAAAACAACGGCTGTGCGGATCTTTTCGATCTTCGGGAACGAGATTTCCGTTTGGATATTGGGCGTTTGTTGGAAAAACGCCGCGATTGTCCCGCCGTTTTTGAAGGGGATTGTTCCCGTGTATTTTTGCGCGGGTGCTCCGTTGACGGAGACAAAGATGTTGTCCGCTTTTTTGGAGCTGACGCTGACGGCTCCGGCGAGATTGCGCGTGATGGAAATCGGCACCGTTCCCGCGGGAGCGACATTGGCGACATCACTCATATCGTCATTGGCGTTGAGCGGGCGGATGATAAATCCGAAATCTGTCGGGACGGCAAAAACCTTGTCGCGCTTTTCGGTGTCGGGACCGCAACTGGCTCCGCCGAGTCCGCGCACGCCGGCATCGAGATTGAGAGTTGTCGCCGTCGTGTTTTTGATTTTTTCTTCAAGCTTGTAAGGATTGGAGGCGAGGAGCAGATCGTTTGCCGTGACGGGCAGGGCTTGTGCGGCGAAGGTGTTTTCCGAGGCGATAAAAATCGCGCCGTCGCCGTCTTCGTCTGTCAGAGCACACCAGCGCACATCTTCGTGGTTGGCGTTTTCCTGCGGTTTGGTGTAGGGGATGAATTCATCGGCGACATTTGCGCTGTAGATGCCGACAAAGGAGCCGGATTTGCGGTCTTTGTAGTTTTCCCAAGGTCCGCGTCCGTAGTAGGTGAATGTTGAAAATTCCGCGGGAACGTCGAGTTTGTAGCCGAGTCTCGGCAGGTCGAATTCCGCTTTGTTGGAGCTGATGTTGGCGGCGAGTTCGACGGAGCCGTCGGGATAGACGGTCCAAATCTGGTGGGTGACGAACTCGAGGTCGTTCCCGCCGAGTTCTCTGCCGAGCTCGATTTTTACGGGAACGCCGTTGGTGGCGCTGCCGTATTGGATCAGGGGATCGCCTTTGAGTTTGCCGGCATTTGTCCCTTGGGCGCGCACGACGAAGGAGAGGGTGATTGTCCCGTTGTCGTCGAGGCTGACGGCGGGTTTGCCGACAACATGCTGTTTGAGGTTAAAGAGTCCGTTGTCAAACCATTTGCCGTAAGCCCAGCCGTCGTTGTTGATGATGGCGCGATAAGCGTTGATTTTGGGACCGTTCCCGCCGGCGATGATGTCTTTGCCGTTGTAAACGAGACTTTCGAGCGTTCCCGTGCTTTTTGAAAAAGTCGCGGTGAATTGCGTTCCCGTGACAATGTAGTTTTCGGGTTTTTCGAGCAAGGTCATCGGATTTGTCGCGGCGAGGCCTTCGGGAACGAAGGTGCTCAGGGCGAGTCCGGCGAACAAGGCGGGAAGGGCGAACTTAAATTTTTGGCTCATTGTAGATTTCTCCAAGTCGTAAAGGTTAGCGTTTTTGGGATTTTTCGAGCAGCGAGGGCTTTGCTGTCGCCGGGCGGATCAGGATTTGCTCCGCCATCTGCACATAGCCCGCCGGCGCCCAATAGCGGTCGTTTTTGAGTTTGAACGAAAGCGTCACGAAATATTCCGCGTCCGCTTTGAACGGCGTTCCCGCGATCGGCAGCTTGACGATTTTTTCGTTTCTCGGCAGGATTGTTCCGACATCGAGCGTTCCCGCGGCGATTTGTTTTCCGTTTTCGTTCAGTTCCCAGGCGACTTCGTATTCGTCGAGGCTGACAAAATAGTTTTTGTTGAAGATCGAGACCGTTCCCGTCTCGTTGTCGAGCGCTTTGACGCCGACATTTTGATAGACTTTTTTGACTTCAAAATATTGCGGTTTCGGGCTGTGGTCGCCGAAGATGATGCCGTTCATCACGAATTGTCCGTCGTTGGGAAAATCGCCGAACTGCCCGCCATAGGCGAGATAGCGCGTTCCCGTCTCCGCGTCCCAGTTGTAAATGGATTGGTCGATCCAGTCCCAGATCGCTCCGCCTACGATGTAGTTGGAGGTCTCGATAGCGTCCCAATAGTCTTTGAGGTTGCCCATCGCGTTGCCCATCGAGTGGGCGTATTCGGAAATATGGAACGGATATTTGCGGCCGCTGTCTCCGCGGGCGGTCCCGATGACCCATCCGACGGAAGGATATTGGTTTGAACCCATATCGACGATGGCGTTGTTGCGTTCGTATTGGACGGGGCGCGTCGTGTCAAAGGTCTTGATTTCCGTGTAGGCGGCGCTAAAATTCTGTCCGGGGCCGGCTTCGTTGCCGAGCGACCAGATGACGACCGAAGGCTGGTTGACGTTGCGATGGACCATTTCCATCACCCGGGCGACGTGTGCGGCGCGCCATTCCACGGGATGGGAGAGCGAAGCGTCGCCGTAGTAGTATTCGTGCGACTCGATATTGGCTTCGTCTTCGAGATAGATGCCGTATTTGTTGCAGAGGTAATACCAATAAGGCGCGTCGGGATAGTGGGAGTTGCGCACGTGATTGATGTTCGCGCGCTTCATCAGCTTGATTTCGTCCTCCATATCCTTGCGGGTGAGGGCGTGGCCGCGTTCGGGATGCGATTCGTGGCGGTTGACGCCCTTGAGCTTGACGGTTTTGCCGTTGACATAAAAATAATCGCCGGTTTTGCCGTATTCGTCCACTTGGTTTTTGCGGATTTCGACTTCACAAAAACCGACTTGGGCAGAAACGACCTCGAGCGTTTCGCCGCCCTTTTTCAGTTCTGCCGTCAACAAATAAAGATTCGGTTCTTCGGCAGACCAGCGCAAGGGGTTTTCGATGTGCATTTTTAGCGTCGGCAATTCCTTGTTTTCGCCGGCTTTGAGCGTTCCCGCGGGAACGGTGACGACGGCAGCCGGATTTTTTGCAAAATCGTCGCTGTAAAGTTCCGTTTGCGGGAACAGCGAACAGACGATCTCGCAATCCTCGCAGGCACTGTCAAAGTTGCGAATGTCCACCGTGACGTTCATCACATCGCCCTTGGGCTTGGCGACGAGATCGCGGATCTGCGTTTTGGGTGTCGAATAAATCGAGACATCGCGAAAGATGCCCGGGAGGCGGAACATGTCCTGGGCTTCGAGGAAGGAGCCGTCGCTGTGGCGATAGACTTCGACGGCAATTCGCGCCGTTTCGCCGGCTTTGACGAGTTTTGAAATGTCGAAACGGGCGGGATCGCGGGAGTTTTTCGAAAAACCGACATATTGTCCGTTGACCCAAAGATAAAAGAAGGAATCGACACCGTCAAAGGCGATAAAAATCTCGCGGCCGTCCCAATCGGCGGGAACGGCGACTTCTTTGACATACGAACCGACTTCATTGGGGTATTCGTAAGTCAGGCGGCGTTTGTCGGCGGGAACGCGCATCACGCCGAGCTTCCAGTCGCCGACTTGGACTTTGTGTTCAAAAACGACCGGCTGGTTGACGTAAATCGGTAATCCGTATTTGTGATGGCCGTTGCCTTTTTCGGAGAGCCCGACAATGTTCCAGTTGGAGGGGACGGGAATCGTATCCCAGCCGGAGACGTCAAAATCCGTCTTGTAAAAATTTTGCGGGCGGTCCTGCGGTTTTTTGACCCAGTTGAATTTCCAGTCCCCGTTGAGCGAGAGAACGTATTTTGAAAATTCCGGCAGGATTTTTCGTGCGCTTTCCATATCCGGGAACGAGGTGAAGGTCGCCCGGGGCATTTCCTTGTTGAGGGCGAGATTGCCGACGCAGTTGACATCGCGCGCGGGATCCCACTCGTTGCCGGTCGGAGCATTGCTGTTCCCGTAGCTAAAGCCGTCGAGAGCCGGCATCTTGGCGAAGCCAGCGAGGGCGAGGGAAAGGAAGATTGAGGAGGTGCAACAGAACTTTGTCATTTTGAAAATCTGAAAAATGAGGTTTTGAATAGGGTTTTATTTTAGTTGAAGGTTTTTGAACGGGCGAGATAAAAGCGGCGTTCCCGCGAGCTTAGTCGAGGTCAAAAAGCGTTCCCGCCTTTTCGTAGCGGCTGACGCGCCGCACTTGGTTTTTGTCGTCCACGAAGACGACCGTCGGCTTGAAGGACGCGGCTTCTTCGGGCGTCATGTCGGCGTAAGCCATGATGATGACGCGGTCGCCGACATTGGCGAGCTTGGCGGCGGCTCCGTTGATGCAGATGACGCCGCTGCCCGGCGTTCCCGCGATGGTGTAAGTCTCAAAACGCGCACCGGTCTGGACATCCGCGACCTGGACTTTTTCATATTCCAAAATCCCCGCTTTTTTCAACAGTTCGGCGTCAATGGTAATGCTGCCGACATAGTCGAGCTCCGCCTGTGTGACGACAGCGCGGTGAATTTTGCTTTTGAGCATGGAAATGTTCATAGGTATTTTTTATTGTCCCCTAATTATAGCATTTTATCATTCCCGCGCGCGAGAAATATATAGTGGGCATTTCGGGAACGCAAAAAACCGCGGGAACGCGAAAAATCCCGTTCCCGCGGAAAACTGCGTTCCCGCCAAATGGCGTTCCCGTGTCAAATCAGTTTCAAAAGGGCTGCAATATCTTTTTTGCCAAAATGTGCCGGTCCGTCGTTGATGACAAAGCAGGGCACACTCATCACCTGATATTTTTCTTTTAGCGCCGGATAGTGCGCCAAGTCGTAGATTTCCGCCGTTATGTTGGGATTGAGCGATGCCATCCGTTGTGCGGCGACGACGAGGTCGGGACACATCGTGCAGGAGAGGGAGACCATGATTTTAAAATTTGTCGCTTTTGTGACGGCTGCAAGTTGTGTCTTTACAAGGTCGTCGATCGCTTGTCCGGGTCCTGCCGCATTGTAAAGTCCGAGGATGAACGAAGTGAATTCGTGGCCGCCGGGCACGCCGTGAAAAGCGAGTCCCGTCCAAGAGCCGTCTTCCCGGCAGACGCGCACGCAGGGGCGTTCTTGGGCGGGAACGGCATCCGGGCCGTCTTCTTCGATGCGGAGTTTGTCCGTCGCGGCAGCGAGGGCGTTCATATATGTTTCGAGTTCCCGTGAAACTTGTCGGTCGTCGAGACTTAGTTTGAGCACAAGTGAGGTGTTCATACGGGCAAATACCGCTTGGAGTTGTGCCAGCATCTGTGCGTCAAAGGGACTGTTTTGCTTGTCGGGAACGACTGTCTCCGCCGGTGTTCCCGCGACTGTCGCCTCGGAATTCGCGTTCCCGTGCGCCGGAATTTGGGCTTTGCGCCCGGTTTTCTTTTGTTGGGCGGCCGCCCATTTTTCAAGCTCTGTCGCCGCCAAGGCTCCATCGCTGACAGCGGTTACGACTTGACGAAGGTTTTTGATACAAACGTCACCGGCGGCATAGACACCGTCCACGGACGTTTTTTGCTGGCTGTCGGTCACGATATAGCCGTCCGGGCTGAGCTCGCAAAGCCCCTTGACGAGTGATGTTTCCGGTTCATAGCCGGCAAACACGAAAACGCCGATGTTCCCGCCGTCCGGTGAGACAAATGTCGTTGTCGTTCCCGTTTTTGTATTGCGATAAGTGATTTTCCTTACAAGCGAATCCCCCTCGACTTTTTCGACGACTGCATTGCAGACGATCTCAATCTTGGGGTGTGTTTTGGCGGCTTCTGCGCTTTGCGCGGCGCAGGAAAAATCGTCCTTGCGGATTAAAACGGTAACATGGCGCGCATATTTGGTGAGAAAAACCGATTCTTCCGCCGCCGCAAAACCTCCGCCGATGACAAAAACATCTTTCCCCGCAAAAAATTCCCCGTCACAGGTCGCACAATAGGCAACACCGTGACCGCGATATTCCGCCTCTCCGGGAAACCCGATCATACGCGGGTGCGCTCCCGTTGCGAGGAGGATGCCAAAGGCCTCAAAATCTCCGCGCGACGTATGAATTTTTTTGACATCGCCGGAGACTTCGAGACTCTTTACTTCCGCAAGGAGAAATTCCGCACCAAAACTTTCTGCCTGACGCTGCATCTCTTTTGTGAGCGCTTCACCGGAAGTTTTTACGACTCCGGGATAATTGACGATTTCGTCTGTGATAGTGATTTGACCGCCAAATTTTTCTTTTTCGACGACCAGAACACGATAGCAGGCTCGAGCGAGATAGATGGCGGCCGTCAGACCCGCGGGTCCGCCTCCGACGATGACGACGTCATAAAAGTTTTGCATAGAATTTCTCCTGCGGAAGGGAATTTTTATATTTTAGAGTTGTCCGACGAGATCGAGCGACGGTTTGAGCGTTTCCGCGCCGGGAGTCCATTTTGCAGGGCAGACCTCATCGCCGTGTTCGTGGACAAATTGGCAGGCCTGGAGCTTGCGGAAGAGTTCGTCGGCGTTGCGTCCGACATTGCCGGCATTGATTTCGTAGGCGACGATTTTGCCTTCGGGATTGACGATAAACGTGCCACGTTCGGCGAGGCCGGCGTCTTCGATGAGGACTTGAAAATCCTTGGCGAGAGCGTGAGTCGGGTCGGCGAGCATCGGATAGGTGATTTTCGAAATCCGCTCGGAGTGGTCGTGCCAGGCTTTGTGGACAAAATGAGTGTCGCAGCTTACGGAATAAATTTCACAGCCGGCAGCCTGAAATTTCGCGTAAGCATTTTGCAGGTCTTCGAGCTCCGTCGGGCAGACAAATGTAAAGTCCGCCGGATAGAAAAAGAAGACGCTCCATTTGCCCATAATGTCAGACTTGCTGACGGTTTTGAAGGCGTTGTTTTGATAAGCTTGCACCGAAAAATCGGCGATTTCCTTATTGATTTGTGACATTTTATTTTATTCTTTCTATTTGTTTTGCTTATTTTTGTGATTTGGAGTTTCCAAAATATTTTCTGTTTTCACAGGCACAGGTTTCCCCCTGCACAATCCCAAGAATAAACAAAAAAATTTGAAAAATCAATAAAAATTAGAATAATTCTAAAAAACAAGGCTATCGTTTGTTTATTTCCTTTCTGCGCCTTAAGAAAATCCCGTTCTATAAAGATTTATTTCTGCGGATTTTTTTTGCCGGGAACGCGTTATTTTTTGTGGCGGGAACGCTTTTTTGGGACTATCATAAAGGCAGATGCGAAAATTTTTACCGGTGCTTTTTTTGTCGGCGGGAACGATGATTCCTGCGTTTTCGGCGTCTTCGGTTTTTAGCATTTGGGATGACAACGATTTTCGCTGGTCCGACAAATATTACACCAATCACACGCGTTGTTCGTTCAGTTTTGCCGATGAAAAAAATTCCGGCAGGACTTATTTCGCGAGTTTCGGTCAGGAAATTTATTCTCCGGCGAACCACAACACTCTCGCCGCGCCGCGCGGGGATCATCCGTATTGCGGCTATCTTTATCTGTCTGGCGGTCTGACGGAATTTTTTGCGCCCGATCGTTATTTTTCCGTGGAGCTTCAGGCGGGTGTTATCGGTCCGTCTTCGGGTGCTCACGGCACGCAGCGCGATTATCACAATCTGATCGGCGAGGCTCCGCTGAGCGGTTGGGGCAGTCAGGTGCGCGACCAGCCGGGCATCAATTTGCAGCTGGAGCTCGGTCAGCGTTTTGTGCTGGCGGGAACGCCCGGCGACGGCTACGCGAGCGATTTGCTCACACGGCAATATCTTTCGCTCGGCACGGTTCGCGATGTGGCGTCTCTCGGTGTCCAATGGCGCTGGGGCAAAAATCTTCCTAGGGATCTGGGCTACCGTTCGATGCGCTATACAACGGCGTCGGTTTTTGTTCCTGCGGAGACAAAAAATTATTATTACGCCTTTGTCGATTTTCATGTCGATGCGGTCGCCTACGATGTGACGCTAGGCGGTGAGATGCTGCGCGATTTCCGGGACGATACCGGCATTACGCCCTATCCGTTCAGTTTTGAACTTTCGTTCGGAGTTGCGGTGCTTTTTGGCGAACGTTATCTGTTGACGGTCGGCGAACATTTCCGCCGCAAGGATTTCGTCTCGGCGGATCATCTTTATTTCGCCTATACGGGGGCGCGGCTTTCGTTTGTGTTTTGATGAAAAGGGATCTCGGGGATTTTGTTTTGCTGGATGCGTCCTGTCCGCAGGGCGTGGCGGCGGGAACGCTGGATGCGACAGGTCGGGCTTGGAAATGTTTTGAGATCGACCGCCGTCCCGCGCTTGAAGGGCTTTTTGCGGCGGTCGCGTCGGCGGCTCCCGGTTTTGGCGGGAACGGTTTTTTGTTTTGCGAGGGTCCGGGTTCGATTTTGGGGATTCGCATTGCGGCGATGGCGATTCGCGCCGCGGCGGTTTTGCGGGAACGTCCGGTTTTGGCGTTTCAAAGTCTTTCTTTGGCGGCGCGTTTGATTTTGCGTGCGGGGTTGAATGCCGGCGGGAACGCGCCTTTTGCCGTTGTCGCGGAGTCGCGGATGAACTGTTGGAATGTGCTGGCGGCGGATGAAAACGGCGTTCCCGCGGAACATTTTTTGGAGTTGAAGACGGAGGAATTGTCCGCTTTGCCGGAACAGGTTTTTGTCTTGCCGCAGCGCCGGGCGGTTTTCCCCTTGGCGGGAACGCCGATTGATCCCTTGGAACTTTTGCGGGCGGATCCGGCGGTTTTTGCAGACTGTCCGGAACTTTTGCGCGATTGCGGCGCTTTGCCGGATGCGATCAATACGGCTTCGGCGGCGACGTATGCCAAATGGACGCCCGGCAGGCATCGCGGCGCATGATTTTCGGGAGGGAGAAAAAATGGTTTCGTTTTTAAAATTTTTGAGCAAGTCTCTGGCGGATTTTGCGACGCCGGTCGTGACGGCGGTGACGCTTTTGGGATTTTGCGTTCCCGCGCTTTTTTCCTGGGTTCACGGCAATGTTCAAACCTTGATTTTGGGTGTTATCATGCTGACGATGGGCTTGACGCTTTCGATGCGTGATTTTGCGGTGGTGGCGCGTCGTCCGTGGGATTTTTTGGCGGGAGCGGCGGCGCAGTTTGTGATTATGCCGGGTCTGGCTTGGATTTTGGTGCGAGTTTTCGGTTTGGAGCCGGCGCTGGCTTTGGGGCTGATGCTTGTCGGCTGTTGTCCGGGCGGTGTTTCGAGCAATATTATGGCTTATCTTTGTCGCGGCGATGTGGCGTTTTCGGTGGGGATGACCTGCGTTTCGACGCTTTTGGCGCCGGCGATGACGCCTTGGCTGATGCAAGATCTCGCGGGAACGATTGTCGCAATTGACTTTTGGCCGATGTTCTTCAATATTTTGACGGTGACGGTCGTTCCCGTGGGCTTGGGTTGTTTGTTGAATTATGCATTTTCAAAACGCCGCTGCTTCGGCACGATCCAGGCTTTGATGCCCGGCGTGAGCGTTATCTGCCTTTCTTTGATCGTCGGCGGAGTGATTGCGGCTGTGCAGGCGCATTTGCTCGCGGGCGGTCTGGCGCTTTTCGGGCTCGCGTTTGCGGTGGCGTTTTGTCACAACGCGCTCGGCTATCTGTTCGGTTGGATTGTCGGCGTCGCCTGTCGTTTCCCGACGGCAAAAAAACGCACGATTTCCATCGAGGTCGGAATGCAGAACGCCGGTCTGGGGACAGTTTTGGCGTCGAATTTTTTTGCGGCGTCGTTCCCGCTCGCCGTTCTGCCCTGTGCGATTTCCTGCGTTTGGCACAGCATCTCGGGCACGATTATCGCGAGCGTTTTTCGTGCCTATGACCGCTGGCGGGAACGCCGCGCGGCATAAAAGCGCAAGGGGGCGATTTGACGCCTTGCGGGAACGCAAAATTTTTCGTTATAATGAGGAGGATGAATTTTCTGAAGGCGGCAAAGATTTTTGTTCCCGCGGGGCTTGTTTTCTCCTTGGCGGGAACGGCGCTTTTTGCGGCGACGCCGGAGGAATTGGTGCATGCCAAGATCTCGCGCGGGCAAATCGAATCGCTCAGTCGTGCGGAGCGTGAAGCCCTCGAGTTTAAAGTGGGCAACCGCGAGTTCCCGCGAGCGATCATCGATAGCAAACTGGTCTCGGCGGACGATGTGCGCCGGGAAACGGCGCGGGCGGTTTTGGCGCTGCGGCGCGACACCAAGTCGGGCGAGGAGTTTCAGCAAAAATACGCCGAGCTGATTGCGGAAACGCTGCGCCGCTATACGGAAATGTATCTTTTTGTCGGCGACTTTGAGAATCAGGGTTCCGTCGTTCCCGAGGATTATCTCAATGATCGTGTCAACGCCCGCATCGAGGAGGATTTTGACGGCGATCGCGGCAAATATTTGGAATATCTCCGCAAGATCGGCAGCAATCCGCTCGCCGACCGCCAGCGTCTCAAAGAACGGGTTATCGAGCAAAATGTGAATTGGATGCTGCAGAAGAATTTGCCGGACGACGTTTCGCCGATGGATGTTTTCAGGGCGTATCACCAGCAGGCTAAAAAATTTAAGCAGCCCGAAAGTGCGGAGTATTCCCAAATCGTGATTTTTGCGGGAGCGAGCGAGGGCGAGGACTCTGTCATGCGCGCCGCCAAGATGTTGACGGCACGGCTCAAAAAAAATCCCGATGATTTTGCGGGAACGGCAAAAATCCACAGTCGCGACGACTATCGTTCCGCCGGAGGCTATGTCGGCTGGACGGCACTGGAGGACCTTTCGGAAGCCGTTGTCGAGACGCTCAAGGCGACGGAAGTCGGTCAGGTGAGCGACCTGCTCGAACTCACTGACGGCAGCGGCCGCCGCATGTTCGTCATCTTCAAGGTTCACGACCGGCGCGCTGCGGGAACGACCGCCCTCAAGGATGTGCGCCAACAGCTCGAAAACGGAATTCGCGCGAGCGAATCTTTCCAGGAACGCGACGAATATCTCAAGCGGCTGCAGGATGAATTTTATATCGTTTGGTATTGAGGCCGGCGGCAGTTTTTATGAGTGAATTTTTTGAAGTGCCGGAAGGCGTAAAAAATGAGCGGGCGGACAAGTGGCTCGCCGGACTTTTTCCCGACCGTTCCCGCTCGCAGTGGCAAAAAATGCTGGATGCCGGCTGTGTCAGGAACGAAGTCACGGGAACGGCGCTCACGCGCAAGACGGCAATTTCTGCCGGCGACAAGCTTCGCGTCGAAATCCCCGAAGAAAGCCGTCCCGGCGTCGTTCCCGTCGAGATCCCGCTCGATGTGCTTTTTGAAGACGAAGACCTGATCGTCATCAACAAAAGCGCCGGCATGGTCACCCATCCCGGCGCGGGAACGGCGGACGACACCCTCGTTCACGCATTGCTCCACCATACCGGCGGCAAACTGGCAATGGCGGGCGGCGAACTCCGTCCCGGCGTCGTGCACCGTCTCGACAAGGAAACCAGCGGCCTCATCGTCTTCGCCAAAAGCGATTTCGCCTATCACGCCATGGTCGAAAAATTTGCAGAACGCGAAATCCACAAAGAATACATCGCGCTCGTCGATAAAGCGCCCGATCTCCTCGCGGGATCGATCAAGGCGCCCATCGACCGCGATCCCAACAATCGCGTCAAAATGGCGATCCGCGAAGAGGGCAAATCCGCTTGGACGGATTGGTTTGTTTTGGAAAAATTCGGCAAGGACGCCGCGCTCGTCCGTTGTGTGCTTCACACGGGACGCACTCACCAGATCCGCGTCCATTTGGCGCATATCGGCCATCCGATCCTGGGCGATCGCGTTTACGGCAAAGTCGTCCACCGTCACGAAGGCTGGCCGCTCCCGCGAGTGATGCTCCATGCCTGGCATTTGAAATTTGAACATCCGGTTAGCGGACAAATGCTCGACCTGACCGCGTTCCCGCCGACAGATTTTTCAAATCTCGCCACGTTCCTGCGCGAAAAATTCGGTTCGCGCATCACCGGATATTAAGCGATGAAAACAGATTTTTCGGGTCCCGCGCGCAAAGCTCCGCCAAAATTCAAGGCGGAGCCGTTCGCGTATCATCAGGAAATTGAAATTGAGATTTCTTCGCTGACCAATCTCGGTGAAGGCGTCGGCCGTATCGGGCTCGACACGGGCGAATCTTGGGTTGTCTTTGTCGCGGGAGCGCTTCCCGGCGAACGCGTTCTGGCGAGCGTCTGGCACAACTCCAAGCACTTTTCCCGCGCCGATCTGATCCGGGTTCTCAAGGCTTCGCCGCAGCGCGTCGAGCCGCAATGCCCGCTTTTTGGCCGTTGTGGCGGCTGCCAATATCAAAATCTCAGTTATGCCGCCCAACTCGAATGGAAAACGCGGCAAATCGAGGAACTTTTGACGCGTATCGGCAAAATCGATTTGCCCGCGGGAACGCTGAAACCGTGCTTCGCGTCGCCCAAACAATGGGCTTACCGCTCCAAAATCACGCCGCATTTCGAACGCCCGCGACAGGGCGAGGAAAATTTCCCGATCGGTTTTTTGGCGGCCGGCAGTGCCCGAAAAATCATCGACGTTCCCGCTTGTCCCATTGCGACGGAGGCGATCAATCGTGCGCTTCCGGCTGTTCGTGACGGCGCGCGGGCAAAAATGGCGCGCGGGGAATTCAAGCGCGGGGCGACATTGCTCTTACGCGAGACGCTCGAAGGGGTCGTCACCGATCACAAAAGCAGAGTTTCCGAACGCGTCGGGGATTTGACCTTGCATTTTGTCGCGGGCGATTTTTTCCAAAACAATCCTTTTATTTTGCCCGATTTTGTCCGCTTTGGCGTCGAAGCCGCCCGCGGGAACGGCGATTGCCGCTTTTTGGTCGATACTTATTGCGGGAGCGGACTTTTCGCCTTGTCGGCGGCAAAATCTTTTGAACGCGTCTTGGGGGTCGAAGTCAGCGAAGACGCTGTTGTCAACGCCCGCGAAAACGCCCGCGGGAACGGCATTGGGAATTGCGAATTTGTCGCGGGATCGTCGGAAATCATTTTCGCGCAGGTCCCGTTCCCGCCGGATCAGTGCGCCGTGATTATGGATCCGCCGCGCAAGGGCAGCGACGAGGCGTTTTTGACGCAGCTTTTGGACTTTGCTCCCAAGCGCATCGTTTACGTTTCCTGCGGTCCCGACACCCAGGCGCGCGACCTGCAGTTTTTGCTCGCGAGCGGCAAATATGCCCTCAAAACCGTCCAGCCCTTTGATTTGTTCCCGCAAACGCGCCATATTGAGAATGTCGCGGTTTTGGAAAGAATCAGTTCAAGAGACTGGATATGTACCGGACAGCTATCCGGGATAAAGTCTCACATGCAATTAACACAGACGAGCTCGACTACGGACGGAGTTGTCGGGTAAGGAGGAATTACACTATGGCAAATGAGCTGCAGCCGTTGTCGCTGCTTTTCCAAAATAGATTATTCCGGATACCGGACTATCAGCGAGGCTACGCTTGGTTGCAGCAGCAGCTCGTGGATTTCTGGGATGACCTTGTGAATCTGCAGTCTGATCGCTACCATTACACGGGTCTTCTGTCTTTAAAGCCGTTGAAAAGCAAGGAAACCGTAAGCTGGGGTGAGGATCTCTGGCTTGTGGAAAACGGGTATAAGCCTTGCCATATCGTTGATGGTCAGCAGCGTATTACCACGTTTGTGATCCTCTTGAATGAAATCGTTAGATTTGTGCGCGGTCTGGAAGAAAACAAGGACAAGTCCGATAAAGAAATTACGCTGGGCTATGAGACGGTCGAGGAGATCGTTTCAAAGTACATATGCAGGAAAAGACCTCCTAATGGAGTGGTGACAACATACCTCTTCGGTTATGAGGTTGATAATCCCAGCGCGGAATATATGAAATATAAGGTTTTCGAGGAGCCGTATTCCGGCGCTGTGAACGAAACCTACTATACCAAAAACCTGAAATTCGCCAAGAACTTCTTTGCCGAGAACATTCGAAAGTTGTACGAGGAATCCGGCGCAGATGGCCTTGAGGCAGTAAACACTCTGTACAAAAAGTTGACACAACGTTTGATGTTCAACCTCCATGAGATCGACGACGATTACGATGTGTTTGTGGCCTTTGAAACCATGAACAACAGAGGTAAGAAGCTGACAAACCTCGAACTGCTGAAGAACAGATTGATCTATCTAACGACACTCTATGATGATGAGGTGTTTGATGAGAAGGATAAGTCTGCGCTTCGTAAGAAAATTAATGATGCGTGGAAAGAGGTTTACTACCAGCTTGGAAGGAATAAGAATGTTCCTCTTTCTGATGATGATTTCCTGCGTGCGCATTGGGTTATCTACTTCAGGTATTCCCGTAAGCGTGGAGACGATTACATCAAGTTCCTGCTGAGTAAGTTTTCCTCTAAGGGTATATTTGAAAAGACGCCAGTGCTTGTTGAGGCAGAGTCTGAATCAGTTATAAGCGATGATGTGACAGATACTGAGGACACTGAGCCAGTTGAAGTTGAAGAACCTGAGACCATAGAAGTATCCAAGCTCCGGCCGAAAGAGATCGAGGACTATGTGAATAGCCTCAAGGATATGGCGAAGTATTGGTATGACACCTATTTCCCGTTCGAGAGCGTCAATCTTTCGCCAGATGAGCAAAAGCGTGTTGACCGGCTTAACCGTATAGGCATTGGCCATTTTAGGCCGCTGGTTACAGCGATTATTGGTCGAAGGGATATTACCACAAATAGCAGGATAAAAATCCTTGAGGCTATTGAGCGCTTTATCTTTATTGCATTCCGCTTAGGAAACTTCAATGCCTCCTACGGCAGCAGTGATTATTATCGTGCTGCCCGTCAGGTATATGTAAAAGAAAAAGACGTGGATGAGCTTTGTGAGGAAATCTATGACAGAACCACAAACGATGTGGATTTTGCCACGCAGAACTTCGTCACCAGAATTGAGAAATACTTCTCGACTGGAAACGGCTATTATGATTGGAACAGCCTGAGATACTTCTTCTATGAGTATGAGGCCAAGCTGGCCGAAAAGAATAACATTGATCGATTCTGTACGTGGTCGATGTTTACGAAATCCGAAAAAGACAAGGTGTCCATTGAGCATATACTCCCGCAGACGCCGACAAAGTTCTATTGGCGTAATATGTTCCGGCAGTTTAAAAATGCCGAAATCAAGATGCTTTCGGGAGCGCTTGGAAACCTTCTCCCGTTAAGCCAGAGCGTAAACTCTGCTCTTCAGAATGACAGCTTTGAGGACAAGAAGCGTTCCAAGACAACAGGACGTCGCGGATACGAAAACGGCTCGCATTCGGAAATAGAAGTTTCCAAGCTCCCAGACTGGACGGCCTTTGAGATTTACAGCAGGACAGAAAAACTCCTCGTCTTCATGCAGGAACGCTGGAATTTGCAATTCGATGAGGAGCAGTTGGAGAAGTTGATCGGCATTTCATTTGTTAAGGATGGTCGCGAAATCCCGGAGGATTTGGAAGAATCGACTGCAGCGGCTCCGGAAACCGAAGATGTCGCAGAGGGTTCTGGTGAAGATCAAAAACTGCAATTCTGGACTTCATTTGTAAACTATGCGAATGAGCATGGTAGATCAGGCGATATTGCCAAGCAGAAGGCCTCCGGACGCACATATTACAATGTCCATATCGGTGCAAATGGTTACCATCTTTTCTTCTCCATTCCTTATGGCAAGCGAATAAAGATGGGCATCTACACCTACAATGTGGATACCTATAATCGCCTGAAGGATTTAAAAGACCAGATAGAGTCTGAATTTGGCGAGAGCCTGAATTGGGATTATTCCAAGTCGACCGGAGCCACACGCTCCATTGTCATCGAGGAGAAGGCTGACGCCTTTAATCTTGTAGAGCAGCCGAAGATATTTGACTGGATCATCGACCACTTTGACCGGATCACAACAGCACTTTCTTTAGCTGGTGAACGATTGAGTCTGAGTGGTAAATCCTCGGAGACAAGGTTTGAAATCAGGAAACGATACTGGACTTATGCTTTGACGCAGATTCAGGAAGCACACGGGAATCCCGGTTCTTTCACCAATGTCAATCCGAGCACGGACAACTGTATTAAAGGATTCTTTGGCATTGGAGGCTTTTATCTGTGCTGCGTAGCGAATTTCGATTCAGCGCGATCCGAGGTGTTATTTGCTAGAGCTGACAAGGATGAGAATAAGGCGGCCTTTGATGATCTTTATCAGCACAAGGCAGAAATCGAATCAAAGCTTGGCACGGAGCTTCAGTGGAACCGTGGCGATGATATTAAGGCCTCTAAGGTGTTTATCCAGTTGGATAATGTGAGTATCGAAAATGAGGATGACTGGCCTCAGATGGCAAAATTCCATGCAGAGTGGACAAGGAAGTTTTACGATGTGATCGTGCCATATATTAAGGGGTGATTTCATGCCGACGATAGCCGATTACGACACGCTTGTTGAGCATATATTGAAATTTGAAAACTGCGTCAAAGCTAATGACGCGCAACTGGGATAATTACATTGGATATGTAGGAGTCATCAGAGAGATACTGGATGCGCTTAATGACCTGCTCCCGATGGAGTCTCCGGCATCGTTGCTTGATGCACATCATCAATTCAGAGCAAACGCGCCATATTGAGAATGTCGCGGTTTTGGAAAAAATCTGAGTTTTGCGGGAACGCGGATTATCCCAAGGCGACGTCGAGGATCATCATGAGGATGAATCCGACACCGAAGCTGACAGTCCCGTGATTGGAGTGTTCGCCTTCGGAGGCTTCGGGGATGAGTTCTTCGACGACGACATAGAGCATCGCTCCCGCGGCAAACGAAAGCAGATAAGGAAGGGCGGCGGCGACAAGATCGGCGAGCAGGATTGTGAGCAAGGCGGCGACAGGTTCGACCAGCCCGGAGAGAGTGCCCAGCAAAAACGCTTTTTTGCGGCTCGTTCCCGCAGTGCGGAGCGGCATTGAGACGACGGCGCCCTCAGGGAAATTTTGGATCGCGATCCCGGCGGCGAGGGTAAAGGCTGCAGCGACGGAGACACTGGGATCACCGCCGATTGCCCCCGCAAAAACGACGCCGACCGCCATGCCTTCGGGAATATTGTGGAGTGTTATCGCAAAACAAAGCAGTGCCGAACGGCTGAGTTTTACGGGAACGCCGTCAAAACCTTCGGGTCGCGCGGCATTGGCGTGCAGGTGAGGGATGATTTTGTCCAAAACCAGCAAAAAACTGAGTCCGAGCGCCGTTCCCGCCGCCGCCGGGAAAAACGCCCACTTGCCCAAGTCCGACGAATCCTCAATCGCCGGCAACAACAGCGAAAAAACCGAGGCGGCGACCATCACGCCGGCGGCAAAACCCAGCAGACTTTTTTGCAGATTGTCACCCATCCGCCGCCGCAGGAAAAAAACGCAGGCGGCACCCGCCGTCGTTCCCGCAAAAGGAATCAAAAGCCCGAGGAATAATTTTAAGGTTTCAGACATTTTAAGAATTTTAGAATCATTTTAATAAAGTTTTGCTGGGGATACAAGTGGATTTTGTGCGGTTTTTGAGGAAAAATAAATTAATTTTTTTTGTCATATCGTGTAAAATGGTTTTTGTCACCCTGCGGGATTTTGTCGTTAAAACCGCGTTCCCGCGACAAGTTTTCAACTTTGTTTTTTGCGTATGGAAAAATCGTTTTTTGCAATGGCGGCGACGGCTGCTTTGGTCGGTTTTGCCGTTCCCGCGGCGGCTCACGGGAACGCTTCCAAGCCCAATGTCATCATCGTGATCGCCGATGATTTGGGCTATGGGGAGATTTCGGCTTACGGTTCGCCGTTAAAGACGCCCAACATCGACAGGATTGCCGCGCGCGGTTTGCGTTTTACGCGCGGCTATTGCTCTTCGGCGACGAGTTCGCCGAGCCGTTACGGTTTGTTGACGGGTGTTTATCCGTGGCGCAATCGCGTTGAAGTTTTGCCGGGGGATTCGCCGCTGATCATTCCGACGGACCGGCCGACGATCGCGACCATGTTCCGCGACAACGGCTACAAGACTTGCGCGATCGGCAAATGGCACCTCGGGCTCGGCAAGGGCGATTCCGACTGGAACAAAAAAGTGACGCCGGGCCCCGCGGAAATCGGTTTTGAACATTCCTACATCATGGCGGCGACCAACGACCGCGTGCCCTGCGTGTATTTTTCAAACGGCTATGTCGTCAACCGCGATCCCGCCGATCCGATTTTTGTCAGTTACCGCAAAAATTTCCCTGGGGAGCCGACAGGCCGCACGCATCCCCAAGTTTTGAAAATGCATCCTTCGCACGGTCACGCGGACAGTATCGTCAACGGCGTTTCGCGCATCGGTTTTATGAAGGGCGGCGCGGCGGCGCGCTGGGTTGACGAGAAGATGGCGGAGATTTTTTCGCGGGAGGCGCTAAAATTTGTCGAAGCCAACAAAAGCGAGCCGTTTTTTATGTATTATGCGTTGCACCAGCCGCACGTGCCGCGTCTGCCCAATGCGAAATTTGCCGGAAAATCGGGACTCGGTCCGCGCGGCGACGTGATTCTCGAAGCCGACGCCCAAGTCGGCGAACTGCTCGACTGCCTTGAGAAAAACGGTCTCGACAAAAACACGATCGTCATTTTCACCAGCGACAACGGTCCGGTCCTGGATGACGGCTACATCGACGACGCGATCCCGCTCGCCAAGGCAAAAAACTACAGCCCGACAGGGAAGTTGCGCGGCGGCAAATACAGCCTTTTTGAGGGCGGGACCCATGTGCCGTTCGTCGTTTGCTGGCAGGGAAAAATCGCGCCGGGAACATCGGACGTTCCCGTGTCGCAACTCGATTTTTTTGCCAGCCTCGCCGCACTTGTCGGCGGGAACGTTCCCGCGGGAACGGACTCTGAAAACCATCTCGATGTCCTGCTCGGCAAAAACAAAAAGGAAGGCCGCAAAAATTTTATCGTCCAATCCATGGGACGCTTGGCATACAGGGAAGGCGACTACATCTATATCCCCGCACATCCGGGTTCCCCGAAAGTCGCCTGGGAGACCGGCAACGAAACAGGGTTTTCAGAAAAAGAAATGCTTTTTGAAATCGTCAAAGATGTCGGGCAGCGCAACAATCTCGCCGAAAAAAATCCTAAAAAGCTGCGCGAAATGCGCGAAAAAATGCTCCGCCTCACCGGCGGGAGAATCTGATTTCCCGTTCCCGCGCCTTTCAAAAATCCCCGTTCCCGAAAATGGCGTTCCCGCCGTTCCCGCGGGAACGGGTTTCGATTAGATTTTACAAAATTCGAGAAGGTCGGACTTGACGATATAGTCGAGTTCCTGCGGATTGTCGGTTTCGACAAAGAGGAATCCGAAGACGCTGTTTTTTTGCCAGTCGCTTTTGCGGAGGCAGAGAATTTTTTGAAATTTTTTGCAGAGGCTGTCGTAGTCAAAATCCTTCACCTCTGGGCAGGGAACGGGTTTGTTGAGGAGGATCATCGCGTAGATTTTGCCGTCTTTGCCGCTGAGGATTTTTTCCCAGTCGGGTTTTTTGTCGTTGAGGTAAAAATCGTAGGTGCGAAATCCGTAGGCGAAGAGCGAGACGTCGGTTGTGCAGTAGCCGGAAAAGCGCATCGGGTTGAACTCGACGGGAACGGCTTTTCCGTCTTCGACGCGGAGCTCGACGTGGGCGGGAAAGTTGCGCGCGCCGAGGCTTTTGTTGACGCGATTGAAAAACGCCGTGAAGGGCTCGAGATTTTCGAGAATCACTTTTTTTGATGTGTAATAGAGCCGGTCGGAAACGTCGCTCGCGGACGAAAAATCGTGTTTGAGGATGTTGAGGATGACGGCGTTCCCGTCGCCGTCAAAATAGACGTCCACGGCATATTCGTCCCCGTCGATGTATTTTTCGAGGATGAAGTTTTGCTTGGCGAGCACGCTTTCGGGATAAAGTTTTTTCCAGTTTCCGGAACTTTTTTGAATGTCGTCGAGAGCGTTCTGCCAGTCGTTTTTGTCGCGGACCGTATAGACGCCGACGCTAAAAAATCCGACGGACGGCTTCAGAACGACGGGAACGGGAATCGTGTCAAAATCAAGCTCCGCGAGCTTTTCGACGCTGATTTCCCGGAAGAAAAAATCGGGATAGGCGCTTTGGAGGATCTGCCGCATCGCCGTTTTGTTTTTCATCGTGTCGATGACGCGGCGGGAACAGGGATCATCGATATTTTGCAAAACCCATTCGAGGGCGTTTTCGGAAACGGTGTAAAGGCGTTCGCCGCCGGCGATCCGTTCCCGCGCCTCCGCGTCTCCGGTGAGGCGGCAGCCGGGCGTTCCCGCGAGGATTTCACGCGCATAGGCGTTGTCGAGAACCGGCGTTTTGGAGGCTTGGAGATAGGCTTTCAGCTCCTGTGATACGAGCGGTTTTTCAAGAATGATCATAATAGAAAAATTTTAAGAAAATTTCGTTCCCGCCGCCATAAATTTTATGCTTGATTTCCCAGTATTTTTGAATTATTCTAAAAGATACGAACACAGTAACCCTAACAAAAGGAAAAATATGGCATCATTGAAAGGTACTCAGACCGAAAAAAATCTCCTCCACGCTTTTGCGGGAGAATCACAGGCGCGCAATCGCTACACTTATTTCGCTTCCAAGGCAAAGAGTGAGGGATTTGTGCAGATCGCCGCGATTTTTGAGGAAACGGCAAATCAGGAAAAAGAGCACGCGAAACGCTTTTTCAAGTTTCTTGAGGGCGGCGAAGTCGAGATTGTCGCGGCGTTCCCGGCGGGCGTGATCGGCACGACGGCGGAAAACTTGAAGGCTGCCGCCGCGGGCGAACACGGCGAATGGTCTTGCGATTATCCCAAGTTTGCGGATATCGCGGAGCAGGAAGGTTTTGCCGAGATCGCGGCAGTGTTCCGCAATGTCTCGATCGCGGAAAAACAGCACGAGAAACGCTACCTGGGACTGCTCGCCAATCTCGAAAAGGGCGAGGTCTTCAAGAAAGACGGCAAAGTTTGGTGGCGCTGCCGCAACTGCGGTTACATCTGCGAAGCTTCGGAAGCTCCGGTGCTTTGTCCCGCCTGCGCCCATCCGCAAGCGCATTTTGAGCTCTTGGGCGAAAACTGGTAAAAAGGCGTTTGCCGGACAAAAAGCGTTTCCGTCGGATTTGGCGGGAACGCTTTTTTTGTGCCCGGGAAAATTGTCGGGATTTTTGCCGCCTCGCGTGCGCGCGCGAGCGTTTTAATGTTTGACAACGACGGCCAAAAAAGGTGTAATAGAGGAAGATAACCCCCTTTGCGTATTTATGCTAAATTTTTTGAAGAAAATTTTTCTCAATGGTCTTCTCGCGCCTTTTGCGGTTTTTGCGGGTGTTTTTGCGGCGTCGGCGGAGCTTTGCGGTCAGGAGGCGTCGGGCGTTCCCGCGGTTGTCGTGGTGCAGACTTTGCCGGGAACGACGATTTTTCAGGAGTTTAACGGCCAGCGCGTGCGCGTCGGCTCGGTGCCCGAGGACGGGCTTTTGATTTTGGACAACACGCTTTATGCGGGAACATACCGTTTTGTTTTTGAAAACGAAAACGCGGCGGAACCGGCGGTTTTGGACGATGTTGTCCTGCGTTCGGGCGCGGCGAAAAAGTTGTCGCCGGTCTTCAAGATGAAAAAAGGCGAGCTGATCGTGACCTGCCTGCCGACCGACACGGAGATTTTTGTCAATGGCGAGCACAAGTCGCGCGGTTCGCTGGTTTCGGGAGAATATGAGATCGGCAGCGATTTGACGATCGAGGCGCGTTCGTCGCTCTACGGCGTCGAGCTCAAGCGCGTGAAACTCGAACGCGGCAAGCCGGCGCGCGTCAGTTTTGACCTTCGCGGCCGTATTCCCGTTGACGTTCCCGACGGCAAGATCGTGTTGAGCGATGTGGCGTTGGCACTGGCGCGCCAGCCGGCGGCAGTCATCAAGGTGGACGGCGCCGCAGTGGAGTTGAAAAATGCCCGCGAACTGCAAAATCTGAAACCCGGCGTGCGGCGCGTGGAGATCGCGTTCCCGCTGGACGAAGCCCTCGTTCCCGTGTGGCGCGGCGCATTCAAGGCCGTTCCCGCCATTTTGGAAAATTCGGACAAAGCCAGCGAACTGCTCGATTGGGCGGCTCTCGAATCCAATCGCCAGGCGGCGGCTCCGAATTCCGTTCCCGCGGCTCCCGCCGTTCCCGCAGCTCCGGCTGCTCCCAAAAATGTCGTTCCCGTCGGCTCTGTCGAAATGGCGCTGGCGGGCGACCGTTTGGTTTTGACGATGTCCGAAGGCGCCGGCGAACTTGTTTCGGGAGCGGCTTATATGCTCAAACGCGCCGGCAAAAGCGATGTTCCCGTCAAGATCTCGACAGTGGCGGGAACGACGGCGACCGCAAGTCTCCTGACACCTCCCGCCAAGGAAGAGGCGATCGAAGAAGGCGAGCATTTTTCACTCTCGCTCGTCGGACTCATCAAAAGGGAAGACGACAGCCAACAATAAGCGCGACAGACAACTTTGATTTTTTACTTTTCATAAATTTTAAATCCCAATCCTCATGAAGTTTTCAAAAACACTTTTCTTTGCGGCAGCATCCCTCTTCGCGGGAACGGCAATCTCTGCAACAGCGGCGGTGACAGCCGTTACGATCAACACCGGAGACACCATCAGCGCCAAAGAGCGAATCGACGGTGGCTTTTGGTCTTCCCGCGATATCCGGCTGTCGGGTACCGGCGGAACTTTGTCGGTGGATACGGATTATCTATACGTCCGCGAAAACATTACCGGTTACGGACAGCTTATTGATCTCATACCGGGGACGGAGATTACCTGGGCAGAGCTTTTGGTCGGCGACCGTCTCAACCGTTGGACGGGACCGTGGGCGAACGCCTCGTCTTACTATCAAGGCGCAATCGTGACCACTCTCGGCGGTGCGTTGGCTATTTCTGCCGGTATCCCTGCTTGGTCAAGCGGTGAGATTGTTATTAACGAAGGCAAAAGTTTGTCGGTCAAAAGCCAAATCAACACCTGGCTGGGTTACGGAACGCTCAATAACACCTTAGGCTTGACATCGCGGATGGCGGGCGCTTCGGTCACGATGAAGGCCGGTTCGTCGCTTAATTTCGCCGATTATGATGCGTCGTCAAATCCCGCCCCCGGCTCAAATTCGTTGATCCAATATCTTTACAACGTTAAATCCGACGGTGACAGCGCGACGACGACGCTTATGACGCGCAGCGGTGCGGGCTCCCAGTCTTTTTATGTGAACATTCACATCGACGATGCGGTGAACGGCGGCAGTTTGGGCAAGATTGTCGGATC
>JAILGB010000011.1 GCA_024697185.1 Opitutales bacterium | reverse complement strand
CCCTCCCATCCCGGTCTCACAAACTGGATCGAGAAATCGGCACCGGAATCAACAAAACGGACCGTCCACGAGCTCCAACTGTCTCCGCGGACGATATACCAACGCCCCGGCCGGTCCGCATTTTCCGGCCTGTCAACAAGACAAACCCGAAGATCGGCGGGCCAACTTTCTGGCACAACCCGCACATTAAAGTCCGCCACACCCGACCGGACAACGCGTATGCGACCATAACACCATTTGCGTTTTAAAAGTTTGTAATCCACAGGAAAGTCGGCAGCCAAGAGAGACCCGCAAACACAAAGCGCAAGAGTAATAAAAAGCTTTTTCATAAAACAAAAATAAAACAACCCGCCGGAGCGGCCGCTGTCGTCAGTCGATCAACATCACGCTAAAATCTTCTCCGGCATTGACGATCTCGATTTTAAAGTCCGCAATAGTATTAGTGACAAACATCCACGCGTCAGCCGGAAAGTGGCTCGTGGAGGAGTGTTTTTCAAGACGATAGACCGCGTCAGCCTCATCGCGAAAGCGGACAAGGCGCACGCGATAATCCGCGCCCATTCCGCGAGGAACGACTTTTATCGTCCCGTGGACGCGGCTTGCGAGAGCGCGGCGCGCTTCTTTTGCCCTTCTGGAGATTTCCGGGTTGACGATCCCAGCCGACACGGGATCGACAGACGCGGAGCCGGGCGCAACAGTCTTTGCGGGAACGGCAAAAGCGCAGAGCGCGCAAACGGCAACTGTAGCAACACAGACGGACAAAAGCAAACGTTTTTTCATAACAACTAAAAAATAACACAAAATGAACGAAATTCCTAGTTTTAACAGGGGAGAGGTTCTCACGGCGGAAAAGCTCAACGCACTCGCCGACGCCGTCGTGCGGCTCGAACGCAAGAGCCGCATCGATGTCGGGCCGGGTTTGACAATGATCAGCGGCGACAGCGGCACCTCGATCTCGTTCCCGCGAGGAGACTGTTGTCGCTTTGACGGCCGAGGATCAGTTTTTTTCTTCAGACTTTGACTTTGTTCAAAAAAAATCGTTTAATATTTTTATGGATCTTCTCTTTCTTGTTGTTGGCTTGATTTTGTTTTATGTTTGCGCGGCGATAACTTGGATTTGTGTGCGTGCCGTCGTTGGAAAACACATTGCCCGGTATTTGCGGACGGATAACAAAGACGACGACGCTCACAGCCGGTAAACCTCCCTTGCAAAAAAGCTCCAGCCGTCCCCGTTTCCAATCTTTAAATCCTCCAATCTGTGGATAATTTCATTCCCGCGGGTGTTTTTACGGGAACGGAGAAAGTTTTTGTTAAATTAAAAGGTGCACAGATATTGCGGGAACGAACCTTTTGGCGAGCGTGGGAAATTATTTTGTCACGAAGACAATAACTTACGAGTCTTCGCGTGACTTGCCTGTTGAAATCGCTTATAATGACAGCGTGAGCACCCTCCTCGCAAAACAGAATTATACTTACGACTCGCTCGGGCGTGTTGTCTCGCGCACGCAGACGCGCGACGCGGGAACGGCACGATCGGATGCATTCGGCTATAATTCGCGCTCGGAGCTCACTTCCGCGACTCTCGGGAACGGCAATTTTGTTTACAATTACGACAACACTCTTTGTAAAGGAGGAAAAGATTTAAGGGAATGTCTTAAGTCTCTTGTTTTAGATAATGTTAGCACACGCTCGTGTAAAGAAAGAACAATTAAACAGTTAGAGTTCATATTTGATGACCTGTATAAGGAATGTGCAATAGATCCACTTTCAAATCTTAAAATAAAATGATTATGCGATTGATTCTGTTTATTTTTAGCGCATTTTTGTTGAGCGTTGTTTCCGTTAAGGGAACTTCGCTTGATCGCATCAATATGGGAAGATTCTTTTCTCCAGTTCTTTGGGGTCTGGGGATTCCAAAGGAGCGTGCGACTGCCTATTTTTATGATCCGGAGGAACGACGGATTCGTTATGGATGGGGGACGGAAAATGTCTTTGCTTGTGAAGATGAATGTTTTCGATTTAAGATTCCAGAAAAATCGTTACCGATACCGGATGATAAAGGCATTTTTATTTTTTATCCGACATGCGGACTTTTCCTTTCCCCAAAAGATATCACGGAAAAACTTGAGGCGTTGTCTAAAACAGAAGCATATCTCCGGTTTCAAGAAGAGGCTTTACGAGAAGAAGTTCCGTTTTCTAATTTTGTTTCACATTTTACCCAGCAGGGAGGGCGCACCGCAGTTGTTGATAAAAAATATCCGGTAGCGTCTTATCTCAGATTTATTTTCCCAAGCGTATATGAAACAAATTCGGATTTTGCAGAACATCGCCGTGTGATTTCTGAATTTAACACGCTTTTTCACTCACTTGTGCGTTGGGTGTATCGGAGGACAGATGATAAAAAATATCCGGAAACACATGGTCCGAGAGGAACACAGCGAGCTGTTTATGATTTGTCTAAAGACAAGGGTATATCTTTATCGGAGGGACGGGTTTTGTATGGATACCGAAGGAATGGGTTTAATTTTTGGGTCTATTCTTTAGATTCAATCCTTCAAAAAGAAGGATTGGGAACATTTGCTTCTTGCACCGTTTTTGAGACAAGTCCGGAGATGCCGATTTTTATAATTCTTCGCTATCAAGTAAAAGGAGATGCACAATCTTTTAAGGATATTCTTATCTCCTGTAATCCGGAGCAGAGGGAAAAAGAAACAATTGAATATTTTGGGGTGATCTCCACGTTTGATGTAAGAGAAGATCGACGAATAAGCCCTCCGAAAGTTCCCGCTTATGGATTTGATTCGGGAACGCGGACAATTTTTTACTCTGTGCCGATTGAAGTTTATTAAGTAAATGAAATTTCTATAAGGTTAACATTTGAATAAGCGGATATCCCTTGAAAATTTATTATCTCTTTCGGAAAAGGAATTATTAAAAAAAATCAACAATTTATATGGAACTTGTAGTCAGAAAAAGATGCCTTTCTAACAATTTTTTTTTAATGACGGCATTCTTTATGTTTTTTTTAGGTTTTCATACAAAAATAAATGCAGACACGTTTCGCTTTCGGGGTTCTGAAAAAGTGATTGTCGCATCAAATGAAATACAATCGTTATTTGAAAAAATATATTTGAGCAGAAAGCCTCTTTCGAACACAAGTGGCGGGTGTCCGCCAGCCCCGTTATTTTTTTATAAATCTAAAAAATATCAAATGTCATTTTCGGTTTATCCTAGTATGATATGGATTAATCCTATGTATAGTGCTGAAAATGTTGAGGGAGAGTTCATTCGGTATTTTCGTGTTAATCGAGATGCTGTAGATGAATTTTTAAAGGAGGCAAAACAGTATCAGTAAAGATTGTCCATGGATAGGAAAAAATCGAGAAGAATCCTCAATGATAACTTCGGCTATAATTCCCGCTCGGAGCTCACTTCCGCGACTCTCGGGAACGACAATGTCGGCAATCGCTCGACGGCGACGGCGGCGGGAACGGCTAATGGTGCGATGAGGGATTGACAGGCTGGTGTTCGGGGTGCCGTTGGAGCCAAAGTTGGGCGTATGAGCATGTGGCGGCGACGGGAACGCCGTTTTTGCGGATTTGTTCGACTGCCAAGCGGACAAGCTGGGAGGCGATTCCTTGTCCGCGTAGGGATTCGTCAACAAAAGTGTGCGTGATGACGGCGATCCCCTTTTTGAGCGAAAAACGGATTTCGGCGATGAGTTTCCCGTCTTTATCGTTGGCGTAAATGCGTTCGTTTTCTTTGATGAAGTCCATGCTTGGGGGTTGAAAAAAGTTGCTAAGATTTTTGGGGCAATTTGTTTTCCCGTTTCAAGGGTGAATTTTATGAAAAAGAATATTGGCGGGCAATGTTTTAAGTTTTTTGAAGAACAAAAATTTTTTTTGTCTTTTAAGATTAAAACAAGATAAATTTCTTTACATTCGACAAGACCTTTTTATTTTATTAAAATTTTACTTGTTGCTTGTTATTCTGGTTTTCATCGGGGGCTCCCATGGAAATGTTTTGACCGATGTTACTTGAATTTCTTGTTTTTGCAGCACTTTTGTTTGTCGTCGCCGGCTTTGTTGTCCTTATTTGGCGGACGACGGTTTATTCGCGGCGCATGCTGTCGGAGACGATGAAGATGCGTCGGCGGTTTCAAGATCGTTATGAAGCGAAGGAGCTTGATCGGGAACGGGAGTTTTTGGAGCGCAAGGCAAAGTTTGCGGTCCGTGAGGGGCTTTTGCAAAATCGGGCGGATCAGATTTTGTTGCGGGAGAACGAGTTGGAGTCTGCTAAAAAAAATTTGGATTTGCGGGAACGCCAGTTGCGGGATTTGAGTGCGGAATATGCGCGCAAGCTGGAGAATGTCGCGGGAACGACTTTTGAGGAGGCTCGCGCGGAGATTGTCCGCGCTGCAGAGGCGAATGCGGTCGAGGAGGCGCGGCAGATTCGTCACAAGATTTTGGAACAGTCGGAGACGGACTTGCAACATGACGCCAATCGGATTTTGCTCACGGTGATGCAGCGTATCGCGCCCAGGATGAATGAAGAGCAGTCGGGCAGCATTGTCGAAATCCCCGCGGAGGAAGTCAAGGGACGCCTGATCGGCAGGGAAGGTCGCAATATCCGCAGTTTTGAACAAGTCACGGGAGCGACGCTGATAATCGACGATACGCCGGGCAGCGTTCTGGTTTCGTGTTTTGATCCTTTTCGTCGCCATATCGCGATGCAGACATTGCGGCATTTGATCGAAGACGGCAGAATCCATCCGCAGAGCATCGAGGCTTTTTATGAAGAAGCCAAAAACGAGGCGCAAAAGGACAGTGTCGAAATTGGCACCAGAGCCTGTGATAGCGTCGGCGTTTATGACGTTCCCGAAAACATCAGAATTCTCCTGGGGCGTCTTCAATATCGTCTTTCCTACAACCAAAACACGCTCGACCACTCGATTGAAACTGCAAAAATCGCGGGAACGCTCGCCAGTGAGATGGGTTTGAATGTGGATTTGGCGAAGCGCGCCGGGCTTTTCCACGACATTGGCAAAGCGATCAACGAGGAAAACGAAGAGTCGCACGCGCTCGCGGGCGCCCGTGTTTTGCGGATGAGCGGCGAAGCGGAGGCGATCGTCAATGCCGTCGAAGGCCATCACAACGATGTGCCGCACACGACGCTCTTGGGTTCGCTGGTGATGGTGGCGGACTCGATCTCGGCAACAAGACCCGGAGCCCGGACTTTTTCGACAGAAGGCTATATCGAACGCATGACGTCGCTCGAAAATATCGCACGGCGTTTTGAAGGTGTGACGGACGCGTTTGCGATCCAGGCGGGACGGGAACTGCGTGTCATCGTCTCCAGCGCCGAAGTCGATGATGTCGGCGCTCATGCGATCGCGCTCAAAATCCGTCGCGCCATCGAAGAAGAATTGACCTATCCCGGCAAAATCCACATCCTTGTTATCCGGGAACTGCGCGTTTCGGAAGAGGCGAGATAAGTTTGGCGCCAAGTTAAAAATGTCGTTCCCGCAGGCCTTGTTCCCGCGGGAACGTTTTTTTTTGTCTTGCGGGAACGGCAAAAATTGGAAAATTCCATAAAATTTTATAAATTTTTGTCATTTTTTTAGATTTTTGACGGAAATTCCTGTCATTTTTTGAAATTTTGGCGATAATTTTCATTTTTTTGCGGAATTTTCCACAAAACGCTTGACGTTTTTGTGAAATCTCCGATAGACTGATTCTGTTCCCGTTTCGGGAACGTTCAATTTATTACTATTATAAAAAATGTCAGACAGTCGTTTTTATGCAGTGGAAAAGGCCTCCAACCGTGAAGTTCTGCCCATAACTCCTCCTCAGGCCAAGACTTCGGAATATTTCGGATGTTTGGTTTTCAATCGCAAGGCGATGGCGAAACATTTGTCCAAGGAGACTTTCAAAGCGGTCACGGCGGCGATTGATAACGGGGAGCCGGTTTCTTTGGAACTTGCGGCCCATGTTGCTCCCGCGATGCGTTTGTGGGCGATGGAAAACGGCGCTACCCACTATTCCCACTGGTTTCATCCCTTGACTGAGGGCACGGCGGAAAAGCACGACGCTTTTGTCGAACACGACGGCCAGGGCGGGATGATTGAGGAATTTTCGGGAAAAATCTTAGCGCAGCAGGAGCCTGACGCGTCATCGTTCCCGAATGGCGGTTTGCGTTCGACCTTTGAGGCTCGCGGCTATTCCGCCTGGGATCCCTCGTCGCCGGCGTTTATCATGGGCGACACGCTTTATATCCCGACGATTTTCATTTCGTTTTCGGGGGAGACGCTTGACTACAAGGCGCCGTTGTTAAAATCGCTGGCGGCGGTCAACAAGGCGGCTGTCGGCGTTTGCCGTTATTTTTCGACGGATGTGACGCGTGTTCAAACCTCTTTGGGCTGGGAACAGGAATATTTTTTGGTGGACGAGGAACTTTACAACGCCCGCCCGGACCTGATTTTGACAGGACGCACGCTGATGGGTCATGAGTCGGCAAAAAATCAGCAGTTGGAGGACCATTATTTTGGCGCGATCCCGCGTCGGGTGCTGGCGTTTATGCAGGAGCTTGAATATGAGTGCTGGAAACTCGGCATTCCTGTGAAAACGCGTCACAACGAAGTCGCTCCCAACCAGTTTGAATTGGCGCCGATTTATGAAGAGTGCAATTTGGCGTGCGACCACAATCTGCTTTGCATGATGATGATGCGCGAGGTGGCGCGTCGCCATCGTTTCCGCATTTTGCTTCATGAAAAACCTTTTAAGGGGATCAACGGATCCGGCAAACACAACAACTGGTCGCTTTCGACGAATACGGGCGTCAATCTTTTTTCGCCGGGCAAAAACTCGATGGAAAACTTGCGCTTCATCACTTTTATCGTCAATGCCTTGATGGCGCTTTATCGCAACAACGGCATGATCAAGGCGTCGATCGCGTCGGCGTCAAACGCGCATCGTTTGGGCGCCAATGAAGCACCGCCGGCGATCATTTCCTCGTTTTTGGGACGTCAGATCAGCGAGGTGCTCGACGCGTTTGAAAAATCCTCCGTCGATGATGCGATCACGATGGATTCCAAAAAACAGATCAAGCTCGGCGTCGGTCAGATTCCGGAAATTCTTGTGGACAATACCGACAGAAACCGGACTTCACCGTTTGCTTTTACGGGCAATCGTTTTGAGTTTCGTGCGGTCGGCTCTTCCGCCAATTGCGCCTCGGCGATGACGGCGCTCAATGCGGCTCTCGCCTATCAGCTCAAAGAATTCAAGACGGAGGTGGACGCGCTGATTGCAAAGGGACAAAACAAAAAAGAGGCGCTTTATACGGTTCTGAAAAAATATATCAAGGAATCCAAACCGATCCGTTATGACGGGAACGGCTATTCCGACGAATGGAAAAAATTGGCGGCGAAGCGCGGTCTCGACTGTGAAACATCGGTCCCGCTCATTTACGACGCCTACACTTCGCCGCTTTCGCAAAAAGTTTTTGCCAACGGTTCGATTCATTCCAAAAAAGAATTGGAGACGCGCAACGAAGTCAAATGGGAGATTTATGTGAAAAAAATCCAGATCGAAGCGCGTGTGCTCGGAGATTTGGCGCACAATCACGTCATCCCGATCGCAATTCGTTATCAGTCGTCGCTCTTGGAAAATGTCGCGCGGCTTAAGGCGATTTTCTCAGAGAAAAAATTTGAAGAACTCTCCAAGGAGCAAATCCGTCTGATTACCGCTATCAACGAACATATGACGGCGGTCACGGAAGAGTCGGACAAGATGCTGGATGCGCGAAAGGCGGCGAATCTGATTACGGATCCGCGTTCCCGCGCCATCGCCTATCACGATACGGTGCTCCCGTGCTTTGACACGATCCGTTATCATATCGACAAACTGGAACTCTTGATCGACAACGAAATCTGGCCGTTGCCGAAGTATCGCGAGCTCTTTTTTGTCCGATAGGCTGAAAAAAGGAAAATCCGGCGTTCCCGTGAAACTCACTTCGCGGGAACGTTGTTTTTGGCGGGAACGCCGTTCGCGGGAACGGGTTTTTTGTTTGACTGATAATTTTTTCGCGGTTATAGTCGTTGGTGTTTTAAAACCCCTAAATTTTTTATTTTTTTTATGAGCGAAGCGAATAATGCTCAAAACACAAATCCCCAGCCGACACCTTCAGGGGAAGGCAACTTTGATGCTAACGGCTTGGGGACGGGTACGAAAACTTTAAGCATGTCGGGCGGGAGCAAAATCCAGGATTAAAAGATGCGGCAAAAGAAATGTTAGATTCAAAATGGGCAAAAGAAGATTCTCCTAATCGAGCGAAAGAGCTGGCTGATTGTATGAAAAATACTGCAGGTTATCATGTGCCTGCGCAATGAGAATTGTAAAAATGGGAAAATTAATTACAATATTATTTTTCTTTTTATTTGGAGGAGTTTTAAAGGCTGAATCTAAGATTTCACAGAGTGCTCTTCTTTTCTTTATTCCAGAACTTTCTGATAGAGATATTTCATCTATCGGGAGTGTTTCGATAGAGGCGTATGAGAACAGCAATATGAAGTATGAAAATAACGAAGATTTTCATGAAAAAAAACTTTCTAATGACTGGACAGAATATTCTTATAAAACGTCTATCTTTAGTTATGATTATGATGGATATAAACGTCTTCTTGTTCCAACACAAAAAACATATAGAATAAAAGTTGTAAAATTAAATGAAAAAGAGGACATTTATTTGTGCGCTTGGGTCGAACCTGTTAGTGGCAGTATATGTTTACATTCAGGTGGTTTTATTTTCTCTGTTATAAAACGACCTATTTTATTTGAAGGGAAGAAGATTGAACATCATTTTATTGTATATTTAGGAAGTTTGACGGAAAAAGAGATCGAAAAACATATTGTCCCGGATGATAAGAATTTTTGGCAATTTGATTAAAACGCCTGATAGAAATAAATATTGAAAAGTGAAAAAACAATGGTTATTCAATATAAACAGACTGATCGAGTTTTGTTTTGGAAATTTAGAAATATCATGGAAAACACTTGGTTATGATGAATCTGAATTACTTTACTAACATTCCCCAGGCAGAAGAACTTTGTCCAAAACCTGCTTTCGAAAAGTATATCTCAGGTATTCCAATCATTGGTTGGGATGCCCTAATAAAAAGAAGAGTTTTTGAAATCTTAAAATTAAGGACTTTTGAAGATACTAAAACACAGTGGCGAAATTGTAAAAATCCTAAAGGTTGGTATCGCTATGTTAATTCAATCTCTGGATGTGTATTTCCCAATTCTTTTTTATATCCTGGTGACAATTGGCAGACTCTTTTAAGAATTGATCATCTTGACTGGGAAGATTTTTTTTATGCTTGCAGAAGATGCGGTTTTTAAGCAAAACAAACATCGTCCGAAAATGAATATTTTTCTTGAGGTAACAGAAGAAGTTTTTAACGATGAAAATGATTATTTGTTTGGAAAAAACGCAACATTATTAGATATTTTAGAATTCTATTTGCGTATAAAAAATAATAATTGTTAATATTATGAATCTCAAAAGTTTTTCAGATAGTAGTGTTGTTCGCAATTATGTTTGTCTAAATTGGAAACTTTATGATATTGTATTTTTTCTATTTTTTTATTCCAGTGTTCTTGTTTTTTGTTTTCAAAAATAAAATTGTTGCTTATTTTGTTTCAAGTTTTGTTGGTTGGGTGTATGTGAGCGTTTGCGCTGTTTATTTTGAAGCACAACAAGAAGTCCCAGATTTTGATTTTATTTATTTTTTGTCATTTATTTTTTATTTATTTGTTACAATGTGCTTTTATCTTATCTTTTTTGTTGGAATAAAAATTTTCATTTATTTTCTAAACTTATATAGAAAAAATAATTGATAATTTTGTAAAATAGTTAAAATAAATGATATGACGAAAAAGCGAAAATTTGACAAAAAGTTCGATTTGCACGTGTCCATGGCATATAAACGTTGTGCGACTTCTGTCGCGTCAGCGAATATTTGCACGACGCGCCAAACTTTGCGCAACGGCAAAACGCAAGATGATTCGTTTGCTTACAATTCAAAATCAGAACTGACGAGCGCAACGCTCAGGAACGAGAATTTTGCTTACGCATTTGATGAAATTGGCAATCACGGGAACGCGACCGAAGCGGGAACGCCCGCGTTGTGGTTTGTTTTTTGGGATCCGACGCAAGCTACCGCGACGCGTCCACTCACCATTCAAAAAAATGGCACTTGGTTTGTTTACGGACAAGATTTGTTGCAACTGCTCGAAAAATGGTTAAAAATGTCCAATGCCTAAAAAAGAATAGATTTGAATTTGTTTTATGAAAAAGATCGTTATTTATACTTTCATTTTTATCGGGTGCTTCTTTGCGGCGGCTTGTTGTAATAAACCTAAAAATAGTTATTACTGAAGTGACGATATTCAGATGTACCGTTTATTTGCTTTTTATTATTGGCAAGCGGAATGGTGGTATAAAGAAAAGAGTTGGAATTGGGGATCGCTTACTTTTGGGAGTAAGGGAAGACAAATTTCTGAGGAGGAATCGTCTAAAGAAAGAGAAAAACTTATTAATCAAATTATTTATTATGTTTTTTGCTATTGGTATGATTCTCGATTTATGGGCAGATTAAAATGTCCGCTTCTTGAAGTGGCTGGCTATTCTGCTTTAAGTTCTAAAGTTCAAAAAGAGGGTTTGAGTATAACCAATGATTTAGAATTTTATAATATGGTTAAAAACGCTTTGGCGGATCCGTTAAAATATGCTTCTTACGATGTGCCTGATTATTGGGAGATTTCGACAATGGAAGAATATCAAAAATTATTACCTCAATTTTGGGCATTTATTGAAGAAGAAAAAGATTTAAAATCTTATGAAAAGACGAAAAATTTAGAAGGTGTTGCAGAGAATAATTAATTTTGATTCTCATAGTTGAAAGCCAAAGCGTTCCCGCAGAGAAAAATTTTCTTCGCGGGAACGTTGTTTTTGGCGGGAACGCCGTTCGCGGGAACGGGCTTTTAAAATTGTTAATTTTTTTTTGAATGATTATAATGACTGCTATGGACCCCGAAATGCTTGCGCGCATCCAGTTTGCCCTGACGGCTGGATTTCATTTTTTATTCCCGCCGCTTTCGATCGGCTTGGGAGTTTTTTTGGCGGTTGTTCACGGGATCGCCTACAAGAAAAAGGAGGCGGGCTGGCAGGGGCTGGCGGAATTTTGGACGAAATTGTTCGCGCTGATTTTTGCCTTTGGCGTGGCGACGGGCATTGTGCTCGAGTTTGAGTTCGGGACCAATTGGGCGCGTTATTCCCGGTTTGTCGGCGATGTTTTCGGCTCGCCGTTGGCGATTGAGGCGATTTTTGCGTTTTTTATGGAATCCTGCTTTTTGGGCATTGTGCTTTTCGGCCGCGGGAAAGTGAGTGCGGGATTCCGGTATTTTTCGGTTGTCATGATGGCGATCGGCGCGCATTTGAGCGCGATTTGGATTTTGGTGGCGAATTCGTGGATGCAGACGCCGGCGGGTTATCATCTCGTGGAGACGGCAAGGGGTCCGCGGGCGGAGATTACAAGTTTTTGGGAAATGGTTTTCAATCCTTCGACGCTCGATCGCATTTGGCATGTGACGACGGCCGCGTGGACGACAGGTGCGTTTCTGGTTATCGCGGTTTGCGCGTGGCAGCTTTTAAAAAAGCGTTGCGTTCCCGAGGCTCAAAAAGGTTTGAAGGCGGGTTTGGCGTTTGCGGCGGTCGCCATGGCGCTGCTCTTTGCATCAGGACATTCGAGTGCGGTTTTGCTGGAAAAAACCCAGCCGGTAAAATTTGCCGCGACGGAAGGGATTTTTGAAACGGGCGAGGCGGCGTCGTTCCATCTCTTCGGGATCGTGGACGAAGCGGCGGGAACGGTGCACGGCCCGGAAGTCCCCGGAGCGGTCAATATAATGTTGGGGAGAGGCTTGTGTGCCGATCCCGAAAATCCGATTTTGGGGCTCAATGACGTTCCCGCGGAAAATCGTCCGCCGGTGCAGTTGACATTTCAGAGTTTCCACATGATGGTTTATTGCGGCGGCGCGATGGCGCTTTTGCTGGCGCTGGGATTTTGGCTGTGGTGGCGCGGCCGTCTTTTTGAGAGTCGTTGGTGGTTGTCGTTTGCCGTTCCCGCGGCGTTGCTGCCGCAAATTGCCAACCAGTTTGGCTGGATCGCGACAGAAGTGGGACGCCAGCCTTGGATCGTGCAGGGGCTTTTGAGGACGGAGGACGCGTTTTCGACAAATGTTTCAGGCGGGCAATTGATTTTCTCCCTGATCTTTTTCACATTGGTTTACACGACGATGGCGCTGCTTTTCCTTTTTGTTTTTATTAAAAAAATTCGTGATCACCGATAGATTTTTTTGACTTATGGCAGATTTTTCAATATTGCAGCTTGTCTGGTTTGGGCTTTTGGGGGTTTTGTTTATCGCGTATGCCCTGCTTGACGGTTTTGACTTGGGTGTCGGTTCGTGTTTGCCGCATTTTAAAAACGAGCGTTCCCGCCGTTTCGCCTTAGAGACGGTCGCTCCCGTCTGGGACGGGAACGAGGTTTGGCTTTTGACTGCCGGAGGAGCACTGTTCGCGGCGTTCCCGCATGTTTATGCGAGCGTTTTCAGCGGACTTTACACCGCTTTGGTTTTGCTCTTGGGAATGTTGATTTTTAGAGTCCTGGCGCTTGAGTTGCGCGACAAAATCGAGTCGGCGTCGTGGCGCTGCTTTTGGGATTGGAGTTTTTGCATTTCGAGCACGATGATCGCGCTGCTCTTGGGCGTGGCTGTCGGCAATCTCGTGGCGGGTTTGCCCGTGGATGCTTCGGGGGAAATCGATGCGGGTTTCTTGGGGCTTTTGAATCTGCTCGAGCCGATCCCGCTTTTGTCGGGCTTGCTCGCCGTTTGCCTTTTGCGTTTGCACGGGGCGTTGTTTTTGATGATACGGACGGGCGAGGCGGAAATCCGCTTCGACTTGCTTTTGCGCCTGACAAAGGAATTTGCCGCGACGGCGATTTTCTATATCGCGTTAACGGCGTGGATTTTTGTGACGGCGCCGTCGGCGTTGCATAATTTTAAGGAAATCCCCGTGATCGGCATCGTTCCCGTGGCGGCTGCGTTGTTTTTGGTGGCGACGGGCATCTTTATCCGTTTGCAGACATTCAGACTGGCGTTTGCGGGAACGGCGTTGACGATTGTGTTTTTGATCTCGACGGTCGGCTTGGGGATTTTCCCGAATCTTGTTCCCGCGATCCCGCCGGAAAACGCGTTGACGATCGCCGACTCGGCGTCGGATAAAACATTGCTCGTGATGCTCGTCGTCGCGATCCTGGGGATTCCGCTGGTCTTACTTTATCATTTTTGGGTTTATCGCGCGTTCGCCCCCAAAAAGATTTCTCGGTGAATGCCGGCGGGAACGGCGTTTTGCGGGAACGGGAAAAATTCCGTTCCCGCGTTGTTTATTCGATTTCAAATTCTCTCACGACAAGCCAGTTGCTCTGTGCCTTGAGAAAACGGATGCGCATGGCGAGAACGGGCGTTCCCGCCGGAATGTTCGCGCGGGCGTTGCCGTTTGAAAAATAGGCGAGCGGGAGCCATGCTTTGCCGTCGGAGGAAATTTCCAAAACGGCGTTTTCCGCTTTGTCTCCGCCTCCTCCGTTTTCGTTTTTGCCGGTGATGCAGTTTATTTTTGAAAACGTTTTGGCGCTGTCAAAAAATGCGGCGAAAGTGGCTCCGGCGGGAACGGGCGCGTTCGCCCAAAAGAAGGTGTTGCGGTCGCCGTCCACGGCTTTTTCGGGGATAAAATTTTCGTAGGGCAGCAGGTCGGTTTTGACGAGAGCTTTGGGGAAATTGAGATAGCGTTCGCAGATTTTGCCGAGGCTGCCGTCCGGCAGGAAGACGCGGGCTTTGAGGATTTTGAAATCGCCTTTTGGGAGTGTCAGCGTGCATTGGTCGGCGGCTCGCGGAGAGTTTTTGTCGGGAACGCTGCCGTCGAGTGTGTAGGCGACGGTGGCGCCGGGCAGATCGCAGTCAAAAATCATCGTTCCCGCGCCGAGGCGGACGACGATGCCTTCGGGCTTGCGATAGTTCCATTTGGCGCGTTCAAAACGCTTGTATTGCGCGAGCATCCGCTTGGAAAAATCCTCATAGTTTTTTTTGTCCGCCGGCGACCAGACGGATTCGGCGAGGGCGCAAACGCGCGGTGCGAGCATGTATTCGACCTGGGCTTCGTTGGGCATATATTCGCTCCAAAGGTTTGCCTGTCCGCCGAGAATGCGGTTTTGGAACTCCGCGGGAACGTCGCGCGCGGGGTCGAATTCGTAAGCTCGCCCGAGGGGCACGAGTCCGCCGAAGGAACGCGGTTCGCCTGTCCGCGCCTGGGAATAGTCAAAATAGCAATAGTTGGTCGGCGACATGACGACATCGTGGCCGAGTTTTGAGGCTCGGATCCCGCCGCTGTTCCCGCGCCAGCTCATGATGACAGCGTCGTTGGTGATGCCGTCGGCGAGGATTTCGTCCCAGCCGATAATCCGCCGTCCTTTGTTTTTTAAAAACTTGGCGATGCGATTGACGCAGTAGCTTTGCAAATCCATTGTGACGGCGAGGTTTTCGGCGCGCATTTTCGCCTGACAGCGCGGGCAGGTTTTCCAGCGGATTTGAGGACATTCGTCTCCGCCGATATGGATGATTTTTGACGGGAACAGATCTGCGACTTCGTCAAAGACATCTTCCAAAAAGTCGTAGAGGGCTTCGTTGCCGGCGCAATAGACATCGTCGGAGACGCCGCCTTTTTCCCAGATCCGATAAGGTCCGCCGGTGCAGCCCAGCTGCGGCAGGGCGCAGAGTGCGGCGACCGCATGTCCCGGCAATTCGATTTCGGGAACGATCGTAATCCCGCGTTCCCGCGCATAGGCGACGAGCTCGCGAATCTGTTCCTGGCTGTAAAATCCTCCGTAGCGGCCTTCAGAATTGTAATGTTCCGTCTCGTCGGGGCGAAATCCGAAGCCGATCCCGTCGCGCCAGGCGCCGACGCGGGTGAGTTGCGGGAACTTTTTTATCTCGATGCGCCAGCCCTGGTCATCGGTCAGGTGCCAGTGAAAAACATTGATTTTTTGCGAGGCGAGCAGATCGATAAATTTTTTAATCCACTGGGGATCCTGGAAATGTCGCGCGGAGTCGAGCATCACGCCGCGCCAGCGAAAACGCGGGTAGTCGGCGATCCGGACGGGAGCGATTTTGTCGTTCCCGCAGTCGAGAATTTGCAGGAGGGTTTGCGCGCCGTAAAAAAAGCCGGCGGGAGCAATCGCCCGAATGACAATTTGATTTTCTGTCACTTCGAGGGTGTAGCCTTCGGGATCGGCGTTGATTTTTTGGGGGGTGTCCAGCTGCTCGAAAATAATTTTTCCGTCCGCGGGAACGCTTGAAATGCCGCTTTGTCGTGAGAGGAATCCGGCAGCGAAATCGGCGTCAGGAACAGCGGAGCAGATGCGGACGCCGCTATCGAGGACAAAGTCGCCGCCCGCAGGATAATCGATTTTTGCGGGAACGGGAATTAGGGAAAGTTCGGCTGCGACGGCGAGAAGACTGGAGGCGAAAAAAAGAATCGGGGATAAAATCTTCATAGGGATATTCTAACAAAGTTGCGCGATACAAAAAAAGGTTTTATCTTTTGGAGAAATTGCATTTTTGCTAAAATTTTCGACAAGCGCAGTTGTAAAAAAATAAAAATCCCATTGCGCGTCGCTTATTTTTTAACCTATGAAAACTAATTATATCTCTGGGGCGGCTTTATTGTTTGCCGCCGCATTTTTAACGAGCGCCTGTGAAGAAAAGACAAACGGCGTTCCCGCAACGACGGAAGAAGTCGCCGTTCCCGCGGCAGTTGAGACTCCGGCTCCGGCGGAAACGATGCATTCGACGCTTTGGCTGACCGATTTCAATACGGCGCGTTCCCGCGCGGCAGAGGAGGGCAAAGACCTGTTCGTCTTCTTTACCGGAAGCGACTGGTGCGGCTATTGTGTGGAGTTGGACAAAAATATTTTGGAAAAACCCGGATTTTTGGAAAAAGTTTCGGAGAAATTCGTTCCCGTTGTTATCGATTTCCCGAAGGCGAAGGAAAAAATTACGAAGGAGCAGGCGGAACGCAACGAAGCCCTGGCGACGAAATATAATATTCACGGCTTTCCGACGATTTTGCTGATGGACAGCGCCGGTATTGTTTTCGGGCAAATGGGCTATGACAAGTGCACGCCGGAACAATATTTGGAAAATCTCGCCATCACCGCTTCGCAGGGTAAGGGTTCCGACCGCTATTTGGTGCGCAAGCAGCTTTCCGAGGTCCCCGCGGACGCTCCCGATCGCGTGGCGCGCCTGGATGCGATTTTGAGCAAGTGCTCGTCGCAGCGTCATTCGGAAAACCGTTTGGCTGTCGTTGAAGTTTTGCAGGCGGACACGACGGGAACGGCGATTGACAAATATCCGTTCTTCCGGGATGTTTTGCCGATTGAAAAAGATTTCAGAAAATGGGACGACATGATCGAGGAAAAAGCTCTCGAAAGCATCAATTCCTTTGGCGTGCGTCGCGATGAGACCGCCATTCGCAAGATTTATAAGGATACGATTTCGGCGAACATCGAGCCGGTCAAGGACTTTATCGGCAGACTTGAAGCTGCTCACGCCAAAAATCCGGATGACGAGTTTATCCAGGAATATACGACAATGATGCAGCGCGAGATCGAAAAAGTCTATAAATTTGTCGAGGAATAATTCGCGGGAACGCGTTTTTAAGCGGACGGGAACGCAATGTTTTGCGTTCCCGTTTGTGTTTTGCGGGAACGCCGACTAAAATGGTAGGAAAATGAAAATGAAAATAAATCCAGGAACGCGACGGATGCTCTGTTTGGTCGGTGCTATTGTTGCGGGCTGCGTTTTTCCGGTACTGTTCCCGGGCACGCGCGATTTTTTTTCCGTGGATCAGGTCGAGGGCGTTTTTAACGCGGGAACGCTGGTGCCGTATTTTGTGGTGACAATGCTTTTTTTTGCGTTTATCGACGTTCGGTTTTCCCGGGAGACGCTCGCGAAAAGCCATTTGGGGATTTTGATATTTATGGTGCTGATGGCGGTCTTGATGTTTTGGGGGACGTTGTGGCTGACGGGCAATACGGATTTTGCGATTATGGCGTTTTTGATGGCAATGACTCCGACGGCGAACGCGGCTCCGGTGATCACGGCGCTCTTGGGGCGTCGCGCCGATTATGCGACTGTGAGCGTGGCGTTCTCCAATCTTTTTGTCGCTTTTACATTGGCGCCGCTGGTGCATATTGTGATCGGCGGAGAGTATCAGATCGAAACGCTCCCGCTGGCAAAGGGTGCGATCATCGTTGTGGGAACGCCGTTTTTGGCTGCGATGCTTTTGCGCAAAATGTGGGCGGCGGGAACGCGCGCGGTGCGGCGTTGTAAATTTTTGTCCTTTTATCTTTGGATGGTGATGCTTTTTTGTTGTTGTGCGCAGAGTTTCGCCTATATTGCAAACCAGGAGAATATCAGCGTTTGGACGCTGTCGGGAATTTTCGCCCTGGCGGCGACAACATGCGTCGTCAATTTTACGGCGGGGTATTTTATAGGCGAGAAAAAATTCCGGCGGGAATGCTCACAGTCGCTCGGGCAAAAAAACACGATGCTGATGTTGTGGGTCGCGTTGGCGTTTTTTAATCCGATAATTGCGCTCGGACCGACTTTTTATGTGATTTGCCACAATGTCTGGAACTCGATACAACTCAAACGCTACAAGCCGCCGGCGCCTTCCGGGAACGCCGCAGAAATGCAGCCGTGAGTTTTGCGGGAACGCCGGCTTTTTCGTATAATAACAGGAGAACATGGCAGGACCGGAAATTCAACAGTCGGCGACATTGGGCGCGAATGTCGCCGTCGGTGCGGAGCTCCAGCAGCAGCTGACGCAGGCGCAGTTGCAGTCTTTGCATATCTTGCAGATCCCGACGAGCGATTTGGAACGGGAACTCGAAGCCGAGGTTGAGAAAAATCCATTGTTGGAAATGCTTCCTCCAGAGAGCCGGGAGATGCGCGAGGCGGAAGTCGCGCGCGAGGAGGATAGCTGGCGCATGGATTCCGACGGCGCCGGGAACAAAGTTTCCGCCCAAGAGGCGCAACGGCGGCGAGATTATTTTTTTAATTCGATCCCGGCAAAAGAATCTGTTTATGAATCTCTCGAGCGGCAGATTGAATTGGCGGCGGTTGACGAGGAGACGCGAGCGCTGTTGAAGGAAATTTATTTTCATTTGGACCGGCGGGGCTTTTTGGATATGCCGGCGGAAAAATTGTGCGAATCACTGAATGTCCCCCAAAAAAAGTTTGCGAAAGCGCTCGAAATTTTCCGTTCTTTTGAGCCGCCGGGAGTCGGGAGTGAAAATTTGCGGGATTTTTACCTTTTTCACCTGAACAGCGCCGGATATGCGGCGGATGCTCCTGAACAAAGGTTGGTGCGCGAGGGATTTGACGACTTGTTGGCAGGGAAAGTCACTCCGTTGGCTGAAAAATTGGGGCTGTCGCGGGAACGGCTCGATGAGGCGATTGCAACGATTGCGGCGTTCCCGCGGGCTGCAATCGAGGAAAACGATCCGACGATTTTTGTCGAGCCCGATTTGATTTTTTATAAGGACGAGCGGACGGGACAATGGTCTGTTCGGCTGGCGCGGGAACAGATGCCCAGACTGCAAATCGCAAGAGAATATAAAAGTTTGCTCGCGCAGGGAAAGATTACAGGAAAGGATAAAGTTTATTTTGAACAAAAATGGCGTGAAGCCCAGCAGGTGATCGCTGCATTGGAGGAGCGGGGAAACACTTTGGAGGCGATCGGGAGACTGATCGTGGAGCTGCAAAGGGATTTTTTTGAAAAAGGCCCGACGGCGCTGAGACCTGTCATCATGGCAGATTTGGCAAAGCGGCTTTCTGTTCATCCGACGACAGTTACGCGCGCGGTGGCGCACAAGTATGCAAAAACCCCCTTCGGGATTTGGGAGCTCCGCTCATTTTTTTCCAACGAGTCAGGACAGTCCGCCGCCGGCAATGCCGGCAGCAATCTTTCCCAGGTCGCCGTAAAAAATATGCTAAAAAAACTGATAGAGGGGGAAGCCCGGGGAAATCCGTATTCGGATGAAACTTTGGTCAGGCTGCTCGAAGAACAGGGCGTTAAAATCGCTCGCAGGACTGTTGTCAAATATCGTGAAGCGTTGGGAATCCCCTCTACACGCGTGCGACGAAATCTTTGAGCGTTCCCCACAGGGAAAATCGCGGTCCGGAAAAAGTATTTGACATTTGCGACAAAATGCGTTTGAATAGAATTTCCCATATTGCCGTAAGGCATCGCGGGCACATCGCCCTTGTAGCTCAGTCGGTAGAGCGCGTCCTTGGTAAGGACGAGGTCGGCAGTTCAAGTCTGCTCGGGGGCTCCATTTTAAAAACATAATTAACAACAATATAAATCACAAATACTATGGCTAAAGAAACATACGTACGTACGAAACCACACGTGAACGTTGGCACCATCGGTCACATTGACCACGGTAAAACGACCACGACGGCCGCTATTCTCGCGGTTCAGGCTCACAAAGGCCTCGCTCAAGTGAAGTCTTACAAGGACATCGCTAAGGGCGGAACGGTTCGTGACGACACCAAAACAGTTACCATCGCAGCTGCTCACGTTGAATACGAAAGCGAAAAGCGCCACTACGCTCACGTTGACTGCCCTGGTCACGCGGACTTCGTTAAGAACATGATCACCGGTGCTGCTCAAATGGACGGCGCTATCCTCGTCGTTTCTGCAGCTGACGGACCGATGCCCCAAACAAAGGAGCACGTCCTTCTCGCTCGCCAGGTCGGCGTTCCGAAAATCGTTGTTTGGTTGAACAAGGTTGACTTGCTCGACGATCCGGAACTCCTCGAACTCGTCGAAATGGAAATCCGTGACTTGCTCAACAAGTATGAATTTGACGGCGACAATGCCAAAATCGTTCGCGGCTCCGCTACACAAGCTCTCGCTGACGCTGCTTCCGGCAACACGGAAGGTGCCGGCTACAAGGCGATCTCCGAGCTCATGGACGTTCTCGACTCCGAGATCCCCGAGCCTGTTCGCGAAACCGACAAGCCGTTCATGATGTCTGTTGAAGACGTCTTCTCGATCACCGGCCGTGGAACAGTTGCTACGGGCCGTATCGAGCGCGGTATCGTCAAGGTGAACGATCCTGTGGAAATCGTCGGTCTCGGCGAAACCCAGACTTCTGTTGTCACCGGTGTTGAAATGTTCCGCAAGTCGCTCGACCAAGGTCAGGCAGGCGATAACGTGGGCATCCTCCTCCGCGGTATCGAAAAAGACCAGGTGCTTCGCGGTCACGTGATTGCCAAGCCCGGATCGATCACTCCGCACACCCAGGCTAAGGCTCAAATTTACGTTCTCACCAAGGATGAAGGTGGCCGTCACACGCCGTTCTTCTCCAACTATCGTCCGCAATTCTTCTTCGGCACGGCTGACGTTACCGGCGTTGTGACGCTCCCGGCTGGCACGGAGATGGTTATGCCCGGCGACAACGTTGAGATCAGCATCGAGCTCGGCAAACCGGTTGCTATGCACAAAGGTCAGCGCTTCGCTATCCGTGAAGGCGGCCGCACGATCGGTTCCGGTCGTATCATCGACATTGTCAAGTAAGAGTTGGGCTGTGGCAAATCGCCCCGGACGGGCGGTCGGGGAGTCGTCAAGCGGCTCCCCGAGCCACGGCAAGACTTTCACATTGTGCAGTGGTTAATTTAAAAAGGGCAATAGTTCAATGGTAGAATAGCGGTCTCCAAAACCGTCCATGAGGGTTCGATTCCTTCTTGCCCTGCCATTAACCGAGTTATGTTAAAAAAAATATTCAACGTAATCAAATCTGTTCGACGTTTTTGGAACGAAACCTATTCCGAGGTTTTTAAAAAGTCGATCTGGCCGAAGCCGCGGGAACTCGCGCAATACACTTTCGTTGTTTGTGTTGTCGTTGTCGCATTGACGCTGGTTATCTTTGCATTTGATTTCTCGTTGAACAATCTTATTAACTTTTTAACAGATCTGGTGAAATAGCAATTAACGGCTGAAGAATTCGGTTCAAACGAAAGTTTGATGTTTCGGACAATAGACAAAAATGGCAGACGAAGAAACAAATAACGCAGAAGTGACGACTTGGTACACCTTGCAAACCTTGGTCAATGCTGAGCAAAAGGCAAAGACGACGTTGGAAAAAAACATCAAGTCGGAAGGTTTTGAAAACGACATCAAGGAAATTTTGATGCCGACGGAGACCATTCAGGATTTGCGCAACGGCAAAAAAACAAAGCGCACAAGAAAGCTTTATCCGGGCTATCTTTTTATCCGTATGCGTTGCTACAATGCAGACGGTGAATTGAATGTCGCTCCGTGGATGTTTGTTCGCAATACTGACGGCGTTATTGATTTCTTGGGACACAATCATCCGGTTCAAATGACGACCGAGGAGATGGAAAACGTCTTCAAGGTGATGCGTGAGGCGGAAGGCAAATTCAAACCCTCCAAATCCTTCACTGTCGGTGAGACTGTCAAAATCCTTGAGGGCGCTTTCATGAATATGGAAGGTGTTGTCACGGCGGTTGACAACAGTCATCAGAAGCTGACCGTTTCTGTCGATTTCTTTGAACGGATGACTCCTGTTACGATCGAATTCCTTCAGGCGCAACACGTTAAAAACGTGTAGGCGGCATAATGTCGAACAAGACGATATCGGTATTCGAATAAAATAACACTTTATAAATATTTAAAAAATGGCAAAAAAAGTAGTCGGTGAAATCCGTCTCCAGCTTCCGGCTGGTGCGGCAAATCCAGCACCTCCCGTGGGTCCCGCACTCGGTGCAAAGGGTGTCAATATTATGGCATTCTGCAAAGAGTATAACGCCCGCACAAAAGACCAGGCAGGCATGGTCCTCCCGGTTGTCATCACAGTTTATCAGGATAAGTCCTTTACCTTCATCCTTAAAACTCCCCCTGCATCCGTGTTGCTCAAAAAAGCGGCAAAAATCGAAAGCGGTTCCGGAGTTCCCAATAAAAATAAAGTTGGTAAGGTGACGCGTAAGCAAATCCTCGAAATCGTCGAAATCAAGAAGAAGGACTTGAACGCCGCTGACGCGAATCAGGCAGCCCGCATGATTGAAGGCACTGCGCGCTCAATGGGCATTGAAGTCGTTGACTAATTGAAAGATTGACGCAAAAGAGGCGGACTCATAAGAGCCCGCCTTTTTTATTGTTTAAAAATGAGAAAGGTTTATTTTTCCCTTTTTCTCATCGCGATGCGATAGCAGTTTTTTTTATAATGAAAGCATGATTTTGTCGGGAAGACGCCTTTTCTATAGAGTGTGTGATTTTGCTCGGAATCGCAGTATCGCTTATTTTTTAGGTTTTGTGAACAAGATTTTTCCGGAATTGGGCGCTAATTTGAGCCGGGAGGAGCAAGCCGCTTTTTTAAATCTCCCCAATTGGTCGTCCGGCTCGTTTAGAAATCTTGAGGAAACAGTTCTTACGACCCACTCAAAAAATCTTAGTTTGGCAAAAAATTTAACATGGCTTATTTTCCCCGACAACAAGCCGCCTCGCCATCTGAATTTATTGCCATTGTCGGCATCATCGTTTAAAAATCCCCCTGCTCAGGATTTTAAAATTTGCTGGTTGGGGCATTCGTCGTTGATAATGGAGTTTTCGGGAACGCGTTTTGCGATGGATCCGGTTTTTAAAAATGCTTCGCCGTTCCCGGGAATTGTGCGGCGTTACGGACCGTCCCCTTTATCCCGCGAAGATTTGCCTCCATTGGATTATCTGATTATTTCCCATGATCACTATGATCATTTGGAGCGCTCGACAATTCGTTATTTGATACATGCCCAGCCGCAGTTAAAGTTTGTGACATGTTTAGGTGTGGGAGGGCATTTGAGACGCTGGGGCGTTCCCGGAGAGCGGATTGTCGAGTTGAACTGGGGTGAGGATTTTTGTGCGGGGACTGTAAAAATCTATTGCGTCCCTTCGCGCCATTTTTCGGGACGCTTTTTTAATACGCGCTGTCAGACGCTGTGGGGCGCGTTTGTTTTGGAATCGGGGCACCGTCGCATTTTTTTGGGGGCGGACGGCGGCTATGGCACGCATTTCAAGGCTTTGGGGAAACGTTTTGCCGGCGGTTTTGATTTGGCGCTTTTTGAAATTGATGCATGGAGTGAAAAATGGCGCCAGATTCATATGACGCCGGAAGAGGCGGTCCTTGCGGGAACGGAACTTGGCGCGCGTTGTATTATGCCGATTCATTGGGCGACATTTTATCTCGCGCAACATCCGTGGACGGAATCGATCGAGCGTTTTTTGTCTGCCGCCACAGCTCGCGGCGTAACGGTCGCATTCCCGCGAATCGGCGAAATAATGAGTCTGGGGGAGGCCTTCCCGCAAAACTTTTGGTGGCGCGAAATAAAGAAATAATTTTATAATAAAAGATACAATGAAAAAACTTGCTTACATTGCCATAGCGGTTCCGACTTTGGAAAAGGCGGTCCCGTTCTACACGCAAATTTTGGGGCTCCCTAAACCTGAAATTCGTGAATTGCCCAACGAGCGCGCGTTCGAAGCGACATTTTATTTGGAAAACATCCAGTTGAAACTGCTTGCGCCCGTCTCTAACACTTCGCCGCTCGCCCAAGCGGTCAAGGAAAACGACGGGAACAATCTTTTGCACCATATTGCATTTGAGACGGAGGACCTGCAGTCTCAACTTAAAAGCATTCAAAATGCCGGCGGGGATGTAATCGCCGGTCTGGGTGTCGGGTTTGTGCACCCTCAAACGTCACAGGGCGTCCTGGTTCAGTTTGTCGAAAAGAAATAATCGCTTGACTTTGAAGCTTTTAAATGTTTTAATGATAGGACACAACATTTTTTAGGAGTTATTTATTATGCAACCAACTTATCGTCCCTCTAAACTTTGCCGCGCGCGCAAGTGCGGTTTTCGTGCCCGTATGCGCACTCGTGGCGGTCGCGCTGTGATCAACAACCGTCGTGCGCAGGGCCGTAAGCGTCTTGCTGCCTAAGCGGTTTTGTTGCTGATGCGCTTTAGTGCGTCTCATAAGATACGGAAAGCTTCCGATTTTGCTCACTTGAGAGCGAAGGGCTCGCGGTTTAACTGCGGGTCTTTTGTATTGATTGGGGCGGAACGTTCTGCTGATGAAAAGATGCTGCCGTTCCCGAGATTTGCCGTTATCGCGTCAAAAAAACTTGTGGGCAATCACGCCGTTGACCGCAATCGCGCCAAGCGGATTTTCAGGGAAATTTTCAGACGGAATCGCAATTCACTTTCTGCGACGTGGGATTTTTTGCTGATCGCGCGCCGGAGTTCCCTGGCCGTCCCTTTTGAAAAGTTGTCGGAGCAGTTTGCGGCCGGCGCCCGTTTCTTGTGCACCTCGCAACAATCTTGAATCAATCCCGTTCCGTTTGAAAATATTGTCGCAAGATTAAAAAAAAACAGTTAATCTTAATGGAGTATCCCCCAACGATGAATAAAAAACTCGAATATGTTTACAATTTGCCAGTGACGGCTTCAGTGGCATTGATTGGCATCTATCGTAAGTTTTTGTCGCCGATCTTGCACGCCCTTTTCGGTCCGGAGACTTTTTGTCGTTTTCAGCCGACATGCTCCGCTTATGCAATCGGCGCTCTGCAGCGTCACGGATTTATGAAGGGGACGCTTTTGGCGTTTTGGCGTATTTTGCGCTGCAATCCTTTTGTGGCGGGCGGTGCGGATCCGATCCCGCCGAAGGGTCGTTGGCGCAACGTCCACGAAAAAGTCGGCATTCTCGGCGGAAGTTTCGATCCGGTTCACAATGCGCATTTGGCGCTTGCGGAAACAGCCCGCGACGCGTTGGGACTTGATCGTGTCATCTTTGTTCCCGTCGCCCAATCGCCGCTCAAGGACAACAGCCCGCACGCGTCCATCGAGGCGCGCAAGGAAATGCTCGAAGTCGCACTCCGCCGCCGCACCAATATTGAGGTTTCTGTTTATGAAATCGAAAAGGGCGGCATCAGCTATTCCATCGAAACCGCGAAACATTTTGTCCGCAAATTCCCGTTCGCCGAGCTCTATTGGCTTTTGGGCGCCGACCAATTTGCAAATCTCGACAAATGGAAAGATATTGAGGAACTCGCGCATATCGTCCGCTTTGCTGTGATGTGCCGTGGCGGTGACAAATTGCCGCCGCTCCCGCCCGAATTGCAAAAAGTCGTGAGCGTGGAAATGCTCGAAGTCCCGCCGCTCGCCATCAGTTCGACCTATATCCGACAAAAAGCGACTGAATTGACCGACAAAGAGTTGGGTGACTATGTGCCCGAAGGCGTTGTCGAAGTCATCCGCAGCCACAAACTTTATCAGCCCGCATCGGCGCAAAATAGCGAAAATCAGCCGACACAGGCATAATTTATGAGCCCAAAAACAGTTTCAAAAAAAACCGTCCCCGCGAAAAAGACTGCGGCAAAAAAAACAGCGGCGAAGAAATCCGTCCCCGCGAAAAAGACAACGGTAAAAACAGCGGCGAAAAAATCTGTTCCCGCAAAAAAGACGGCGGTTAAGAAAACCCTTCCCGCACCAAAGCCCGGTCACGGACTCGATTTGGTGCGGCGTTGCGTGAATGCGCTTGAGGAAAAAAAGGCCAAGTCAATCGAAGTCATCGAAGTCGGCGCGCAGTCTTCCGTAACAGATTTTTATGTGATCGCGACGGGAACGTCCGATCCGCATTTGCGCGCTTTGCGCGTCGTTCTTGAAAAAGCGATCGATGAAGTCGTTCCCGCGGGAACGGTTCGCGTTCAAAACGAGCCCGATTCCGGTTGGTGCTGCGTGGACGCTTTCGATGTCGTTATCCATATTTTCTCCGAGGAAAAACGGGAATATTACAATCTTGAAGAACTTTATAGCCAAGGCAAAAAAATAAAGCTTGCGAAATAATTTTTTAACTCAAAAACAATTGAATGGCAGCACCAAAACAGTCTGCGGGCTTTAATCCGCAACGTCCCCAAAATCGCGGGAACGGCAAATTCAACAATAACCGCCGCAGCGATGCACATCGCCTCAATGAACGCATTCGTTGCCCCGAAGTGCGTTGCTTCGGACCGCACGGCGAAAAACTCGGCGTCATCCCGACAGCGGAGGCGCTTGATCTCGCCTCAAAACTTGGAGTCGATCTGATCGAAATCGCCCCCAACGCAAACCCGCCCGTGTGCGTAATTCAAGAATACGGCAAATTTTTATACGAAGAAAAGAAAAAACAAAAACAAAACAAACAAGTCTCCGTCAAGCTTAAGGAAATCAAATTGCGTCCCGGTATCGGCGACAACGACTTGTATGTCAAAGCCAAACGCGCGGAGATGTTCCTTTTTAACGGCGACAAGGTAAAAGTGACATTGCAGTTTCGTTTTAGAGAACTTGAACACGCTGAGCGCGGCCACGAAATCGTCGCCCGTCTGGTCGAAAAACTCGCCCATGTCGCTTCGCTCGACGCCCAGCCGAAACTGATGGGCAGGGCGATTACGGCAATGCTCTCGCCGTTGCCGCAAAACAAACGGAAGCTTATTTATAACGCGGAACCGATCGATTCGGAAGAACTCGAAGACGATTCCGCCGAAGATGACGGAGAAGAATAATTTTTCAATCGTCGGCAAAATCACCGTTCCCGTAACAATCCGCGGGAACGGTGATTTTTTTTGATAACGTAAAATCTCGCGGGAACGAAGTTTTGATTGTATAATTTATTCTGCTTGCGAGGATGTTCCCGCAAAAATAATCCCATATTTGCAACAAAAGATGAAAACGTTGATTATTGGTGCCGGCGGCGTCGGTAATGTTGTGGCTCACAAAGTGGCTCAAAATGCCGACATTTTCGGCGAAATTATGTTGGCTTCGCGCAATGAAAACAAATGCCGTGCGATCGCGGCGGATGTCAAGGCTGCGACGGGCGTGACCCTCCTGACGGCGAGCGTCGATGCGGACAATGTCCCGCAGACGGTCGAACTCCTGCGGGAATTTAAACCCGACCTCCTGATCAACGTCGCTTTGCCGTATCAGGATTTGCCGCTGATGGACGCTTGTCTGCATGCGGGCGTTCACTATATCGACACGGCAAATTACGAACCGCCCAACTGCGCTCATTTTGAATATTCCTGGCAATGGGCTTATCGGGAACGTTTTGAAAAAGCCGGATTGACAGCGATTTTGGGCTCGGGCTTCGATCCCGGCGTGACCAACGTTTTTTGCGCCTATGCCCAAAAACATCTTTTTGACAGCATCGAGACGATTGACATCCTCGATGCTAATGCCGGCGACCACGGCTATGCATTCGCGACAAATTTCAACCCCGAAATCAATATTCGCGAAATCACCCAAAACGGTCGCTATTGGCAGGAAGGCCAATGGGTCACGACGGGACCGCTCGAAATCCGCCAGGAATACGATTATCCCGTGATCGGCGAAAAATCCTCCTATCTGCTTTACCATGAGGAATTGGAATCGCTCTGCAAAAATATTCGCGGACTCAAGCGCATCCGCTTTTTCATGACATTCTCGGATAAATATTTGACCCATTTGAATGTTTTGAAAAATGTGGGAATGACGCGCATCGACCCGATTGATTTCCAGGGACAAAAAATCGTTCCGATCCAGTTTTTGAAGGCGATTTTGCCCGATCCCGCGACACTTGGCCCGCGCACAAAGGGAAAAACGTGTATCGGCTGCGAAATCACGGGAACAAAAGACGGCAAAAAACGTAAAGTCTTTATTTACAATGTCTGCGATCATCAGGAATGTTATCGCGAGGTCAAATCCCAAGCGATCAGTTACACGACCGGCGTTCCCGCGATGATCGGCGCGGCGATGATTGCAACGGGCCGTTGGACGCGCCCCGGCGTTTGGAACATGGAGGAAAACGATCCGGACGCCTTTATGGATATGCTCAACAAAAACGGCTTGCCCTGGCAGATCAAGGAATTGCCGGTTGATTAAAAAAGTTTCGCGGGAACGGCAAGCGACGGATTCCCATAGCGTCGTTCCCGCGATTTTTGAGGTATGACCTCCAAAAAACATTTGATAATCCCGATGACATGTGCGGGCTTGCTCGCGTTGTCGGTTTTGATTTTGTTGAGTGACCAGATTCGAATCTGGGCTTCGCGAGAGGATTATTATTTCGGTTTTTTGGTGCCGTTTTTTGTTGCATTGGCACTCTATGAGCGATGGCCGGCAATTCGCGATATTTTTAAAGGCGTTCCCGAAAAAGAGAAAGATGCGTTTTCTCCGCCGGAAATCGCTTTTTTGAAACCCGGCGTTCCCGCACCAGTTTGCCTGTCGGGAATTTTTGTCGCGGGAACGCTTTTTTCGTTGTTCTTGTTTGTAACGGGCGCGCTCGGCTCCGCCACTTACGGGATCGACGCTTTTACGACTTATCAAAACACCGCCGGTTTTTGCGGACTCTGCTTTGGCTTGGCCTGGCTGGCTGCGGGAACAGACTTTTCTGGAAAAGCGATTGACGCCCGTTCCCGTTTACGGCTGATGCTTTTGCTCGTTTTCCCGGTTTTGGTCTGGATGATCTCGGGTCCGTTTACATTTATTGTCGATCACGACATCAAGGGCTTTTTGCTAAAGAATGTGACGGCGACGGTCGTGCACACGCTCAATCTTTTCGGTTTTGACCTTGTTCAGGAGATGAACACGATTGTTTTGCCGGACGGCGATCGCGTCGGTGTCGAGGACGCATGCTCCGGCGTGCGCTCATTGACGGCATGCCTTTTTACGGGATCGTTTTTGGCGGGGATTTTCGTGCATACGTTCAAGCGAAAACTATTTTTTATCGGCATTTCGATTTTGTTCGCATTGATTTTAAACGTGATGCGCTCGGGAGCATTGACCGTCTATTCGTTTTTTTATGGTTCGGCGGCAATCGAACTCGATTTCGGGGGACATCAGCCGGGAACGCCGGAGTTTTCGATGGGAACCGTTCATGATGTTATCGGTTGGACGGCGATGATTGTCACTTTTTTGCTGATGATCGCTTTGGTGCCGATTGTCAATGCCAGACAAAAACGAGATACTTTGGTTATAGTCGATGGCGAATAGTAGAAAATTGTGGTCGCAAAAATTGCTCGGTCATACCACCGGCGAGAACGCCAATGCCGCCGATTTGAGAAAGACGGAAACTCAACGTCGCGGGAACGCACAACATCCGCTGACGCACCCTTCGCGCTCCGCGGGAACGCAAAACTTAGCACAGCTCGCCGCCCGCAATGCCAAAAACAATGTGCTGTCCGGCAAGCGCGCCGTGTTTGAAGGTTGCATTCTCGGGATCGATCCGTCTCTGCGGGGAAGCGGTTTCGCCGTCATCGATTTTCAAGCCGGCAAAGAGCCGAAATTGCTGTTTTCAAAAACCCTGAAACTGAAACAGGATCTTTCTTTTGCCGACTGTCTCGGGGAAATTTATAAAACCTGTTCGGACTGCTGTTACGAGTATCCCGTAAAACATGTCGCGCTCGAAGAGACGATTTATGTGAACAATTTTAAAATCGCCCAAATCTTGGGCGCCGCCCGAGGGGCCGCAATCGCCGCCGCCAACGTGCTCGGACTCCCGATTTTTGAATACCCGCCCTTGAGGATCAAACAGGCGGTTGTCGGATTTGGCAGAGCCTCCAAAGGGCAGGTCGCGGGAATGACAAAACAGATTTTGAAACTTGACGAAGCACTCGCGTTCGACGAATCCGACGCCTCCGCGGCAGCCCTCTGCCACGCCTATTCTTTTAGAGCCTAAGAAAATGAAAGCATTGATTACCGGAGCCAGTTGCGGGATCGGCCGCGAAATCGCCAGAGAGTTGGCGCGTCGCGGCTGCGATCTCATTTTGTGTTCCCGCAACGAGGCGGCTCTCAAAGCCGTCGCCGACGAAGTCGCGGGAACGGTCAGTTGCGAAATCGTCCCGATGGATTTAAGCACCCGCGAAGGCGTCAAAAACCTTTATCAGCAAACCAAAAACCGCGGTGTCAACATCTTGGTCAACAATGCGGGATTCGGAGTCTTCGGACCTTTCGTGGAAACCGATTTGGAGGCGGAACTCGATCTCATCGATTTGAACATCTCCGCACTTCATGCGTTGACAAAATATTTTTTGCTTGATTTTAAAAATCAACGGGAACGCTGCCATATCTTGAACGTCTCTTCAATGGCGGGATTTTTTGCGGGACCGCTTTTCGCGACCTATTACGCTTCTAAAAATTATGTGACGCGCCTGACCGAAGCGCTCGCAGTCGAGTTAAAACATTCCAAAAGCAATATTTCCGTATCCCTACTTTGCCCGGGCCCCGTGCATACGAATTTCGGATTGCGCGCCGGAGTCGGTTACGGCGGCGCGGGAACTCCTATCGACGTCGTCGCGCGAGAAGCTGTTGACGGGATGTTCGCAGGAAAACTTCATATTGTGCCGGGCAGACTTTATAAATTTTTAAAATTCGCCAACGCCTTCCTGCCGACAATGATTGCCGCAGAAATCGTCGGAAAACTTCAAGGCTCCAAAAATCTCGCCCATCGTTATCAAAAAAAATAAATAGCGCAGCCGGGCAGCAATTCAGCATTCCCGCAAGTTCGCAAACAAATCCGGCAAATTCCGTTTTGCGATGAGCGTAGTCACGCTGTCATTCCAAAGCAAGTTTCGCGCCCATTCCCGCGCCGGTCAAGTTCGCGCTGCCGAAATAAGCGAAGGAAACGGCACCATCTCATTCCCGCCCGCCTCGAAATACGTATCCTTTATGTCGGCGGTCGCAATCCACAATCGCCCCCGCGTCCGCGACACCCGCTCGCGGATCACTTGCTCGTAGATTTCACGATTGGAGATGAAGCGGGTCATGAAACAGGAACTTGCTTAATCAAATCATCGAGCAACTTTTGAAACGCTTCGATGGTTACAGCCTCTTCAACACCGGAACAGTAATAATACTTTTGATCTCCTTCTGCTTTTGGATCTTCATCATGCTTCAGATATGGATCGTTTTGTTTTTCCCAATTATCCTTAAGCAAATAAATATCAAAATTGCCATTCCCTGGAGTGCCATACCACTGAAACCAATGATTGCTGTATTTGAAATTAATATCCCATCCAGAGAAAAAGCACTCTGAATCTTGAATGACATTTTCCGTAAATATGGTTACCTCATTTTTCTTGATTAATTCTTCCAGTAATTGATTACGATGAAAATTACTCCAATCCATCAAGATAGCCTCCCTTCCATAAGGTTTGTAAAACGCTAATCGCCCATAAGACCAACGGAATCTCCCTTCTGGACATTTTTTAATTACTGCTTCGAAAGGAAACTTGCGAAGTTGAGGCACGACATATTTCTCTATGTCTCCTTGCTTTTTCAACTCACTCTTATTAATCATCGATAAATCTTTGATGGTCAACATCTCATGTATCTGCTTTTGCCAAGTCTGTTTACAAAGTATCCATTTCCAAGTTGATGAATTGGGATTAAAAACCTGCTTGTCAGATAAATGATTTTCCCAATCCTCGCACGAAAGAACGAACGCTTTCGTCAGCTTGACAGCATATTCCCTTTTTATACCATTGGCATCAAAGTACTTTCCAGCAGCACTCTTTTTGTCATTAAATAAGCTCCAGTCGTACCTCCCTTCGCTGTCCGTAAAAAGAAAACGAATTGCGCCTTTGAAAAATGCACATTGCTCTGCCTCAACTATAGTCTTTTCATCTGGGCCATTGAGTTTTTGTCCTTGCTCGCCTTCTTTGGTTTTGATTTGCTTTGCCTTAGCTCTTTCTTCCTCAACTTGTTCTTTTGCCGCACTTGATTTTATTTTATTCCCATCATCGGCAAGAAATCCAATAATATCGTTGGCATGCTCGCTCAACTCGTCAATCAATCTCAATCGGCCAATCATTGAGTCTACCGTATCAATCTCAGGATTCTTAACGAGATTGCAGACGATTCGCATCCATCTCTTAAACTGCGATTCATCATACTTGAATTGCTCAAGATAACGGAATGCTGCATGAAACACAACACGCTCCGACTGGTAAATTTGCTCAACTTGCAAGATTTCCCGTCCGGCAGCATTTCTCACGACCTGACAATGGCCGTCCTTATTAAGCACAAGCTTGGGAATGAATGAAAAATTCGAGCTACGACGATACCATTCCGGCAACAAAGAAACAATCTTGCTGGTTTTGGAGGGCAGATTTTCAAAGACTTTAGCAATCGAGTCCAATAAGTCCGGCTTCTTTTTCAGTTTCAGAATCTTTTGATAAGGCTCAAAATTTCCATATGCCAACAAAGTGTCATCTGATTCACTGCCATAAAGACACCATTCTGGTGTGCCCTTTTTTGCTTCGCATGTCAAAATTGCAGCATTCAAAAAACATCTGTTCAAGAACGCAAAGAACAGCTCGTCAACACTCCCATTCGCTGAAGCATCTCGGTTGTTCCAAAAGGCATCAGTCCAGCTATTGTCAATTTTCGCCGCAAGCTCAACAGCGCGAGAATCGCCTATTTTTCTACGAATCCAATCAATAAGTTCCGCCTTGAAATTCTCAAAATCCGTAAGGGGCTTGCCGCGCGCATTCATCTTGATGTAGAGATCGTCGGACGCAGGTAATTTTTCATCGCCAATTTTCATAATGGAAAAAACAAGGCGATCCTCCTCGGTGAGCCGTTTCCAACAGGCCTTGAATTTTGCATCGTCCCACCCAATGAACAACTCTTCAATACCATCTATGATATCAACTCCTGCTTGATTTGTAATTGACGTTCCAGACAACATCTGAAGCATGGCTGCTATAGTTGGATCTCGTTTCCAGTCAGAGTAGAAAGCGGTTTTATTTTCGATTTCTTTTCGTATATTTTGGTTTTCTGGCGGAGTCTTGATGTCACAAATCATCTCACAAAACTCGCGAGACGATATTCTGGTTTCATAGGAAAACCGTTTCAAAATGTTTCTAACTGAATCATCTTTTATCGCTCCGGACTTGTAAGCAACAAGCCAATGTAACAGCCACATTGTCGTTAATCGTTGCTGTCCGTCAAGAGGGTAAAATGTTCTGTTTTTGACCACGCCATATACAAAGTCCATTTCACAAATCGGTTGCTTGGGATCCTGTCCGCAACAAGAACCATCTTCCGCATCTTGCCCTTCGGTGGCACCGTCTGATATTACGGTCTGGATTTGTTTTAGGAAACTTTCACGAACATATTCTTTCCCATCGCGTCCCTGCGCATAGTCGCGTTGAATGATGGGAATAACGATTCCATAAGACTCTTTCAGAAATTTCCAAAATGAGATTTTTGAACTCATGATCTCACCTCTTTTTTTACTTGCTCATTAGCTTGGTGAACGCTTTGCGTATCAGGATTTTCAACCCCAAACCGCTCCAATGTTTTGAATATTGCCTTTTGGTAAGCAACCGCATCGTTTTCCGTCCATGTATGCCACGCTTCAGGCATATCCGTATATGCCTTGATAAAAACAGCTTTCGTACAAGGAGGAACAAAGGCAATCGCTTCTTCAGTTTTATCAAATCTCACGACACAACCACCATTAGGAGGTTGTTTTTTTGCCTTATGACCTTGCTCTTTGGTCAAAACGCAAACTCGCTTTATCGGGAAGGGATCGTTTTGATATTCCTCGTTTGTCGCAGAATCCAACAAGGTGAAATTACCAATTGTATTCTTTTTATCTTCAGGGAAAGAATATAGTTGTTCCTCTATTTGTTTACGGAGTTCATCAAATTGTTTACGGAGTTCATCAAATGAAAGCGAATCATCGCTTTTGTTGAAATACGCCTCAATCCTTTTCTTTAGTTCGCCATCGGCGCAAGCAGCAGCAGTCCACAAAAAAGCATTTTTGTTCTCGTCATTGTCCAAATCGTCGCCCGCATTTGACGCGATATGCTCGATTTCCCATCCCTTGCCACTTACTTTTTTCGCCTCTTTTTTCAAAAGATGAAATGGGAATCGGTAAAAAGCCCCTAATCCATATTTTATATCTTTAACAAGTTTATCGTTTTGATCAATAACTGTTTGTACATTGAACAACAATAGCAAAGGATAGCATTGGGTTTTGGGATTGCCTGACGTCCCATATTCCTTATTTAAATCCTTACATTTGCTGATCGTTTCCTCAATTTGCCTCAAAATGTAAGTTTTGAAGCACTCTCGAGACCCATTGTTCCATTCGACAAAGAGACTGTCGATATCCCATTTGGTATTCTTACTCTTCTGTGCTCGAAGATAGCCGATGTAGTGGTAGTAAGTCATGTCCCGATACCACTCCTCTAATATTTGGAAATACTTCTTCAATCGCTTCCAAAGACCATCACGTAAGCGAAAGTCAAATCCTGTCACCAAATTATTGCTGGGACAAATAATTGCATTAGCAATATTTGTTTTGTTTAAATTGAAGAACTCGTAAAAATATCTAAAGACTTTGTGTTCATCATCACCGAAAAACTCTCGCCAATTCTGTTCGTCCCATTGCCCGGAATTGTTCTTTTCTTCCAGAATATATTGCTTAAGCTTTAGTTCATCCATCTTGAATGCGAGTTCCAAAATGAAGTCAAATCGTGTCGGATGGAATTTATTATAATCTGGTTCATAGTCATGAAAGAAAAGCCAAAACTCATCATCTTGTAGCGTTGCCTCGATAGCGTCCCACTCCATTGCAATCTCTCGTTGATGCAAGAGTATTTCATTTTCTGAACCAAGTTGTTTAAAGTTTGACTCATTAAGGAACAAAGCCTTAACGAGTTCCGAATCCGTCAACGGTATCTTTCCAATGTTAAGCCGAGTAAAGGTTTTAATTGGATCATCGTCAGTTTGATACCAGATAAAATGGACCTTTTCGCACAAGACCTCCTTGAACGTCTTGCAAAATGATTCATCATTAGCATTAGTGGCGAACCAAGCGTTAATGGTGTTGTACGCTTCCTGCATATGATAAAAATCTATGTTCTTTTCAGCAAGTTCGGCCGTAGTTTTCTTTCCATCACTTGTCCAGACGAACTCTTCTGAAATGGCATTCAAAAATTCTTTCGCGCCAATGCGTAGTTCACTCGCCTCCTCTGTTCTGGTTTCATATTCTATAGATAATCCGGTCGATAATCCGCTCTGCATCTTCTTGTCCAAATATGCCAATAAAATTTTGATTGTTGTTAATCGTTGCTGACCATCAATAACTTCCCACTTTCCAACACGTTCTTTTACAACCAATGGTTGAAGGCAATAAATCTCCGCGTTTGAAGGTCTTTTAGACATGAATTCGGTTATATCCCTAAGCAGATCTTGCACTTGCTGCTTTGTCCACCGATATCCTCGTTGATAACCGGGAATAAAGAAGGACTGGTCTAAAATCTTTTTTACAGGCTTTAAGTCAATGTCAGAATTACACTCTCTTCCTTGATTGCAAATGTACGAATTGTCGTTCATTGATTTTCCTTTCTCTTTTGTGGAGACTTCGCATCTCTCCGAATTATCGTCCATTTTTCCCTTCTTCGCACTCACGACCTGTCATCACCTTGAAAAACACGACCGCGCAGGCTTGGACGTCATCGAGCGGTTGCCGATATTGTCGTAATTGTAAACAAAATTGTCATTCCCGGGCGTCGCAGAAGTGAGTTCCGAGCGCGAATTGGCGTTCCCGCGCCGCGCGTCTGCGTCCGCGACACAACGCGTCCGAGCGAGTCGTAAGAATAATCCCGTTTTGCGAGAAGGGTGCTCACGCTGTCATTATAAGCGATTTCCACCGGCAAGTCACGCGAAGACTCGTAAGTTATCGTCTTTGTGACAAAATAATTTCCCACGCTCGCCAAAAGGTTCGTTCCCGCGAATTTGCAGACTATTCATAAAATACTTTGGTATAAATTCGCGATGTCCACTCTGGATCTTTCCCTTCCAAAGTATTAAACAACTCTTTTTTAAAAAGAATTAAAAGCTCTGAATTCACAAAATTCTGATTACGAAACAAATCCCACGGCTTGTCATAATCGCTATAAGCATTGTAAAACAAAATTTTTTGCTGTTCCTGGGAGAAATCTTTTACATATTCAAAGAGATGTTTTGTTTTCCGTGCATTTTTAATTAATATTTCTTTAACAAGTTCAGACTTTTTCTTAAGTTCCGGATTTGAAATTTTCAATAAGTCTTCTTCAGACCAATCCATTTCTAACAAGCGATTTTTAATATTTTGAGTAATGGACGGATTTTGGGCCAATGCATATTTTATTTCGTCAATATTCTCCAATAAACTTTCTAAAATGGCGGGGTCCGTATCGCTTGCCAATGCTAAAATTTTTATTCCAAAACGCTCTTTTAATAATGCTTTTTGTTCCTCTAAAGAAAAATTTAATTTTAATGTTTCGCCCGTCAAAAACTCCGGAAATCTTTCCGAAATCTTTTTCATAATCTTAACTTTTAAGTCTTTTGAAAGTTTTTCAGACCCAATCAGATGTAGCAAAACTTCGACGGGAACATCGTGTTTTAAAATTTCCAAAGCGTGCCTTTCCTCAAAATATTTATGCTCAATCGTAGGAATTAAAACCATGGTTTTTTCTTGAGCGATCATTTTTGATTCATTTTCTAAAATATATATCAATACCGATTCAAAATAATTTTTTGGTAAATCCTTGCGGGAAATAAGATCCGAATAGAAAAATTGCGGATAATCAATTTTTTGAAAATATTTGTAAAGTTTATCCCAAAAAGGACAATAATTGACAATCGTTATTTCACTTAGATTTTCCAATAAATCAGATTCAAAATCATCCCATAAAAAAACATAATTTTTAACAAGTTCCTCTCTCAATTCCCAGTTTTCACGACTGTAAAACAAAAAAACTTCATCGCGAGACAAATCTATTCGGTTGGCAAAAAGCCATTTGAAGGCCGCCAGCAAATCATTGTCATTCAAACAATGGATATTTTTGAAATTTTTATTGAGGCAAAAATCAAAATAAAGTTCTGATTTTCGGGCATTTAAAAAAATCAAGTCCTCTGCGGACAGTTCGGCGCGTCTCGAAAAATCTTTGTAGTAACGGGCGGATAAACGGTCGATATTCCTATAAAATATTTCTTTGCGTTGAGGCGTTAATTCCAGATCGGAAAAAAATTTATAGTAAAAATTGCCAAAATTCATTAATTTTTCCTCTTCTTGCTTTGAAAAAATATTTTTCTCCAAGCCCCGTTGAACAAATTCGTCAAAATCTTGTAAACGATGAGCATACAAACTTATCGAAGAAAAAAACGCCAATAAAATAAGAAAATATTTCATAATGCTATTGTTTTAACAAATCGCTATTCCGGCGGGGTTGCCGGAAACCTCATTCAGTATCCTTAAAAACCCTCACCGAGTCAAGCACTTTTCCCGTTCCTGCGTTCCCGTTAGAATGGCAGGTTTTGTTCAAGGTTTTCTTTGAAAACAAGTTCTGTTTGCGGGGATATAAAATTTTGGAACGGGAGCTTTAATTTTTTTCTAAAATCTTCAAAAATATTAAAATTCGTAATTTCGCGCTTTCGTTCCTGCGCGACGGATAAAAATTTTTCATCGAGTTCGATCCCGAGAAATCGCCGGTTTAACAAATTCGCGGCGATTCCGCTTGTTGCGCTTCCTGCAAACGGATCGAGAATCCAGGCGCGTTCCCGTGTTGAGGCTAAAATTATTCTGGTGAGCAGGGGCAGGGGTTTTTGTGTCGGATGTTTCCCGCAATGTTTTTCCCAGGGGGCGATGGCGGGGAGGTTCCAAACATCGCGCATCTGTTTGCCGTTGTTGAGCCGGCGCATCAGTTTATAGTCAAAATAATGCGGAGTTTTTTCAAATTTTCGCGCCCAAATGATAAATTCGCTGGAATGTGTAAAATAGCGGCAGGACAGGTTTGGAGGCGGATTTGTTTTTGCCCAAGTTACGACATTTAAAATTTTAAAATGTTGTTCCTTTAAAATTTTTGCAATAGAAAAAATGTTGTGATAGGTTCCGCTGATCCAGATCGTTCCCGTCGGTGCGAGTTTTTTGCGGGCTTCTGCAATCCACATTCTCGTGAACGCCTCGTCCGTTTTTTCGCCGCGGGAACGATCCCATTCGCCTTTGTTTACGGAAACGACTTTGCCCGACTGCACAGAAATTCCGTCGTTGGAAAGAAAATACGGCGGGTCGGCAAAAATCATATCGAATTCGAAATCAAACGCGCGCATTTGCTCCACGCAATCGCCGCGCAGCAATGTAAAATCCCGATCTTCGGATTTGAAATATCGGGAAATCATAATTTTTCGGTGCGAAGGTTCTCGATGAATTTTTCCAACGTGGACAAATTAAAAACGTTGGGAATTTCCTGATAGGCTTCTTTTAATTTGTTTTGGGATGCACGCCATCCGCGACCGTCTGTAATCCAGACAAATTCGTAATTCTCACATGGCAAAATTTCTTTCGCAAGCTCCCTATATGCCCGCGCGACCTCGTTTGGCTTTGATCCGCTTGCATTGTAGAAATTAACCTCAATCAAATATGTTTTTGCACTCGTTTTAACAACAAAATCGAAACGCTTCATGTCTTTGCCAAGCCTTGTCAAATCCGGGAATTCGGTACTGTTGACTTCTGTTTCAAAATCAATGTTGGCATCGCGAAATCTCTTTTTGATTTGTTCCGCCATGAGTTTCCCGCATCGAGACTTACGCGCATTAGAATCCAGCCCGACCTCTACGCCGAAAACGTAATCCACTAAATTTGAGATTTTTTTATCTCGAAAAATTTCAGATAGCCCGGTGCCCGTAATAAAATCCCAAACGCCATCGGCAGAGGTGAAGAATTCGGAGAAGTTCCTTAAATTTCGTTTGTTGTCCAACACCATCTGTTTCCCTTTACTGCGAACGGCAACCAACATTTCAAAAAGCGACACATCAAATGCCCTCGGATTTTCTTCAAAAAGTTTATGCACCGCTTCTTCAAGATTTTCTTTCCCCAACAAATAGTTCAGTTGATTTAAGCGAATCGCTAACGATTCAACATTCTTTGTAACTTTTTTAAAATCGACGAAAAATCCAAGCGTAGTATTTGTTTCTGTGAGTGTGTTCCAAAACTCGTCAAATGGGATTTTTTCCATCGTCTCTCCCCTCCTCAAAAATTGGAAATTAGGACTTCCGCCAGTTTTCCGCGCTTGGCGGGATCGGCGTTGATCATACGGGATGCAAAAACGCGGCGGATGCGGAAGCCGGCATAGATTTTGTCGAAAAAAGGCGCGCCGTTCCCGTCGGGCGCATCGGAATTGCTCAAGACCCATTTTGCTCCGCGCTCGTGGAGGGTTCTGCAAAAGTCGCGCAGCCGGATTTGTGCGTTGTCGTCAAAGCCTCCTTGCGCGTATGCGTTGAAGCTTGATGTCGGGCTGAGCGCTTTGTAGGGCGGGTCTAAGTAAAAAAGCGCGTTCCCGTCGGCATATTGGAGAGTTTTGTCAAAATCCCCGCAGAGAATTTCTGTTTTTTGCAAAAGGGCGCTGTTGGCAAAAATCGTTTCGGGATCGCAAATTTTCGGGTTTTTGTATTTTCCGAAAGGAACATTGAATTCTCCGCGGGAATTGACACGGAAAAGTCCGTTGAAGCAGGTGCGGTTGAGGAAAATTAACAGGGCGGGAACGCGAATTTCCTGTTTTGAGTTTTTTTGCGATGTCGTCAACGTGTTGAACTCCGCCCGTCGGGAGAGAAAAAAATCGCGGCGGGAATTTCCCGATTCCGGCAGGGCGAAATAATCGCGCTCCAATTTTGAAAGTTCTTCGAGCAATGCGCCGGGATTGTCGCGCACGCAAATATAGGTCGAAATCAGCGCCGGATTTATATCGTTCAAGACAGCCCGGCGAATATTTTGCTGTTCCCGCAAGATTTTGAACAGGACGGATCCACCGCCGACAAAGGGTTCGACATAAGTTGATTTTTGAGAGTGGAAAATTTTATTTGGAAAACTTTTAAAAATTTCCTCCAAAAGTTGGCTTTTCCCGCCGACCCATTTTAAAAACGGTTTGCCCAAAATTTGTTCCCCGCCGTCTTTGTCGTCTTCTTGTGTTCGTTTTGGGGATTTCATAAATTTTGCGCTCTCCTAACTTCAATTCTAATAGGGCAAAAAAAAAAGCAAGTTTTTTCTTAAAAAATCCCGTTCCCGCGAATTTGTTCCGGGATCGCGTTCCCGCGGGAACGGGGAAATTTTATCGCGGCCGTCGGGAACGCGATTTATAATGGTTTTCATGAATTTGAATTTGTTTAAGGTCTTGGCGTTTGCCGGTTTTGCGGGAACGCTGTTGTCGGCGCAGGAGTCGGAGTCTGTCAATGTGGTTTCGCCGTCGCGGGAGATTCCGCTCTACACGACGACGCGCGAGATGAAAAACGACACGATTATCACGTCGCTTTATTTGGAGCGTCTCCATATCACCCACAAGAAAATAGAGGATGTGGACAAGCGCGAGTTTTTGGAGCGTTATGTCGGGACGCTTGACGGTTCGCGGATGATTTTTTTGGAAGAGGATGTCAGGCTGTTCCAGGAGCGTTTTGCGTCGATGCTCGACAACAATTTCAAAAACGGCAACATTTATCCGGCGTTTGAGATTTATAAGGTTTTTTTGGAAAAATATGCGGCTCGTGTGGCTTGGATCCGGAACGAGTTGACGACGGCGAAATTTGATCTGCGTCAGGGCGGGACGTTCACACTCGACCGCAAGAAACTTCCGTGGCCGAAGGATGCCGCGGCTGCGGACCGTCTTTGGCGGGAACGGCTTTGCAATGATCTGATCAACGAGCTGCTTTCGGGCAAGGAGACGCTTGACGATGCGGCGGTGGCGGCTGCGGCGGAGCGGGTTGCTTCCCGTTATGAAAAAATCGCCAAAAACATTGTTTTGGAGCCTTGGGAGGTCGAGGAGATTTTTTTGAATGCCCTGACATCGGAGTTTGATCCTCACACGACATTTTTTACGGCGCAGTCGATGGCGGATTTCCAGATTGCGATGCGCAATGCGCTTTGCGGGATCGGCGCGGTGCTTTATGATGACGACGGTTATTGCACGATTCGGGAGATCATGCCCGGCGGTCCAGTCGAGCGTTCGGGGCAGTTTGAGGTCGGCGACCGTCTGATTGCTGTCGGGACCAAGCAGGGCAGCGACGAGATGGTCGATGTGATCGGGATGCGCCTCAATCGCATTGTCCATATGTTGCGCGGCAAAAAGGGCGAAAAAGTCCGGCTTTATGTGGAGTCGGGTTCCGACCACAGCCGTCGCCGCGTCATTGTTTTGGAGCGTGACGAAATCAAAATCGCGGAGCAGTTGGCTTCGGCGAAACTGATCAGCGTTCCCGCGGGCGAAAAAAGCGTTCCCGTGGGCGTCATCAATCTTCCGGGATTTTATGGCCGGGACAGCGATGACGCATTGGCGTTTTCGACGACGGACGATGTGCGGGAACTGCTTGAAAAACTGAAGAAACTCGGCGCGCGCGCGATTATTCTCGATTTGCGTCAAAACGGTGGCGGCTATTTGAACGAGGCTATCAATCTTACGGAACTTTTTGTCGGCGCCAACCAGCCGGTCGTGCGGATCAAGGATGCGGCGGGAACGGTGGTGACTTACAAGACGGGGCAGAGCTCTTTGCTCTCGGCGGCGGGCAATTTGCTCATTCAGACGCCGGCGTCGTGGGACGGTCCGATGATTATTTTGACGTCCAAGGCTTCTGCCAGCGCCTCTGAGATTGTTGCGGGTGCGCTCAGCGACAATGGTCGCGCCCTCATCGTCGGCGATCCGCAAACGCACGGCAAGGGCTCGGTGCAGGAAGTCAAACCGTATTCCCTGATCGGCAAGGACTACAACGCGTCCATCAAGGTCACGCGCAGCAAATGGTATGCGCCGTCGGGAAACTCGATCCAGCTTAACGGCGTTCCCGCGGACATTGCGATCCCTTCGACCTACAGCGTTTTGCCGGTCGCCGAAAGCGATCTCGAAAATCCGCTCCCGTGGGATTCCGTCGAAAGCGCTCTTCCCAAAAATCCGCAAAAATACGCCTGGCTCAAAGCGCCGATTTCGCAGGAGCTGATTGACCGGCTTGCGGAGTCCAGCAAACGCCGTCAGGCGGAGTTGCCGGAATTCCAAACGCTGACGCATTCGCTCGCTTGGTTTAAGGACCGTCAGGATGACAAGTCGGTCTGTCTCAATATCGACAAACGCCTCGAGACACGCGAAGCCGATATGGAACTTTATGCGCACATAAAGGAAACGCTCGCCGCCTATGAGGCGAAAGACGCGTTCCCGTGCAAGGAAATCAAACTCGAATCCGCCCTCGCGAAAGAAAAGACGGAGTCCGAATCCGCCGCGGGAACGAAAAAAGCCAAGAAAAAGTCGTCCGCGGACCGCATAAATATCGCGCTGACGATCCCGGGCGTCAATCCCAAGACCGCGGACAAGGAGGACAACGCTCTGCTCGACAACGAGGACGATTTGCCGGATTTTGACATTGTGCTCCGCGAAGCCGCCCGTATCGCCGCCGATTGGGTCGGCTCGCTCGAAAAATAATCCGTTCCCGCAAATGACGACGATCGTAATCGCAACGGGCAACGCCCACAAGGTGGAAGAGTTTAACCGCTTGGCGGCGGAATCGCGCCTGGACAATGTCCGTTTTGTCTCCGCCAAGGAGGCGCGGGAACAGGGGATGCCGGCGGTGTGCGAGGATTCGGGGACATTTGTCGGGAACGCGCGTTTGAAGGCGCGGGCTTTGCAGGCGCTTTTGCCGGCGGGAACGCCGGTGATGGCGGACGACAGCGGACTCTGCGTCGATGCGCTCGGCGGCAATCCCGGCGTCGATACAGCCTATTATGCCGGACCCGAGGCGACAGCCGCCCAAAATCGCGCCAAACTGCTCGCGGCGCTCGAAGGCGTTCCCGCGACAAGGCGCGGTGCCTATTTTTATTGCTGTCTGCTTTTGATCGACGGGAACGGGAACGAATTTGTCTTTGACGCCAAGAGCGCGGGAACAATCGCGATGGCGGAGTCCGACGGCGGTTTCGGCTTCGGTTATGATCCGATTTTTGTGCCCGACGGCTATGACAAAACTTTTGCGCAGCTGGCGGGAACGGTTAAAGACAAATTGTCGCATCGCGGGAACGCGTTCCAAAAACTCTGCGCATTTTTAAAAGCCCGATAAAGTTTTGCGGGAACGCGCCGGCGTGCCTTATAATGGGCGTATGAAACAGTTTGATATCCCCGTGCGCTTGCGGCGCTTGCGCAAAAATGCGTCTGTCCGGGCGATGTTCGACGAAACGTCGCTCGTTCCCGCACAGCTGGTCCAGCCGGTTTTTTTGACGGACGGTCCCGTTCCGGAGCCGATCGAGTCAATGCCCGGTATCGAGCGGCTGACAATCCCGGCGTTAGTCGAAAAATGCAAGATTTTGGCATCATTGGGCGTTTACGGGATCGCACCGTTCCCGAAGACTCCGGACGATAAAAAAAGTCCCGACGGGGCGGAATCCTACAATCCGGAAAACCTGATTTGCCGGGCGATCCGGGCTGTCAAGGCCGCCGTTCCCGAAATGGTCATTTTTGCGGATATCGCGCTCGACCCTTACACGACGCACGGCCACGACGGCGTCTTGACGGCGGACGGCGGAGACGTGGACAACGACCCGTCGGTGGAGATCCTTTGCAAAATGGCAGTTGAAAATGCGCGGGCGGGAGCGGATTTTGTCGCGCCGTCGGACATGATGGACGGCAGAATCGCGGCAATTCGCGCGGCTCTCGATGCCGAAGGGCTGACGGGAACGGGCATTTGCGCCTATTCGGCAAAATTCGCCTCGGCGTATTACGGACCGTTTCGCGATGCCGTCGGCAGCAAGACGGAGGCTAAAAACAAGATTTCCGGCTTGAGCAAAAAATCCTACCAGGCAAATCCCGCCAATCGCCGCGAAGCGATTCGCGAGGCGCTTTTTGACGAGGCGGAAAACGCCGACATGGTAATGGTGAAGCCTGCGGGCATTTATCTCGACATTATCCGCGATGTGCGCGAGAACACGCTCGTTCCCGTGGTCGCCTATCAGGTTTCCGGCGAATATTCCCAACTGGTGGCGGCGGCACAGGCGGGCTGGCTCGACCTGGAAGCTTGCCGTGACGAATCCTTGCTGGCGATCCGCCGGGCGGGAGCCGATTTGATTTTGACATATTTTGCGGAAAGTTTTGCGCGTTCCCGTTGCGAAAAATAACGGGTGTTTTTTTTTTTGATGGCGGACAATCGGCAGGCGGAACTTTTCCCGGAGATTCCCGTTCCCGCGGGAACGCTTTTTGCGTCGGTTTTGCCCTTTGACGGCGGCGGGAACGCCTATACTTATCGCGTTCCCGAAGCGATGGCGGTGTCTTTGTCGGCGGGAATGCTGGTGCGCGTGCCGTTGGGCAGGCGAAAGGTTTTGGGGATCGTCTGGGATTTTCCGGCGGCTTGCGAGGAGGCGATTGCGGCGCGCGCCAAGGCGATTTTGGAGTTTTTGTATCCCTTTCCCGTTTTGGCGGCGGATGAGATCGACCTTTGCCGCTGGCTTTCGGCGTATTATGCCTGTTCGCTAAACTCGGTGATCAATACGGTGATCCCGCTGGTGGTGCGCGAAGGTGTCCGCCCGCTGTTGGAGCATCGTTTGTCGTTGGTGGCGCCGTTTGAGACGGAGGTGTTCGAAAAACTTTCGCGGCGCGCCAAAAAGCAGGCGGAGCTTTATCGGCGTCTGGCGCAGAGTCCCGAGGCTGTTTTGCGCAACACGCTGCCGTATTCCGCCGTTGTCGTCAACGCCCTGGTCAAAAGCGGTCTGGTGCGCCAGGAGACGGCCCCGGTGTCGCGTGTCGCCTATGCGGATTCGCTTGCGGGAACGCGGGAACGCGGGAAGGCGGCGTTTGATTTGAATGAGGAGCAGCGTTCGGCGTTGGCGGCGATTGCGACATCGTTGGACGAGCGCGTTTATCGGACGCATTTGCTTTTTGGCGTGACGGGGAGCGGTAAGACGGAGGTTTATATTGAGGCGATCCGCAAGGTTTTGGCGGAGGGCGGTTCGGCGATTTTTTTGGTTCCCGAAGTCGCCCTGACGCCGCAGACGGTCGAGCGCTTGCGTTCCCGTTTGGACGATTGCGGCACGCAGACGGTTGTCTGGCACAGTCATTTGTCGTCGGGTGAGCGTTTTGACGCGTGGATGGATATGGCTCGCGGGAACGCCCGCGTCTTGGTCGGTGCGCGTTCGGCGATTTTTGCACCGATGAAAAATTTGCGGCTGATTATTGTGGACGAGGAGCACGAGCCGTCGTTCAAGCAGGGCGAAACGCCTTTTTATCACGGTCGCGATCTTGCGGTTTATCGGGCTTCCAAATGTGGCGCCGTTTGTGTTTTGGGCTCGGCGACACCGTCGATTGAGAGTTTTTCGAACGCGTTGAACGGCAAATATGTCTTGAACCGCATTGCAAATCGTGTGGACGCGCATCCTTTGCCGCAGGTGTCGATTGTGGATATGCGCCGCGAAATCTTGAACATGCGAGGGCAGACGACATTTTCGCGGACGATGCTCAAGGCGATACGGGAACGGCTGGACGGGCATGAGCAATGTATTCTTTTTCTCAACCGGCGCGGCTATTCCCGCGCGCTGATTTGTCCGGATTGCGGTTATGTGGCGACTTGCCCGCATTGTTCGGCGCCGCTGACCTTCCATCGTCATGACCGGACTTTGCGCTGCCATCTCTGCGGCTATATTCAGGCGGCGATCTCGCAGTGCCCGCAGTGCAAGAGCGAGTCGATCAAAAAACGCGGTTACGGCACGCAGAGGGCGGAGGAGATTTTAAGAGACGCGTTCCCGCAGGCGCGGATCCGGCGTTTGGACGGGGACACGATGAGCAAAAAAAATGAGTTTAGGGAAATCCTCGCCCAGTTTCGCAACGGAGACATTGACATTTTGCTGGGGACGCAGATGATCGCGAAGGGATTGGATTTCCCCCGGGTGACGTTGGCGGGCATTATCGATGCGGATCTGTCCTTGCACATTCCCGATTTCAGGGCGGCGGAACGGACATTCCAGCTTTTGGTTCAAGTCTCGGGACGGGCGGGGCGCGGCGATTTGGACGGGGAGGTCATCGTGCAGACGTTCACGCCGTTCGCGGCTCCGATCCAATATGCGAAGGAAGGCGATTACGAGGGTTTTGTCGAAGAGGAGCTTCAAAAACGTCGCGAGTTCAACTATCCGCCTTCTTCGCATTTGATCCGGCATCTTTTCCGCAGTGAGGATGAGGCGCTTTTGGAACGGACGGTGGAGGCCTGGAAGGATTTTGTGGACAAAAACGCTCCGGGGCTTTGCGCTTTTAAGGGACCTTGTCCGTGCACGATTGAAAAATTGCAGGATTTTTATCGCTGGCACCTGTTTTATGTCTGCGATCGCGTAACGCCGGTGGTGGCGACGGTCAGCGAATTGCGTTCCCGTTTTCCCTGGCCCAAGGGCGTGATTGAAATCATCGATGTGGATGCCGTAGAATCAATGTGATGAAAAAAATTTGGCAGACAATTGTATTTTTGTTTTTTGCGGGAACGGCGTTGTGGGCGTTGCCGACGGAGGAAAAATGTTTGGAATGGCTCGAAAAGCACGTTCCCGCGAAGGTTTCGAAAGAATATTTGGAAGAAAATGTCCGCTGGGCGCTTGCGGGAACGCGGGATCGGGCGTGGGCGCGGGATTTGCCGGACGCGATTTTTTTGGAATATGTCTTGCCGTATATCTCGGTTGGAGAGACGGCGGATCCTTGGCGGGAAGGATTTGTCAAAATGCTTTTGCCGCGCGTGGCGGATTGCGAGACGGCGACACAGGTGGCGGAGCGTCTCAACAATGAGCTTTGGGATTTGGTCGATGTCCATTATTCGCCGTTGCGCGACAAGCCGGACCAAAGCCCGTTTCACTCGATGCGCATCCGCAAGGCGAGTTGCACGGGGCTTTCGATTTTGCTGATCGATGCCTGCCGCGCCGTCGGCGTCCCCGCGAGACTGGTTTCCTGCGTCTGGCCGCACAAACCCGGCAATCATTCGTGGGTGGAAATTTATGACGGCGGGAACTGGCTCTATTTGGGTGCCGGCGACGGGGGAAAAGTCAACGACGCCTGGTTTAATGCGGACACGGCAATGTGCGAAAATGTTCCGCCGGCACATCATATTTACGCGTTGACTTGGGGAGAGCGTTCGTTGAAAATTCCGCTTTATTGGCGTGAAAACTATTGCGTTCCCGCCGACGATGTGACGGCGCGCTATTTGACTCTCAACAAAAGCAAGCTGCCGCTCTGCGTTTCGGTAATCGATCGTTCCGGTCGGCGGGTGGCGACGGAGATTCGCGTTTATGACGCCGCGGGAACGCCGTTGGCGGGAACGTTGACGACTTTTGACGACCGGCACGACTTGAACGACCATCTTAAGATCGAGGGCGTTCCCGCGACGGCAAAAATCCGCGTCGAGGCCGCGGACGGCAGAAAACTCGTTCCCGTGCCGTCGCGTCATCGTGGACTTTTGCTGTTTTCAATCGAAGAATAAGCCATTCCCGCGTTAAAAAAAAATTGGTGTTCCCGCGTTTAAAAAAATCGGCGTTCCCGCAAGAATGAGGGGGCAATTCGCCCCGTATTTTCGCGTTAAAATTTTATTGCTATGATTTTGCGGGAATATTACAATTGAGCGATAACAGGTAATATCCTATTTTTTTATGACTACTTCGATTATTTTTGCAGCAATTCAGTGGGGTGTGATCGGCTGGGTGACGCTCGGCACCATTGTTTTCGTCATTTTGGTGGCGGCGTTCGGTCGTGCGATTGCGGCGGCGTTCCCGCCTTCGCCGGAGCATATGTCCAATTTCAAACGTCCCGGCTCGACTCGCGCGAACGTGGTGGCAGCTGCGGTGGCGTCGCGTTCGTTGTCGCCGAAAGAGGTCGCCAATGTGATTTCGGAGGAAACGATGGCGATTATCGCCGCCGCGGTGGCGATGGCGCTCAACGGGGAAAAACATACAATCAAGACGGTGCAGCAAATCGCGCCCGAACGGGGAGTTGTCGTTTCTGCCTGGGCTATGGACGGCGTCCGTTCCCAGATGTCGCACAATATCCGCTAAAAATTTAACCGTTATATCGAAAGTTTATTTTATGAAGAAATTAAAAGTAACCGTTGATGGTAAAACTTATGAGGTCGTCGTTGAGATGGCGGGCGAAACCGCTCCCGCGGCTCATGCGGCTCCCGCTCCCGTCGCTCCCGCTCCGACTCCCGCCCCTGTAGCGGCTCCGGCTCCCGCACCGGCACCGGCTCCTGCCGCTCCCGCTGGCAACGGCACTCCCATTGTCGCGTCAATGGCGGGCAAGGTTGTTTCGGTGGATGTGACCGTCGGGCAGACCGTAGCCGTCGATGACCAGGTTGTCACTTTTGAGGCGATGAAGATGAAGCAGAACGTCTATTCGACGGTCGCCGGCAAAGTAACGGCCATCCTCGTCAATCCGGGAGACGCGATTGAAGAGGGGCAGCCTCTCGTGACGATCGCCTAAGATTCGGGGTGCCATGACAAGCTTATTTTTGGCATCGGCAGCCGGATCGGGGACTCTCGAGGTCTCGGTGACGTTTGCTCTCGAGTGGCTTTCCTGGATCATTTTGATTGCGGGTTTTGTAGCCTGTTTGATCGCCATTATGATCAAGCTGCTCTATGCCGTTTTGAGCCTGTTCCCCAAGAAGCCGGAAAGCAAAACCGCTAAACACTAAGAATTTTTCCTTTTTATGGAAATTGATTTTGTCGATATTGTCCGTCAACTTTTTCAAGGAATCACGACACTTGTTGATTCCGATCCGACGATTTTTTGGGGTCGGATCTGTTTGATTTTCTTGGGTGCGCTTCTGGCGTTTTTGGGTAAGAAGGGCGTCTTGGAGCCGTTGCTGATGATCCCGATGGGACTCGGCATGGTTGTCGCCAATACGGGCGTGCTTTATATTGACAGCGCCAATGCCGTCCGGTCGGAACGCATCACGGACGCACGTTGGGTCAACGACAATGACAAGTCTGATGTAAGATTTTTCACCCTTCGCGATGACGCCGATTTTTCGGAACGGACAGTATTGCCCGAGTATATCACGCTCAACACGAAGGCGGAGTTGGAAAACTACGTCGGTGCGGGATCGTTAAAGATTCGCAACAGTGACGGTCAGGAGCTTTCCGGCAAGGTTGTCGTTCCCGGCGATCTGAATATTGAGCCGTTGGTGGAGCAGCCGGACAATGTTGTGAATTTGATGCAGGTGGATTGGATTCAGCCGATTTACAACTATGCATTTTCAAACAATCTGATCGCCTGTTTGATTTTTATGGGCATCGGAGTTTTGCTCGATGTCGGATTTTTGATGGCGAGACCGTTCCAAAGTGTCTTTGTCGCATTTTGTGCGGAACTGGGCACGATGGTCACTTTCCCTGTGGCGATCGCGTGCGGTTTGGGGCTTGGAGAAGCCGCTTCGGTGGCTTTGATCGGCGGAGCGGACGGTCCGATGGTGCTTTTCGGCTCCTTGCAGATGGCGAAACATCTCTTTGTGCCGATTACCGTTGTCGCCTATCTTTATTTGGGCATCACTTACGGCGCGTATCCGTTCCTGGTGCGTTTCCTCGTTCCCGAGACCTTGCGCCGTGTGCGCAATGCTCCGCCTAAAAAAGTGATCAAGGTCACGGCATCGGAAAAAATCGCGTTTGCGGTGACGACTTGCGGTGCGCTCTGTCTTTTGTTCCCGGTCGGATCGCCGTTGTTCTGCTCGCTCTTTGTGGGTATTGCGGTGCGCGAAGCCGGTATTCAATCCTTTGTCCGCCTGATCGATCAGGTTTTCCTCTATGGTGCGACATTCTTTTTGGGACTCATTCTCGGCCTCTTGTGCTCGGCTTCGACCTTGTTGAGCGAAAAAGTGCTCATCTTGCTGGTGCTCGGCATTTTCGCGCTGACGATTTCGGCTGTCGGCGGCATTTTGGGCGGCTACATCATGTATCTCTTTAGCGGAAGACGTTTTAATCCTGTTTGCGGAATCGCGGGCATTTCTTGTGTGCCGACTTGTGCCAAGATCGCCCAAAAAGAGGTTTCGCGCGTGGCTCCGGACGTGATTGTTTTGCCCGACGCGCTCGGTATCAATATTTCCGGAGTGATCACATCTGCGATTTTCACAGGTGTCTATATCGCCCTGGTTCCCCAACTTCAAAGACTTTGGGAATTGGTTCAAGCGGCAGCGCAATAATGGCGGACGAAGATTCATTGAAACAAAAAATTGCCCGGCAAAGTCACTGGTTGCTGGGCATTTTTATTGTGGCGCTCGGGATCGGCATCAAACGCGGTTTGGCGGGTTTTTGCGAAGGGCAGTTAAATGTTGCCTGCGCTATTGCGGGAACGCTGATTTGCTTCTTGGGATTTTATATTATTCTCCGGGGGATTTATTTGCGTCATGCCGAGCAAAATGACGCTGAAGAAAAATGATAAATGTTCCTGAGACGGCTGAGATTTTGATCCTTACAGGAACGACTGCTGTCGGGAAGACGGAATTGTCGCTTGAGTGGGCGGCTGCCAACAATGCGGAAATTTTGTCTTGTGACTCGACAACGGTCTATCGCGGTATGGATATCGGAACCGCGAAGCCGACGGCGGAGGAGCGGGCGCGAGTGCCGCATTGGGGTTTGGATCTTGTGGAGCCGGCAGAAACTTTTTCAGTGGGCGATTATGTCGAATATGCCAAAAAATGCGTGGCGGATTTGCGTTCCCGCGGCAAGCGTGTTTTGGTGAGCGGCGGTAGCGGATTTTATTTGAAGGCGTTTTTTGCGCCGGTGACGGACGGCGTTGCCGTGGATGCGGTTTTGCGGGAACGTGTTCGTGCGTTGGAGCAAAGCGGTGAGGCGCTGGATTTTTTGAAGCGCCTGAATCCGGGCGGTGCGGAAAATTTTGATTGGCAAAATCCCCGTCGTGTTTCGCGGGCGTTGGAGCGTTGTCTGGCGACGGGCAAAACGATTGACGAACTGCGTGCGGATATGGCGGCGCGACAAAGCGAGTTTGTGGCTTATCGCCGCTATTGTGTTTTGTTGTCGCGGGAACGCGAAGATTTGTCGCGGCGGATTGAAATTCGTGTGGAGCGGATGTTGGCGGAAGGTTTGGTGGAAGAAGTTAAGAAATTGTGTTCCTGCGGCTTGCATTCGGGCGTTCCCGCGGCTATGGCCATCGGCTATCGGGAAACGCTCGACTGGTTGTCTGCGGGCGAGCCTGGCGGTTTGGTGGCGTTGCGGGATGCGATTGTGTTGGCGACGCGTCAGTTGGCGGCGAAACAGCGCAAATGGTTTCGCTCTCAAATCGTCCCCGATCAAATTGTCGATTTATAAAAATTTGTTTATAATAAATTTATGTCAGATGTTCGTCCTTTTGCGGCTTTGCGTCCGCCGTCGGTTTTTGCCGCGCAAGTTTCCTCTTTGCCCTATGATGTGATGAGTCATGCGGAGGCGGTCGCGATGGCTCGCGGGAACGAGCGTTCGTTCTTGCATATTTGTCGCGCGGACATTGATACGGGCGAGGCGGAGATTCATGATGCGGTCACGTATGAGCGTTCCCGCGAGAATCTTAAAAGTTTTTTGGAAAAAGGCTATTTGCTTCGCGATCCCAAGCCTTGCTATTATATTTACCGCCAGGTAATGGACGGTCGCGTGCAGACCGGCATCGTCGCTTGTGCAAGCGTGGACGAATATTTGAACAACACGATAAAAAAACACGAGTTGACGCGCAAGGAGAAGGAACTCGACCGGATTCGGCATTTTGACGAATGTTCCTGCCAAACGGAGCCGGTTTTTTTGGCGTATCGCAAACAGGAGGGGATTTCGACTACGGTGCGCGAATGGATCAAATTTCATAAGCCCGTTTATGATTTCCGTTCCGACGACGGCGTTTTGCATTTTTTGTGGGTTGTTGACGATGATAAAGCGATTGACGCGATTCGTGAAGGTTTTAAGGCTGTTCCCGCGATGTATATCGCCGACGGGCATCACCGCACTGCGTCATCTGTGGCGGTTTCCGCCAAACGTCGTCAGGCTCATCCCGATTACAGTGGGAATGAGGAGTTCAACTATTTGATGGCGGTCATTTTTTGCGACGAAGATTTGTTCATTATGGACTATAATCGCGTCGTTCGGGATCTCAACGGTTTGGATGAAGCGGCGTTTTTGTCGGCGGTCGCTAAAAGTTTTGAAATCGTTCCCGCGCCGACGGCGCCTTATGCGCCGCGACAAAAGCACGAATTCGGAATGTTCCTCGGCGCTCGCTGGTATTTGTTGACGGCGCGGGCGGGAACGTTTGACAGCGAAGATCCGATCGCATCGCTTGACTGTTCGATTTTACAGACGAATCTTCTTGCGCCTGTTTTGGGGATTGCGGATCCGAGGACGGATGAGCGTATCGATTTTGTCGGCGGGATTCGCGGTTTGGGGGAACTTGAAAAACGTTGCACGGATGGCGGGAACGCGGTGGCGTTTTCACTTTATCCGGTAACGATGGCGGATCTTTTCAAAGTGGCGGACGCAGGCGAGATTATGCCTCCAAAATCAACTTGGTTTGAACCGAAATTGCGTTCGGGACTCTTTTTGCACTCAATCGAATCGTAATTTGGAATGAACGAGGAAACAGAAAATAAAAATTTTGCCGGACAAAAAAAGTCGAAAGGCGGCTTGGTCCGGCTTTGGAACGCGTTTACCTACTCCATGTCGGGACTTCGCGCCGCGGTCAAATATGAACATGCGGTGCGGCAGGAACTGATTGCCTTTGTCCCGCTGACGATTCTTGTGGTTTTTCTGCCGCTCGGGATTTATGAAAAAGTCGCGATGATTCTGTCGTTGTTTTTTATTTTTACGATGGAAATGGTCAATTCCGCCATAGAAACCTGCGTCGATGATATTTCCCTGGAATGCCGCCCCTTGGCAAAACGCGCCAAAGATATCGGTTCTGCGATAGTTTTTTGCGCGATGCTTATTTCCTTTGTCATTTGGGCGACGATAATTTATGTCAACTTTATAGCGTAATGCGTTACGGGACGATCATTATCGGTGCGGGGATGAGCGGGATGGCGGCGGCGATCCGGCTGGCGCGTTTCGGGGAAAGTGTCCTGTTGCTCGAACGCCATTATGTCGTCGGCGGGCTGAACAGTTTTTATTTTCGTAACGGGCGCAAATATGATGTCGGGCTGCACGCGATGACAAATTTTGTTCCCGCGGGAACGAAAAACGCTCCGTTGACCCGGCTGCTGCGGCAGTTGCGCATTCGTTATGAGGAACTGGATTTGTGTGAGCAAAACGGTTCGGAAATCCATTGTTTCGGGAACAAGATTTGTTTTACGAACGATTTTTCGCTTTTTGAATCCGAGATCGCGCGTTGTTTTCCGTCCCAAATGGACGGTTTCAGGCGCTTGAACGCGTTTTTGGATAGTTTTGACGAGGCGTCGCTTGAGGCGGATGAGAGTTCGGCGCGGGCGGTTGTCGGCTCTTATATAACGGATCCGTTGTTGTTGGATACGCTTTTTTTGCCCTTGTCGTATTACGGTTCTTCGACGGAGGACGACATGTCGTTCCCGCAGTTTGCGATTATGTATCGCAGCATTTTCAAGGAGGGTTTTGCGCGTCCGCATATCGGTGTTCGTCAGATCATCAGTATTTTGCGGGAAAAACTCAGAGAGGCGGGCGCGACGATTCGGATGAAATGCGGCGTCAAGCGGATTTTGACAACGGGAACGCGTGTTTGCGGCGTGGAGCTCGACAATGGTGAGATCATCGAGGCGGACAGGATTTTGTCTTCGGCGGGAGCGGTGGAGACGGAACGGCTGATTGACGGCGTTCCCGCGGATGCCGGCGCTGACAATATCGGCAAGTTGGCATTTTGTGAGACAATTGCGCAGTCACGGCTCGTTCCCGCGAAAGATATGTCGTGGACACAGACGATTATTTTCTTCAACGATGCCGAGCGTTTCCATTATCGGACTCCGGCGGGTTTGATCGATCCGCGCTCAGGCGTTATTTGTATTCCCAACAATTATCGTTGGCGCGATGAAAGTCTCGCGCCGCAGGAAGGCTGTCTTCGCGTTTCGTGTTTGGCGAACAATGATGCCTGGGCGGCGCTCGGGCATGCGACGCCGGCGTATCTTGACGCCAAGGCGCAGGCTTTCCAGCGTTTGCAGGAAACCGCATTGATGCATTTGGCGCCGTTCAGCCATGAGCGTTTTGCCGCATCGCTTGTCGATACGGACATGTTCACGCCGTTGACATTGACGCGTTTTGCGGGGAAACTCGGCGGGGCGACTTATGGCGCCACCCGTAAAAATCGCGCGGGAACGACGCGTTTTGAGAATCTTTTTATCTGCGGGACCGACCAGGGTTTTCTCGGGATTACGGGAGCGTTGTTGTCGGGCATTTCGATTGCGAACGCCCGCTGTTTGATTTGACGGGAACGGGGACGTCGGGCGTTCCCGCGCCGCGTTGTCAGGCATTTGAAGTTTTGTTAGAATAGTCTTTTATGAATAGTCGAGAATACATTTTTTCTTCAGAATCTGTCGGTTCGGGACATCCCGACAAGGTTGCGGATTTTATTTCGGATTCGATTTTGGACGCGTGTCTGGCGCTCGACCCCAAGTCTCGCGTCGCCTGTGAGACTTTGGTAAAGGATAATCATGTGGTGCTCGCCGGCGAGATCACGACAACGGCGAAACTTGACTATGAGGCGATTGTTCGTGCCGCGATTCGTCAGATTGGCTATGTTTCGGAGCGGGACGATGATGTTTTTATTGCGGACAAAGTGAAGATTGTCAATCTGATCGGCCAACAGTCTCCGGACATCAGCCAGGGCGTGAGCGCTACTGCGGCGGAGGGAAAATCTACGGCGGAACAGGGAGCGGGCGATCAGGGCATCATGTTCGGTTATGCCAACAATGAAACGCCGGAATTGATGCCGGCTCCGATTATGTTCGCCCATAAAATCCTCCAGGCGCTTGAGGCTGTGCGCAAGGATCCGGAAAATCCCGCGAGCCGGTGGTTGCGCCCGGACTGCAAGAGCCAGGTGGCGCTGCGTTATCGCAACGGGAAACCGGCGGAGATTGTCAATGTCGTGCTCTCGACACAACACACGGAGTCCGTTTCGCATGAGGAGATATTCGCGTTTGGCAAAAAATTGATCCAGTCGGTTTTGCCGTCGGAACTTTTTACGGCGGGAACGCGATATTTTATCAATCCGACGGGGAAATTTGTCATCGGGGGCCCTCACGGGGACTGCGGGCTGACGGGACGCAAGATTATCGTCGATTCGTATGGCGGTGCCGGTTGTCATGGCGGCGGGGCTTTTTCGGGCAAGGATCCGTCAAAAGTGGACCGCTCGGCCGCTTATATGTGCCGTTGGGTCGCCAAAAACATCGTGGCGGCGGGTTTGGCGGACCGGGTTGAATTGCAAGTCGCCTATGCGATAGGCGAGCCTGAACCGACTTCTGTGCTTGTCAATACAAAGGGCACTGGAAAAATCGCGGACGAGGCAATCGAGGCGGCGATCAAAAAAGTGTTCAGTTTCAAGCCGGCGGACATTGTCAGCCAGTTGGATCTTTTGCGGCCGATTTATGCACATACGACAAATTACGGGCATTTTACAAAGCCGGATTTGCCGTGGGAGCAGCTAAATCGCGTTGAAGCTTTGAAGGCGGCGGTGTCGGAATAGTCGGCGTTCCCGTTCAAAAAAGTCGTTCCCGCGGATTTTTTTCGCGGGAACGTTTTTTTAAGAGTTTCGGGAACGCAAAAAAGTTTCTTCGAGCCCTTGGAGCGTCAGGAAGGGTGTCCAATGGATGCGGTCCTTCCATGATCGCGGCAAGATGCCTGCGCAACCGCCTGTCGCGAGTATTTTAGGCTCTGGGACATTCTCTTTTTTCAGTTGTGCCAAGACGGTTTGCAAAAGGGCATCGATCATTCCCGCAAAACCGACGGCGCATCCGAATTTCATTGCCGCCAATGTTGATTTGCCGATGGCGGAATCGTCTTCGGCGAGAAGGAGTTCCCGCGGTTTCAGTTCCGGCAAAAGAGCTGTCTGTTCGTGGAGATATTTGGTCATGACCCCGATGCCGGGAGCGATGATGCCGCCTTCGTAGCCGTTTTGGGTGAGGATGTCAAACGTGACGGCGGTTCCCATGTCGATGATGACGGCGGGAGCGCCAAATCTCGCCTGGGCGCCGATGCAGTTCGCCAAACGGTCGGGACCGATTTCCGCCGGCTGGGGATAGTGAATGCCGAGCCCGGGGCAGTTTTTGTGCCAGAGACGGCAGACGGGAAGTTCCGTCATCAGTTTGAGGCTCTGTTCCAAACGTTCGGTCGCGAGCGGGACGACAGAGCAAAAGGCGATTCCGGCGAGATCGAGAGTTTTGACGTCCTTGCGCAACATAAGCGCGGGAACGCCGTCGGCGGCGCTGGAAATCCGTTGCGTTTCGATCGCGCCGCTAATCAGCCCGCGGCGATTTTCCATGACGGCATAGTGCGTATGCGTGTTGCCGATGTCGAGACAGAGGATTTTCATAAGGCGCCAAATCTTTAAAATTGATTATATGACGCTCGTCCTTTCACCGCCATTCAAAAGCGGGAACGGGCTTTTGCAGTTTTTGGCATGCTTATTGCTATTTGGTTTGTAGGAGGAAAAACTATGGAAAATAAATTTACAAAAAAATCAATCGCGGCGATCGAGTCGGCGCAGCGACAAGCCCGCGGGAACGGCAATCCCCAGCTTGAAGTCGTTCATATTTTGAAGGCTTTGGCGGAACAAAGCGACGGTGTTGTCCCGAATTTGCTGGAACGTGGCGGGATCGATGTGGCGGCTTTTGTCGCCCAGGTTGAACAGGAGGTGAATCGCCTGCCGCGAGTTTCGAGCAACGGGACGATCCGGGAGAGCGATGCGATTTCGGCGGCTGTCGGGAAACTGATTGCCGACGCGCAAGAGGTCGCGCGACGTTTTGGAGACGAATATGTCAGCACGGAGCATCTTTTTTTGGCGATGTTCAAGAATGGAACTGTCGCCGCGCTTTTTAAGCGTTTTGGTTTGGATGAATCCAAAATGCAGACGGCGCTCAAGGAATTGCGCGGCAATCAGCGCGTGACGACGGACAATCCGGAAGAGACTTATGACGCTTTGAAAAAATACGGGACGGATCTTGTCGAGTTGGCGCGCCGGGGAAAACTTGATCCCGTGATCGGACGCGATGATGAGATTCGGCGCGTGATCCAGATTTTGTCGCGAAAGACAAAAAACAATCCTGTCCTGATCGGCGAGCCCGGAGTGGGGAAAACGGCGATTGTCGAGGGCTTGGCGCAACGAATCGTGCGCGGGGACGTTCCCGACGGTTTGAAGGAAAAATCACTTTTTTCGCTCGATATCGGGGCTTTGCTTGCGGGAGCGAAATACCAGGGCGAGTTTGAAGAGCGCTTGAAAGCAGTTCTCAAAGAAGTTAAAAAGTCGGAAGGTCGCGTTTTGCTCTTTATCGACGAATTGCATACTTTGGTCGGAGCCGGCGGCGGCAAAGGGGCAATGGATGCCGGCAATATGCTCAAGCCGATGCTGGCTCGCGGAGAGTTGCGTTGTATCGGTGCGACGACGCTCGATGAATATCGCAAATATCTCGAAAAGGATGCGGCGTTGGCGCGACGTTTTCAAAGCGTTTTGGTCGAAGCTCCGAGCGTTGAAGACACGATTTCTATTTTGCGCGGCTTGCGGGAACGCTATGAAATCCATCATGGGGTCAAGATTCAAGATGCGGCGTTAGTGCAGGCGGCGACACTTTCCAACCGTTATATCACGGGACGTTTTTTGCCGGACAAGGCGATCGATCTCGTCGATGAGGCTTGCGCCCAAGTGCGGACGGAAATGGATTCGATGCCGGAAGAGTTGGACAAACTCTCCCGCAGGGAAACGCAGTTGGCGATCGAGGAGGCGGCATTAAAAAAAGAAAGTGACGACGCCTCCAAACAGCGATTGGAAGATTTGAGACATGAGTTGGGCGAGGTGCGCGAGGAACTGACGTCGTTGCGTTCGCGTTGGGAAAAAGAAAAAGCGGGCGTCAGCGCGATACAGGATTTGCGCAATCAGCTGGAGGAAGCGCGTCGCGCGGCGGAGCAGGCGCAACGCAGGGGCGATTTGGAAAGCGCGTCGGAATTGCTTTATGGCAAGATCCCTCAACTGGAGAAAAAAATCGCCGGCGCCAAAAAAGCGAGTTTGAAATCCCGACAAAATGTCGCCGCACAGCTTTTCCGCGACAGTGTTACTCCGGATGAGATTGCGGAGATTGTTTCGCGTTGGACTCATATCCCGGTGACAAAACTGTTGGCGAGCGATCAGAAAAAACTTCTGACGCTTGAAGAAACACTGTCGTCTCATGTCGTCGGACAGGAGGAGGCGGTGCATTTTGTCGCGGAGGCGATTTTGCGTTCCCGGGCAGGTGTGCAGGATATGCGCCGCCCGGTCGGCAGCTTCCTCTTCTTGGGTCCGACGGGTGTCGGCAAGACAGAGTTGGCAAAGGAGCTTTCGCGGGAACTCTTTGATTCGGAGGACGCGATGATCCGCATCGATATGTCGGAATATATGGAAAAACACGCAGTCTCGCGCCTTGTCGGCGCGCCGCCCGGCTATGTCGGCTATGATGAAGGCGGACAACTGACAGAGGCCTTGCGCCGCAAGCCGTATTCGGTTGTTTTGTTTGACGAGCTTGAAAAAGCCCATCCGGATGTCTTCAATATTCTTTTGCAGATCTTGGATGACGGGCGGGTGACGGACGGGCAGGGGCGCGTGGTCGATTGTCGCAATGCGATTTTTATCATGACGTCCAATATCGGCTCTTCATTTATTATTGACGGTATAAAAGATGGTGTCATCGAAGATAGTGCCCGACAAAAAGTGATGGACAGCTTGCGGCAGCATTTCAGACCGGAATTTTTAAACCGCATTGACGATATCGTCCTTTTCAAACCTCTGGGAGAAAAGCAGATTGCCGCGATTGTCAATCTGTTTTTGCAGATACTCAATGCGCGTTTGGGAGAGCGTCGCATCAAGGTGTCGCTTGATGAAAAAGCGCAGAGCTGGATCGCCGAGCGCGGTTACGATCCCGTTTATGGCGCCCGCCCGCTGCGACGATTGTTGCAACGCGAGCTTGAAACGCTTTTGGCGCGAAAAATTATCGAGGGCAAGATCGTCGAGGGCGACAACGTTTTGGTCTCTCTCGACAAAAAGGGAAAATTGGTGACAAAAGTCGATTAAAAAAAGAAAATCGTTCCCGCGAAAAAACTTTCTCGACTTTTTCGCGGGAACGTCTTATAATAGAAAAATACTGTCGGGGCGTAGCGCAGTCTGGCTAGCGCGCTTCGTTCGGGACGAAGAGGTCGGAGGTTCGAATCCTCTCGCCCCGACCAGTAAGAAAAAACGGCAATGATAGTTTCTTTACGCGGCAAATTGATCGAATCGGCGTTGTTTCAATGTGTTATTGAATGCGCGGGTGTCGGTTACGGAGTGAATATTCCTATTACAACCTCTGAAAAATTGCCAAAACTTGGCGAAGAGGTTCGGCTCTTCGTCTGTCAGATTTTTCGCGAGGACGACCAGTCGCTTTATGGTTTTGCGGATCGCGAGACGCGGGAATTTTTTAAACTGATTGTTGAAAAAGTTAGCGGAATCGGTCCGGGAACGGCATTGAAACTTTTGTCGCGCTTTGATTTGCCGCAACTGAAGACGGCAATTGCCGTTGGCGACTTGGCGACGATTTCAAAAACACCCGGAATTGGCAAAAAGACAGCGGAACGCTTGATTGTGGAGCTGAAAGACAAGATGGATGTTCCCGCGAGCGCCGGAGTTTCACTTTTGGGTAAAAACGGCGTTCCCGAAACGTCATCTTCGTCTTCTGCGCAGGCGGATGCGATCGCGGCATTGGTCGCGTTGGGCTTTGCGGCGAATGTCGCCGACAAGGCTGTGCGTGCGGCTGCGGCGAAGGCTGGAAGCGAAGCAACGGCGGAAATTTTGATTCGCGCCGCTTTGTCGCAATAAAATTCTTGACATTGTCGCAAAAAAAGTGTTTAATTATCTTAAACATTAATTTGTTTGCCCTTTGGGGTGGTAGCTCAGTTGGTTAGAGCGCCTGCCTGTCACGCAGGAGGTCGCGAGTTCGAGCCTCGTCCATCCCGCCACTTTACCCGCGAGTTCGCTCGCGGGTTTTGTTTTTTTTTTTTTGGAGGATAAAAAATGTCAAGAAGGCGTCGTAAATATAATTTAAAAAAATTTTCAATCAAGCGTTTGTTCTGGTCTTTTGCGGGAACGGCGTTTGTATTGGCGATGATTTGGCCGATTCATTTTTTTGGGGATCGGGAAACGAAGGATTTTGTGGAAAAAAATCTTGTTGCCCTGATTGATTTTGTGCGCGAAAGCCGGTTTGCCAATCCGGAACTTGTTTTTGTCCTCGACCAGGTTGCGGACAAAATCCCTTATGTGTATGGGCTTTCTGTCGATGTCGGACAGGTCTCGGAGGAAGGTTTTGTTTTGGGCGGTGTTCCGGTGTTTGAGCGGGCGCATTTTATAAAAAATGACGCGTATTTGATTTCTTATGACGAGGACAAAAAGAATCCGGCATGGTGCGCCTATGCGTTGACTTATCCCGAAAAGTTTGAAACGGTCGCGCGCCCCGGAAAATTTTTGGAGGACTCAAGAACCCGTTCCCGAATTTCTCATGACGATTATACTGGAACGGGTTTTGATCGGGGGCATATGGCTCCCAATCAGGCTATAGGCGCGTGTTATGGCGAAAAGGCGCAGCTCTCTACATTTTTGATGTCCAATATCGTGCCGCAATATCACGAGATGAATGCGGGGCTTTGGAAAAATTTGGAGCAGCGTGTCTTGCATCGCTATACGCGGCGTTACGGGAGGGTTTATGTGATTTGCGGGCCGGTTTACGGCGATAAGATCGAACGTTTTAAAAATGGTAGCGGTGTCGCTGTTCCCGAAGCGTGTTTTTTGATTTTGGCGGATCTTGACGGAGACAAGATGCGGACACTCTCGTTTATAGTTCCCAACAGTAAGAATCTCGATAAGGATCCTGCGCGGTATATTGCGACGATCGATGAAATCGAAGCGGCGACGGGGATAGATTTTTTTGCAAAGTTTTCAGATCAGATCCAAAGCGAAATCGAGTCATATCGGGCGAAGACGATTTGGTGAGCGATTTGAGCTTGAAGATGTGTATTTTTTCTGTTGCGGCGGGAACGCGAAAAGGTTGTAATAAAGAGAGATAACCCCTACAGATTAAAAATATGAAGAAAATAATTTGCACCCTTACGGCCGTGGCAATTTTGCTGGCGGGAACTGCCTTCGCTTTTTCTCAAGAAGAGGGAAAAGAAAAGATCCCCAATATCGGGCAGGTGAACATGAAGTGGTCGACGGGAACGCCGACCGGTTTTAATCCCCAGTATAAATGGGGTTGCACGACGGTTGAGTTCGCGGCGTTGCCCAATGCGGATTTTCAGGCGGGATCATGGTTGACAAATTTGAAATGCACATTGACATTGGTTTACAAAAAATCGGCGGCGTCAATGTCGGCGACCAAGGCTCGCGGCAGCAAGGGCAAAGAGGCTGTCGCCGCGGCAAAAAAGGAGCAGGGCGATGTGAAAAGCGCCGACTACACGACTTATCGGGCGACGGTAACCTTTGCCGCGGTTGAGGTTTCCGGAAGCAAAAATGCGATTCAATTTTTTATTCCCGGTGAAATTTTGAAGCGGGATAAAGAGCATATGTCGGGACAGGCAAAACCGGAGTTTGCCTATGTTGAATTCTCCTATGGCGATCTTGCGATCGGGGCGTTTGACAAGGACGGCAAGCTTCGTCAAGGTTTCCTTGACGGCGGAGCGACGGCAAAAAAGATTTCCAAACTTTCCGATTTTGAAATCCTTACCGACGAGATCGCCGATCCTGGCGCACCGGAGACGCGAGGCTTGCTCTTGCCTTATTATATGGTGCCGGGCGCGTTGCCGTTGAAAAACACACCTTCGGTTGTCCGTTCGGAAATTGAGCAACAATAGATTTGCGTTCCCGCTGTGAGCGGGCAAAAAAAATAAAAAATAATTTTAACCATGGCAAAAGTTAGTGCGAAAACAATTATCAATTGCGGCACGACGCATGTGACGGGATCGGTTTTTTCCGAGAAAAACGGTGCGTTGTATCTTGAGCAGTTTATAACCGAGCCCCTGTCTTATGACTATTCGGATGAGAACTCATGGGAGTCGGAGATTGCTCGCGCGATGCGGGTGATCGCTAAACAGATCAAGTCCGAGGGCAATGTCGCGCTCGTCGTTCCCGGTCAGTTTTTGATTACCAAGGAAGCAAGAATCGCGACGGTGACGGATGAATCGCGCCGGCGCAAAATTTATGCGGAAGAGGCCGCAGCGCAGTTCCAGCGCCTAATCCCGCTTGACGAATTAGTCTGGGACGCGCAAAGCGTCAATAGGGATGAAATCGAGGAAGAGTTGATTTTCTTCGCGATGAAGCTTGAAAAAGCTAATCGTTTGATCGAGCAGGCGCGCCTCGCGGGTTTGAAGCCGACACACATTCAGCCGAACACGATTCTCGATATTCAGGCGTATCGTTATCTGGAAAGATTGAACGGGACGCTCAATGAAACGGTATTGGTGCTCAATGTAGGAGCAAAAACAAGCAATTTGACTTATGTCAGTCCGACAGGATACAGCGTCAACAATATAAATGTCGGCGGCAACTTTGTAACCCAGACGATTGCAGAGGCGCAAGGTATTGATTTTGAAAAGGCGGAGCGGCTTAAATTGGAGGTTTTTTCCGTTTACAACGAAACGGGTGCCTTCCCTGCAACGGATGTCGGGGGTGTTGTGGCGGCGGCATGTGATAAGTTTGTGCGCCGTCTGAGCAAGGAGATTACTCTTCGATTGGTCGTTTTGCGCAAGCGCGGCGATAAGCCTACGCGGATTCTCGCATCGGGGCGCGGTCGTTTGGCTCCCGGATTTTTCCAATCGCTTTCGACCCTTCAAAAAGTTCCGGTCGAACGCCTTTCTGTTACGGATTATGTGGAAATCGCCCCCTATATTCCGGAAGGGGAAATAAAGGAGAATAGCGCACAGCTTCAGGAGGCAATCGGCGCTGCGGCGATTTTGGTCGTTCCCGAAATCCCGACTGTAAATTTGTTCCCGCAGGAGTTGGTGAAAATCGCTGCGTTCAAAAAACAAATTCCCTGGTATGTATTGGGCGGCATGATGATTGCTGTGGCACCATGGCTTGTTTTTATGAAAGCCGAGGAACAGGCTGTTGCGATGGTAAAGGATATTCAAGAGCAACAGAAGGCGATCAACAGTTTGAACGAGCGTAAGATTCGTGTTCAAAATCTGCAAAAAGGTATTGATGCCTGTAATGATTATGTGGTGTCGGTCGATAGGATTTTAGACAATCGCTACAACTGGAACGAAGTCCTTGAAGAATTGCAAAAAACGCAATTGGAGTTGGCGTCTTTGGCATCGAAGACTACAGACGGTGAACTTGTCCCCGCGAGTGACAGGCATATTTGGATCGAGAGCATGGAGGTCAAACGGAACTATGTTCCCGCCAAGGATGCGGACGGAGACAAACCAGCCGTTCCCGCAAAAGTCAATAGCGACTTGATCGTGACTTTCAAGCTGTTAATCCCGGAAATCGACGGGATGAATCCGAGCCATAATGCAAAAATCTTCAATGCTCGCTTGAAAATGCTTCGGGAGGTACTGGCTCGCAATATGCATTCTGCCGAGCCGGGAGGTATTTCAGATTCGGCGAATTTGAATCCTGCGAATCTTCCGACAATAACATTTACAATCCGTCTTAAAGACAAGGAGGGAATTTAATTATGGCTGCAAATAAAAAACCATTGCTGATCGTGCTTGCCGCAGCGATGTCGGTCTGCGCGGTGGTCATGCTCGCAGGAATCGCGATGATCGTTTTCAAAATGGGCGATATCAGCGGGAAAGAAACGAAATTTAATCGGGTGGATCGCCAATATAGAGATTTGGTGAACCAGGGCGAAGAACTTTCGCTCTCCCAAGAAAATATCGAGGCGGGCGAGGCGCTTCAAAAGGCATCTTTCGCGGCGTCTTTCGAGCGTTTTAAAATTTTGACGGCGCCCTATCGTTTTGACAGCAAGCCGGGAGGCCCGGCTGATCCGACGGCTTTTAATTCAATGCTTCAAGACCAGAGCCAAAGACTGGCGGAGCGTTGTCAGAAGGCCGGTGTTCAATTGACGGGCGATTCTAGATTTTTCGGTTTTTCGCGTTATCTCAAAAATGGTGATAAGGCCCCGCAAGACAAGTTGGGGGTTTTGTGTTGCCAATATGAGGTTGTTTCAAAAGTCGTGGAGATCTTAGCACGCAGCACGGAAGAGCGCACAAAAATGTTGCGCGCCGCCAATGTCCTGGAGCCGGACAAGGCTGTTTGGACAAAACTTATTTCTGTAACTCGTCAGGCGAGCGAATTCCCGAACGAACAGAAACGCAATATGGCGAAGGACGAAATGACGCTCAAGGTTAAAAAAAATGGTGGAGAAGTCGGTCTTGTCGAACTTGAAGACAGCTCGGGCAAAACAAACGAAATCCGCACATTTTGTCGGGATAAGTATTCCTGGGCGTTCGCAGTCCAGTTTCGAGTGGCGACCGACACCGGTGTTATTCGCGATTTGGTCAACGAACTCAGAAAGTATTCGATTTATATTGCCGACATCAAAGTCGTTCCCGCTTCTGAAAATGTGTTCCCGAGGCAAAAACAGGATGATCGCAATGTGTCGGCTCCTGCAGACGGGGGACTCGATTTCGGATTTTTTGGCGGTGCTCCCGCTGCTCCCAGTGCAAGTGCACCGCGCGCACCTGCCAAAAAACTTGTCGTTGAAGAAGCTCCGAGCGATTTTGTGATTACCATGGAATATTTTTCAGCCTTCACTTTTGAAGAGATGAACGCGAAGATGGAGATTGCCGAAAAAGAAGAAGGTGCGGCAGAATAGTAATTGGAGATTTTAGTTATGAAATATTTGGATAAAATTATCTTTCTTGCAGGAGCGGTGATCTTGGGGATATGTGTTGCGTATTCCCTGAGTTCCGGAGCTCCCAAAGCAAAATTTAAAGCCCAAAAGGAACGCGGTTTGGATTTTGCCGTGTGGGACGACTCTAAAAAACCGAACAAGCAAATCGATCTTTGGGAACCTGCGAAACTCGATCCGGAGTCCGGATGGAATTATGATTTGTTTACATCTCCGGAAACAACATGGCTTACGGGAGAAAAACAATATATTGCAAAAGAATTGCCGAAGAAAGTCGTTCAGGAAATCTTGGGGCTTGAGTTGAAATCGATTGAAAGCCCGCTTTCTCGTGTGAAAGTCCAATCATGCAACTCGGAGTTCCCGCCAAAAACGCGAATCGTTGATAAGAAGAAGGTTTTTGAGATCCTGTTGAAACTTCAAGATGCGGACGGAATGACGGGAACGGTTAATTTTGTTGCAATTCCCGGTGTCAAGATGCAGAAGGAAGAGATTGGAGAAGGCGACGGCAAACGTGTGGTTTATACGTTGTCGGTAAAAAATCCCGTTCCCGTGACAGGGCTCAATGCAAAATTCAAAAGCCTCAAAATCGCCAAGGGTGATGACGGGTCCGGCGACGGCGCCCTTGTGACCCGTTATATGGTCGAGCTGTTCGATGACACGACGGGTGGCGCTCCGTTGACGGCTGTGGAAAATTTTTATCGCCGCAACAACATTGTCGAAGTGGTGCTTCAAGACGAACATTCGCCCAAACAGTGGAAGATCGTTTCTGTTGAGGCTCCCGGAGCTGAGCTCCCGGATTATACTCTTTACGAACGTGAAAGCCCGAGCGCCTCGTGGAGTTTTGTCGGAAAAGAGTTGAAGTTTTCAACCGAAACGGGCAGTCATGAAGTCAAAATGCTTGACACGGCGGCAGAACAGGTTACAATAGTAACACAACCGAAAGCTTCAAATGGTGAAAAGCCAAAGAAGTCTCGTGTAGTGATTCTTGATATTTCCAAATAATTTTTACCCCTCTTAATAACCCTAATTCTAGATACGAATGAATAAAATAGTTTCTTCATTTTTGCTTACTTCTGCAGCGATTGCGCTTGTCCCGGGTGCGATGGCGGACGATGATGAGGCAGCAGCACTTTATCTTGAGGCAGAGTCTGCATATTCCCAAAAAGACTATACGACGGCGGTTGAAAAATATCGTGCCTATTTGGAACTTGATCCTACAAACGAACAAGCGAAGGTCCGTTTGGTGGAGTCGGAAAAAGGAGCGGCGGCCATTGCGACAGCGGAGTCCACTCCTGCAACAGTGACGGACTCGTCGACAGATTTTGAGAAGATTGTCAACGAGCGTCAGGCTCTTTATGCAGAAGCGGCAACAGCGTTGGCGGAGGCGGAAGAATTGATCGCGCTTGGCAATGTCAATCGCGCGCTTCGACTTTTGGATGAAGTGGAATCGGCTTTGTCGAACACGCCGGCGTCTGCACCTTATTTTGACCGCATCAATGCAATTCGTCACGACGCCTTGGCGGGACAACATAGCGTGACGACGGAAGAAATGACAGACCAGGCCCGTCGCGATATTCGAGAGGGCGTTGTCAAAGCTCGTCGTGCGTTGGAAAAGGGGCGTGAAGAACGTTCGGGCGGTTATTTGGCGGACGCAATCCAATCGCTCAACGAAGCGAAAAAGATTTTGCCGAATGTAACATCATGCGCTGAGCTTTCCAAGGAAATTGACGAGGAGCGCGCATTAGTTTATACGGCTTATTTCTTCCAGATGGTGGATAATCGTTCCGCAAACGAAGCGTTGACTTATCTCAAATACGTGGAAGATCTTTTGGGACCGAAGCATCGTATTTATGTTCGTTTGAAAGCCTTTTATGACGAGTGGCGCCAGACGGCGGATGCACAAAATCCTGCGACAATCAATCCCGCGTTCATTCGTGCGGAGGCAAATGGTATGGAAGCGTTGCATCGCGCAAAAGCCCAATATATGTATGGCGACTATCACGGTGCGTTAGACAGCTATTCGCAAGCATTGCTCTATTTGCCCGATAATGCGGAAGCGAAGGCGATGCAAATTAAAATTCGTAAAATTTTGGCGAACTCGGGCGCTTATAACCGCGAATTGACTCGTGAAGTGATGCTGGGCGACATTGACGAAAAATGGCGCATGGCTCAAGTTTTTACCGCCGTTTCGACAGCAAAAGAAGAGGCGGAAGAGCAAGATCCGCTCGTAGCGCGCATGAAGCGCATCAAAGTGCCGGTATCTTTGAAGGATGCTCCTTTGCAGCGCGCGCTTGAAACATTGAGCGAATTGTCTCAAACCTACGATGAAGTAGGAAAGGGCGTTGACATCGTTTTGATTGATCCGGAGCAAAAGAAGGCGAAAGAGCCGATTTCCATTACGATGAGCGCCACTTCGCTCGACAAGGTGCTCGACCTCGTTTTGCGTCAGATCGGATGTTCTTATCAAGTGAAAGACGGCGTTGTCCAAGTGACACCCAATCTTTCAAATGAAGGTTTTGAAAACGAAGAATTTACCGTCCAACCTAAAGTCGTCGCTCGAATGGTCGGGCGCAAGGCTGGAGGCGACGATGACGGTGGTTCCGCTTTTGGCGGCGGCTCGGACGAGAGTGCCGGCGGATCTGAAGATGCGGCAATCAAGAGCTTCCTTGCTCGCGCCGGTGTTTCTTGGGAAGGCGGCCGCTCCCTCGTTTATGATTCTTCCGGAAACTTGCTGCTCGTTACAACCGACTCCAAGAACATGGACCGTATTAAAAATGTTCTCAAGAGTTTGAACTCCGCAGAAACAAAGCAGGTCAATATCGAAGCCAAATTTATCGAGGTCAACAGTGACGCACTCAATCAGGTTGTGATGAACTGGCAGGCGACGCGCGGAGAGGGCGAAAATATGTTCGTCCGTTCTGCGACCAACAATCGCACGATTACCGGTGCGCATTATTCTGTCGCTGAAAATTCGGTGACGACGATTGAAGGCCCTGATCAAGTTTACACCAATGACGATGGTGACATCACCGCAACAACGGAAGGCTTGAAGAAGGTCGTTTCTCAAAAGCCGCCGCAAGTTCCGCGTCAACCTCCGCTGAATCCTTACTACGGTTCGGATGCGTTGCCGACCTTCTCGGGTGTGATTGGGACAATCGGCGATTATGATCTCCGGATGGTTCTCAACGCTCTTGACTCCAAGTCCGGTACGGACATCATGGCTGCTCCGTCGTTGACTGTCCAGTCCGAGCAAGAGGCGAACATCAAGATTGTTCAATTGTTGCGCTGGCCACAGTCCTACGACGATATGCAAATCCAGGTTTCGTCGAGCAACGGTTACAACAATAACAACAATAATAACAACTCTTCGGGCTCATCTTCTGTTGGTATTACTCCCGGAACGCCACAGTTTGACGAAGATGCGACGGAAGTGGGTATTCAACTTCGTGTCCAGCCTTCCGTCAATAAGGAAGAAGGTTCCATCACCTTCTCCGGTTTGAACGCTTCGATTAAGGAGTTTGAAGGTTTTGTCGAATACGGCGGAACAGCAGTCGCGATTGCTTCGGGAACTGTTGTCACAACGCCTGCAGGCTTCTTCCAGCCGGTCTTCAATTTGCGCGAAGTCGAGACGACAGTCGAAGTCTTTGACGGCGGAACGATTGTTATCGGTGGTTTGACTCGCGAAGAAATCCGCACGGTTAATGACAAGGTGCCGATTTTGGGTGATCTCCCGCTTATCGGATCTGCTTTCCGTTCGACAGGAAAGTCTGTCACCAAGAAGAACTTGCTCATCTTTGTTACGGCGAATCTGATCGCTCGTGGCGGAGGAACAGAGGAAGGCAACTTCAAGGGTGTTCAACGCGGTGCGACTTATTCGAATCCGACACTCTTCATTTCCTCCGGACCGACATATCGTGATTACGATGCTGAGATTGTCAGTGAGGAAAATGTTAAGGTGGCTCAATAAGTTCCGTTACAATTGAAAAATGAAGTCGTTCCCGTGAAGTTTTGCGGGAACGATTTTTTATTTCATAATATAAGCCGTCAAGAATGAAAAGCTGATATTTCTAAAATTTTGATTTTTGACGGTTGAACCTAAAATTGAGACGGTCAGAGAAGCGATATTTTTTTTGTGCCGTAATTGTTTGATTGAAAAATCTCTTGCTGTTTTCCGCTTGATTTGTTTTAATATATCTTCGTATTTAAAGATGGAGAGATGGCAGAGTGGTCGAATGCGTCGCATTGGAAGTGCGATAATCGGGTAACTGATTCGAGGGTTCAAATCCCTCTCTCTCCGCCAGAATAACCCCTTCATGAGCGCCAAAGAGTCCTCGCCCCATAATCGCGACAAAGGCGATGGCTTTGTCGATTACTATGCATTGTTGGGAATTAGCGTTTATTCGAGCGGGCGAGCGATTCGCAGGGCATGGCTTCGTAAAATTCGAAAATTTCATCCTGATTTTCACGTAGGAGAAAGCGATTTGTCAAAATATGTCCGATTGGCGGCGCAAATTAACGAAGCTTATGATATTTTGGCGGATTCTGACGCTCGGCAAAAATATGATGCCGTGTGGAAAGAACACCACGTGGAGCAGGAAAAAACAAGGGCTGATGAAAAATTGTTCCCGACGCGTAAATCCGATGGAGGCGCCGACAAGATAAGGAGTGTTTTTAATCGGGGAGAAGTCTCAAAAGTCGCGGGAACGCCATCGCCCGAAAAAAAGCCCGCGGGAACGAAAAAGATAAAGAAGGTGAGTTCTCAGAAAACTGCGGGAACGGCAAAAGAAGTTCTTTCGAAAAAGAATGTTAATTTTTTGAGATTTTTTGTTTTTGCCGCAGTCGGCATTTCCCTGCTGTTTTTATGTGGCGTGTCCGCGTTTAAACTTATCGGCGGGAACGGCTCTCCTCTGGCGGGGGAAGAAAAAAACGATTTGACGGGAGCGGGCGAAACAGTTGCGGGAGCGCCGGATGTTTTTTCGGAACTGAATTTGCTTGAGATCCCAGGTCTTGATTATTGCCATATGGGGCAATATGAGGTGACGCGAGATTTTTGGTCGAAGATTGTCGGAGAAGCGTTGGAAGATGCGGAAGCGGCAATGTTGCCGATGACAAATGTCTCGTGGTATGAGGCGGATGAATTTTGCAAAAAATTGACGGATTGGGCGCGAGAAAGATCATTGATTGGCGAAGATCTCGAATTTCGTCTGCCGACTCCGTATGAATGGTTTTGTGCGGCGCGCGCGGGAACGGGGAATTGTTATGCAGGTTGTGACGATGAACTTTTGTTGATGGATTATGATTGGAGCGGGGGCAATGCCGCGGGAACGGCTCATCGTGTCGGGCAAAAAAAACCGAACGAATGGGGTTTTTTTGACATGAGCGGGAATGTGCGCGAATGGTGCGTCTCGGGAAAACATGAATCAATGGCGTTTGTGCGCGGCGGCGGATTTTTAACATGTGACGATCACAAAATTTGTGAGGCTTTGTTCGAGGAAAAAAATTGGAAAAGTCCGGACACGGGTTTCCGTGTGGTATTAGTAAAAAAAGATCTTGAACGCGATTTTGCGAAAACACAAGTCGTCCCCGAGCTTGTTAAAATCCGTGAAGGTTTTTGGGCGGGAACGTGCGAGATCACGCGTCACCAGTGGGATGCGTTTGAGGGGACGACGAAGGAGACCGGCTTTGTCGATACGGTTCCCGTTGGCGGAGTTTCGTGGTATGAGGCGAAACGTTACTGTGAAAAGCTGACGGCGTATGCGCGGGAACACGGATTAATTTCCGAGGAATATTTTTTCAGGCTCCCGACCAATGAGGAATTTACGGAACTTTGTCGTCATCGTGAAGATGAAAATGAGAATGAACCGTGGGACAAGAATTCCTTTTGCGGCTGGTCCCGCGAGAATTGCCACGGCTCGCCCCATCCGGTCGGGGAGTTGGCCCCCAACGCTTATGGGATTTTTGATATGCACGGCAATATGTTGGAATGGACGGAAGACAAGACCTATAGAGGTTCGAGCATTCATCATTCGAACAACACTGATTGTCATTGCGGTGAAAAATCATGGACGCATCCCGACAGGAAAAATTGGTCGGATCTCGGATTCCGTATTGTGTTGGTCTCGAAAAATGCCGTTCCCGCGGTTGAGGGAAAAGAATCCGTTCCCGCGGTTGAGGGAAAAGAATCCGTTCCCGTGGAAAAATCAGTTCCGCCCGCCGTCCCCGTCGAGCCGATTTTGACAAAAGAGGAGGAAGCGCGAAGAAAGGTGCGAGAGGAAGCGGTCGCCTATGTAGGGATTTTGCAGGAAATCAAAGACGGTTTCGTAGAGATTCCCCGAAAAGATTATCAGGCGTCGCGATATGAATTGACTCAGCGAGCTTATCGTTTGATGATGGGAAAAAATCCGTCGTATCCCGTAAAAGGCTACACGGAAGAAGAAATGGAAATGTTGCCGGTCACAAATGTCTCTTGGAGCGAGGCTTGCCGTTTTTGTGAAAAATTGACGCGCTTGTCGCGTGCGGCGGGATTGATCGGCGAGGATTGGGAATTCCGTTTGCCGACGACGGATGAGTGGGAATACATTTGTCGTGCGGGAACGCAAACATGGTTTTGCAACGGCAATACGGGTCGGGATTTGGACAGGGTCGCCTGGTGGAGCGGGAACTCTCGAGCTCATCCGCATACATGCGGGCTAAAGGCACCTAACAAATGGGGACTTTATGATATGCACGGGAACGTTTGGGAGTGGTGTCAGGATTTAAAAAAGTCAAAATCCGAGGTTCCCGCTTGCGGAGGAAGCTGCCGGGAACCGATGGGCTACTGCCGTTCAAATTCCGTCAAACACTACAAGTCGGCGGACATCTCCAAGGCAGATGTCGGATTCCGGCTCGTGCTGGCTCCCGCTCCCGTTGGTGATTAGAGAAAAAGCTTGCAGGAACACAGATTTTAAATTTTAATAAAATTAATTGATTAACCCTAAAACAAAAATTAAAACCATGGAAACTCGTAGAGATTTTATCAAAAAAGCGATTGTTGCCGGTGCCGGAATCGCGGCCGCTCCGTCGTTGTTGGCGGCTTATATGAAAAAGGAGCCGGCGGAAGTTTTTGCTTCTGCAGAATTCGACAAAGTGCGTTCCCGCGGGGATATTTCGGTGACGCGTCCCCGTTTGCCCGGAGCAAAGCCTGTTTATGATTTGACAACAAATCCGATGGGAAAAGTCCGTGTTGCGATTATCGGTTTGGGTCAGCGCGGTCTTGGCTATTATCCATCCAACATGAACAAGCCCGTTGCCGAATGCGGCTATTGGGGTTTGCTCGGCGATATTTTGAATGTGCCGTTTACGCAGGTGACGGCCGTTTGTGATCTTGATCCCGCCCGCGCCGAAAAAGCGGTGAAAACATGCCAGTGGAGACGCCCAGACGATCCCGCTCCAAAAGCGTATTCGGGAACGGAGTCAGCATGGGAAAAGCTTTGCGAACAGGACGATATCGATGTCGTTTATATTAGCACGCCGTGGAAATGGCATGTGCCGATGGCGGTCAAGTCGATGCAGTGCGGCAAACACGCTTTTATCGAAGTCGCCTCCGCCGTGACGGTGGACGAATGCTGGGACCTCGTCAACACATCGGAATTGACACAAAAGCATTGTGTTATTCTCGAAAACTGCTGCTACGGGAACGAAGAAATGTTCGTGCTCAACATGGCGCGCGAAGGCATTTTCGGAACGCTCACTCACGCAGAATGCGCCTATATTCACGACTTGCGCTCCATGCTTTATTGGGAGGGGACGGAAGGCGACTGGCGCCGTGAATATCACAAGACGCTCAACGGCAATCTCTATACGACGCATGGTTTGGGACCTGTCTGCCAATATCTCGGCATTAATCGCGGAGATGTGATGTCGTATCTCGTTTCGATGAGTTCGCCCGAGGCGAATTTGAGCGCATATCGTGACCGGGTTCATCCCAATAACGGTCGTCAGGACGATGAAAAATACATTTGCGGCGACATGAACACCTCTTTGATCAAAACGGCGCTCGGCAGAACGATTATGCTGCAACATGACGTCGTTTCTCCGCGTCCGTATTCGCGCATTAACGCGTTGACGGGAACAGGAGCGACATTCTTCGATTATCCGGCACGTTTGGCGCTCGATCTTCCCAAACGCGTTTGCGAAAAATATGGAATCCAACTCGAAGCGGAAGGCAGCCACTCGTGGCTCAAAAAAGAGGATCTCGCGACAATGCGTCTGCGTTTCCAGCACCCGTTGTGGAAGCAAATCGGCGAACGCGCCAAAAATTCAGGGCACGGCGGCATGGATTTCATGATGAGCTATCGCTTGCTCGATTGTATCCGCCAAGGTATCACGCCGGATATGACGGTTTATGATGCCGCTTCGTGGAGCTCGCTGATCGAATTGTCCGCACGCTCTGTCGAACTTGGCTCGATGCCGGTTGTTATTCCCGATTTTACAAGAGGCGATTGGAAAAAGACGGCACCGCTCGGTATCGTTGACGCTCCTTACGCCGATCGCGATTTCCCGCTCGTGTAGAGAAATCGCGAGAAGGGCTTGCTGCGCTATTGTCGAAGATTTTTTGTCGATGAAAGTCTTGGCTTTTGAAAGCTCGTGCGATGAATCGGCGATAGCGCTTTTTGACTCTTCCTGCGGTTTTTTGTACGAGGGCGTCAATACGCAAGTTGCGTTGCACGCCCAATATGGCGGAGTTGTCCCTGACCTGGCTTCCCGAGAACATCTGGCGAATTTTCCCGTATTGTTGTCGGAAGCCTTGCGCGCGTTCCCGCAAGAGATCGTTCCCGCGGAGATTGACACAATCGCTGTAACCCGCGGTCCCGGACTTGCGGGCTGTCTGGCGCTCGGGATCGCACTGGCAAAGGCAATCGCCGAGCTTTGGCAAAAACCGATTGTCGGGGTCAATCATTTGCGCGGTCATTTGTTTTCGCCGTTTATTCCGCTTTTTGAGAATGGAAATTTTGAGCAGGCGCTTGCAACCTCGTTCCCGTGTTTGGGGCTTGTTGTCTCCGGCGGGAACACGCTTTTGGCGGAAATCGATGCGGAGCGCCGTGTCCGGATTTTGGCGGGAACGGTTGACGACGCGGCAGGAGAGGCGTTTGACAAAGGGGCAAAACTGTTAGGAATGCCATATCCGGGCGGTGCATTGATTGAAAAGCAGGCGCGACTTGCGAGACGGCACGGGCAGTTTGATTTCCCGCACGGCGATGCAATCCGGCGGGAGTCCCGCTTTAGTTTTTCGGGGCTGAAAACCAGTTTGCGTTACAAGCTTGAACATATGGATGACGCGGCTCTCGCGGCATCGTTCCCGGAACTTTGTGCGGATTATCAAGACGCGATCGTGGCGCAGCTGGTGGGAAAGATCGCCGTTCAGTTTGAGCGAAAACCTTATCGCAGCATTGCTGTCGGCGGTGGAGTCTCCAACAACGGTGTTTTGCGGTCGGCTCTTGAAAAATTGGCAAAAAAACAAAAAGTACCGCTTTATCTCGCCCATCCCAAGCATACGGGCGACAATGCCGCGATGATCGCTTTCGCGGCGTGGTTTGACAAACAATTGCCGTTCCCGCAAAAAAATATGCCGGTCAGTTTTGTCCCGTCGCTGACGCTGGAAAATCCTTAGGCTTGCCCGCGCTAAAAACGGAATGTTTTGTTTGCGTTTGCGGGACCGCGATTTTATAATAACTTTGTATGCACCTGTTTAGTAATTTATTGAGTTTTTTCTCGGCTTCTATCGGTATTGATCTTGGAACAGCCAATGTTTTGGTCTATGTGAAAGGTCGGGGTGTCGTGATTAACGAGCCCAGTTATGTTGCGATCGATCGCAATACGAAAAAAGTTTTGGCGGTTGGCGCCGAAGCGAAGCGTTGGGCATCTCTTGCTCCACAAAATATCGAAGTGATCCGCCCGATGAGCGAAGGTGTTATTTCAGATTACGAGGTTTCGGAACAGATGTTGCGCTACTTCATTACGAGAGCTACCAACCATAATAGTTTCACTCAGTTAAAAGTTGTAATTGCGGTTCCTTACAAATTGAACGCTGTTAACCAGCGAGCAGTCAAGGATTCTGCTTACCGTGCGGGAGCACACCAGGTCGAACTGCTCGAAGAGCCGATCGCTTCTGCATTGGGCGTCGGCTTGCCCGTCGGAGAGCCGGGTGCAAGTATGATTATCGATATGGGCGGCGGCACGACGGAAATCGCGGTGATTTCCTTGGGTGGCATCGCGGCTGCAAACAGTTTGCCGATCGGCGGTGACGCCCTCGAAGAGGCGATTATCAAAAAAGTGGAGTTGGATTACAATTTGGACATTTCACGCAAAACGGCTGAAATTTTGAAAAAAGAAATCGGCTCCGCGTGGGAGCTGCCGACGGAAAAGACATTTGAAATCCGCGGTCGGGACCGTTCCAATCGCAATTTGCCGAAAGCAATTACAATCACTTCTCAAGAAGTGCGGGAGGCGATGATGGAGTGTTTCAAGAAAATGGCGCAGGGAGTTCGGGATGTGCTCGGAGAGTGCAAGCCGGAGATCTCCTCCGACCTCTATGATCGCGGAGCGGCGCTTGCCGGCGGCGGTGCATTGATTCGCGGGCTCGACCAATTCCTTTCGGCGGAGACGGGATTGCCTGTTTTTGTGGCGGAAGAACCGCTTTATGCCGTCGTCAAAGGAACGGGTGTCGTTATCGAAAATAGCGAGTGGAATCGCCACGCTAAAGTTTAAGGGAAGCGTTTGTTCGCGGGACGCTCATCTCTGATAATGCCGTCCGTGTAGATTGGTGCCTCAAAGATGATCCAAAATGTCCGATCGTTCATAATTGGGATTTTGGTGATTTTCGTGTGTTGGGTTTCTCCAAGTTGTGTAAAACGATTTTTACACACGAGTTTTTATGAATTTGAGGCTCCCGCGTTTGTTTTTGCATCGCATATGCGGGATTTGGGTGAGTATTGGGATTTGAGCACCCGTTCCCGCGATGAATTGATTATTATGTGTCGCGATGCGTGGCGCATTGCAAGCTCTGCGCGGGTGGAAAGGCAAAAATTGTCGCGACTCGATGAAGAAAACGCCCGCTTGGAACGTCTTCTCGCGTTGCCTTCTCGTCCGGACATTCGTGTTGTTCCCGCAAGAATCGCCCAACGCAACATTGGGGTATGGTGGCAGCAGATTATTATTCGTTGCGGCCGTCGGGATGGCGTTCGTGTCGGGTGTCCTGTGATTTCCGCGAGCGGTGTTGTCGGTCGTGTTCGTGAAGTCTATTTTAATACATGCGTTGTCGAACTGATTTCTTCCCCGTCGTTTAGAATCTCAGCCTATATTGAAGGCGACGATTACCCTGTGACCTATCAAGGGGCTGGGATTTCGCCGTCAGGAAATCTGTTGGGGCAGATTTGTGATATCCCGTCAGACTATCCGTATGAATTTGCTCAAAAGCCGATCGTTTCGACAACAGGAATTGGCGGAATTTTTCCGGCGGGTTTGAATCTCGGGCGACTTTCTCCCGAGATGCGCCGTTCTCCAAACGGTCTTTTTTTTACGGCTCCGGTAGAATTGCAAGATTCTCTCAGTTCTATCGAGGAGGTTGCGGTTTTAATTCCTATCCGGTTTGAAGCGGAATTCCGTTAATTTTGATGGAAGAACTTGCAGACAAAACTCCGTTCAGGCGTTGGGTTCTTTATTGGATCCCATCATTTGTCTGTTCATATTTTTGGGTTGTTGGGATGGCATTTCTCGGGAACGCGTCTTCTTTTTTGGGGCTTTCCATTTTTGGCGTTGGTGTGCTGGTTGTTTTGCCGGCGTTGCTGCAGCCTCCGACTCGCGGCTTGGGGAATGTTGTTTTGAGCGGTTTTTTGGTGGATGCTTATATGCCACGGGATTATACGGCGCTTGGTCCGTTGTCGATGTTCGAAAAAACGGAGACAATTGAGATTTTTGGCTCGATGCCGGCGGAATCCCCCGAATTTTTCGGATTTATTACAGGTTGGCTGGTCGTCGCGTTTATCGTATTGCGATTTTTCAGACGTTTTTTGCCGGTGACGACTTTCCGTTGTTGGATGATTGTGGCGGAAATTGTCAATACGGTCCTTTTTTTTATTTGGACGCTCGCGTTCGGCTGGGATCATATTTTGAGTTTTGATTATTGGAGGGGCGGGCTTTTGACCTTAATCGCCTCTTCGCTGGCGATATTTGTTTTTGGCTGGCTTTATTTTGATGCGCTTATAGGTGCCTATCGTTTGTGTGGAATCGATTTAATCAAGCAACGGGAGGTTTTGGAAGATGAGTGAGGATCTTGCACCCGGTTTGAAAGAGCGCGTTTATGATGCCCCGCGCCGACGATTTTTGAGAGTTCTTGCAATAGGGGTGATTTTTGTGCTTTGCGGATTTTTTTTATTGGCGGGTTTGGCGAAACGCCAGTTGTTCCAAAGTGAAAATTATTTGCGTCAGCACAATCAGCAAAGCCGTCGCATTGTCATGACGCCCGCGCCGCGCGGCGAGATCCGGGATCGCTACGGGCGGGTGCTCGTGTCTAACAAGGCCCGGTTTTCGGCGGTGATCGATTTGAGCCTTATTCGCGATGAGATTGAAAACGAGCGGATAAAAATCATTCGTAATTCCCGACAACAGGTTCGGGCGGGAACGCGTTCCGGGTTTGATCGCAACTCGGCGCTCAACGATGCCAGAATTGAAATCCTGCAGCGTTATTTGAAGCAGGTCAATGAGGCAATCGGCAGGGAACAGGTCTTGGACAGCAAAAAACTTTTGCGCCATATCAATCAGCGCCGGACTCTCGATTTCCCCTTGGCTGAAAACTTGACAGATTCCGAGCGTGCGCGTTTTGTTGAAAATTTTCCGGTGGATTCCCCTGTGCGCCTTTATGTTGACAGTGTTCGCAAATATCCTTACGGCAAGGCTGCGGCGCATGTTTTGGGATATTTGCAAAATTTTGACGATATTCAGACAGACGGAATCCCGGAAAAATATTCATCGCTCCCGGTGGCGTATTATCCGGGAAAAAAAGCGGCGACGGGACTCGAACGTCGTTTTGACGATGTGCTTTCGGGGATTCCCGGCTATCAGGTTTGGATGGTGCACCCCAACGGTTTTCTTTTTAAGATGATCGATGAGAAACTTCCGGAGCAAGGTTCGTTCATCAATACGACGATAGACATCGATTTGCAGCAAGATCTGGAACGCGCACTTGGCGAATCGCCGTTTTGCGGGAGCGCGGCTCTTGTGGATGTCAACACCGGCGAGGTTTTGGCGATGGCGTCTTCGCGCTCGTATGATCCTTCGGAGTATTCTTATATTATCCGTGAAAAATATCAAAAGGAGCTTAAGGCTCAGGATAAAAATTTCCAGATAAATCGCGTTGTCCAAGGGCGCTATCCTCCCGGTTCGACTTTTAAGCTCATTACAGCCTGCGCCGCATTGCGTTCGGGGATCGCTCCGGAGCGTCAATTTGATTGCGGAGCGTTTGTCACAATTGGGAAAAAACGTTTCGTAGAGCACGACGGGATTGCTTTCGGGAAGGTGGATTTGGCGCGGATGCTTCGTGTTTCTTCAAACGTTTATTGTTACAATATCGGGTTGGAAATCGGACAAGAGCCGATTGTCGCGGAGGCTCGTCGTTTCGGCCTTGATCGCGGTCTTTCTCTCGAATTGCCGGAAGCGGGAGCGACCGGTTTTGCGATTTCTTCTCCCAAATATAAGCGCGATAACGGTTATAGCGGATGGTCAACGGGTGATACGATGAATCTTGTAATAGGGCAAGGATATACGCTGACTTCGCCGATGCATATTGTGTGTTTGGCGGCATCAATTGCCCGAAAGGAAACGCGGACAAATCTGACAATTTTACGAAATCCCGGTCGGACGGCAGATGCTGTCAGCGCCGGAGGCGAGCCTCTCGGGCTTTCGGATGAGGCGTATGCGGAACTGATTCGCGGGATGCGGGAATGTGTTGCCGCGGGAACGGGAAAGCGCGCTCGGGTGGAAGGACTCGAAATCGCAGGAAAGACGGGAACGGCACAATGGACAAACGAAGGTAAAAAGTGGAATCTTGCCTGGTTTGCGGGATTCGCGCCGATCGAAAATCCCAAAGTGGCTGTCGTCGTTTGTATGGAAGCGCCGCTCACGGCACATGCGGGCGGCGGAGCGACGGCAGGGCCGATCGCGGGGAAAATTTTTAAAGCGTGGTTTGAGCGTCAGGGGAAATCTGAAAACGCCCGTCCTTAATTTTTGCGGGAACGACAAAATTTTGCGGGAATATTTTTAAGTTTTTGCCGACTTCTTTCATTGCTCAAATTCAGACTCTTCATTATAATGGACTTATGGCTCGAAAACCCAATTCCGAGAAGAATATTTGGCAGCGTGTTCCCGTGCGCTGGCGTGTTTTCGGGATGCTTGTCCTACTTTTGTTGGCCAGCTATTTTGTTCGGAGCTATTGGCCGTATTCGGAGGGTTTGCGTTCGGGGCAGTCGATGCTTTCTTTGCCGGAGTTGCGCGTTGGGACGGAGTATGTCCAAGGGACGTTCCCGACGGGTTTGGATGCGCGCGTCGAAGGTGTTACGGTTTCCAGGCTGGAGCCGACGGGTCGTGAGATTCGCCTGGCATATGAGGTTTTGGGGAGCGAGCATGCGGGAACTCCTATTTTGTTGATTCACGGGGCGGCTGCGGACTCCCGGCAGTTGGGGTCGTTGGCGCAGTTTTTAAAAGCGAATCGGAAGGTGATTCTTGTCGATTTGCCCGGTTGTGGCGCGAGCGAGCGCGATGTTGAAGATTATTCGATAGAGGTGTCTGCGGGAACGCTTTTTGAACTTTTGGACGCTTTGGGCGTTCCCGAGGTTCATGTTTTGGGTTTCGGCATGGGCGGCGGCGTGGCGATTTATATGAGCAGCCGGCATCCGGACCGTATCGCGTCGCTCGGTTTGGCTGGCTCTGTCGGCGCACAAGAATACGAGTTGCTCGGCAATCATATTGTTAATAAGATTGTCTATACTTTTCATCTTGGAGCATTCAAGTTGATGCAGGATGTTTTCCCGCATTTCGGTTTGATGGACCGCGGGAACGTCAACAAGCAGTTCGCCCGAGTTTTGTGGGACAGTGACATTTCGGATCTGGCGCAGTTTTTGCGTTCCTGGAACGGTCCGGCGTTTATCGCTCACGGGCAAGGCGATCTTCAATCGACATTTTCGACGGCGGAATATTCGTTACAGTTGATGCCTCAGGCGGTTTCGTATTTTGTTCCCGGCGGTCATTCTTCGATTTTGGAGGACGGGGGTGAAGCGTTGTCGGCGGCATATGCTTCGTTTTTGGGACGATTGTCGGATCCGTTGCTTTTGAGGGCGTCGCCCGTTCCCGCCGACGAGCCGTTCCCGCCGATTTCGACAGCCAACGGTGCGCGCATCCTGATGTTGATGCTGATTATTTTGGTTTGCACATTTGTCGCCGAGGATCCGACCTGTCTGGCGGCGGGCTTGTTGGTGGCGCAGGGGCTGATCGGTTTTGTCCCGGCCTGTGTCGCCTGTTTGGTCGGCATTTTTATCGGAGATTTGGCGCTTTATCTGGTCGGGCGTTTTTTGGGCCGATCGATTGTGCGCACGCCGCCGTTCAAATGGATTGTCTCGGAGCAGCAAATTGATGAAATGTCCGAGCGTTTTTCAAAAAATCCGAAAGGCTTGGCGCTGATTGTCACGTCGCGATTTATTCCGGGTTCGCGAGTGCCGACATTTATTGCCGCCGGGATTATGAAATTGGATTGGCACAAACTCTTTATTCTGTTTTTCATTGCCGCCGCCTTGTGGACACCGCCGTTGATTTTGTTGGCGGAAAAAGTCGGAGGCGGGGTCATCGAGCGTTTTAAGGAGTGGCACCACAATGCCGCCTGGCTTGTCATTGGCGCGATTTTGGCGCTTTATTTGCTGACGCATTATATTATTCCATCCTTCACCTGGCGCGGGCGTCGTCATCATGTGATGTTGAGACGCAAGCTGACGCGCCACAGCAATTGGCCCGAATTTGTTTTGCGCCTGCCTGTAATCGCCCAATATTTGTGGCTTTCATTTGTCTATCGTTCATTTTCGCTGTTTACATTGGTCAATCGCGGTTTGGGCGATACCGGCGGTTTGCCTGCGGGATCCAAATATGAGACTTATCAAAAATTGTTTGGGAATAATGCTTTTGCGCGGGAACGCGGAATGGCGGTGAAAACAATTTTGCTCGAAGAGGAAAAAAATCTTGAGCGGCGGTTTGAGACGGCGTTGTCGCTCCTCGAACGCGAAAAAATCGCGTTCCCGTGCGTCGCGAAACCCGAGCTCGGAGAAGGCGGGATCGGTGTGATGATTTGTAAAACGGCGGCAGAACTCAAAGCTTGGCTCGCCGCCAATATCGATCGCGCCATTCTTCAGGAATATGCCGGCGGTGAAGAATACGAAGTGCTTTGGATGCGGCGTCCGAGACACGAGACGGGAACAATCCGTTCGGTGATTCAAAAAGATTTTGTCGTTGTTAAGGGCGATGGAGATCGGAATTTGGAAGATCTGATTTGGGCGGACGATCGAAGCGTCAACAACGGTTCGCTTTACGGGAAGTTGAATTTCCGTAACGCGATGTTGAAACTCAAGGCCGGAGAGCCGTATGCGTTGGCGACGGCGGGAACTCGAATCCGAGGGGCGCGCTACATTTGCAAGCCCGGTTTGAACATGGAAAAGTTGACTGCGGCAATCGACGCTTTGGTGGACTCGATGGGCAGAGATATTCATTTTCTTTTGCTCGATATTCGAGTGCCGGACGAGGCGTCGTTGGTGTCGGGGACGAATCTTCGGGTGACGTCCGTAAAAGGCGCGGGAGCGACGAACACCGCAATTTATGACGATTTTGTCCGAATGGGCAAGGCTTATGCGGAGACCTATAGCCAAATGCATTTCTGTTTTTCGATCGGTGCGGAAATTCGCGAAGATCGAAAATTGACCCCGACAATTAAGTCTTGGCGGCTTTTGGATATTTGGTCAACGGCACATTCCCGCAGCGATAATTATGTAAAACTTCCCGAATGAAAAAAAAATCAATTGTTTTGCTCGTATTGTCATTATCCCTTCTTTTTGCGGGAACGGGGAATGCGGATGTGGCGGATAGCGGGCCTGTTGTAACGATTTTGTATAATCGCGGAGACGATGGCGATCTGACTCAAACAGTTTTTTTTGACAAGGTGAAATCAATTGTCGAAGAGCAAAATCGAAAGTTTGGCGTTCCCGCGAAATCGGGGAGGACGCCCAAGAAAAATACAGTCAACGACGAGGAGTTTTGGCAATGGCAAAAAGAGGGTGTCGCCGCGAGACTTTTGGCAGGTTATACAAAAAGCGGTCGCGAATTTAGGGCTGAATACATCCGCCTGCTCGAAGGAAAAAATCTCGAAGACCTCTCATTGGGCGGTGCGAACGACACCATAAAACGGCGCGACATCAAGGAAAGCCATCTTGTTGTCAACACCAAGGCAAAAACTGCCTATATCAAGGACATTCCGATGGTCGACCAGGGCGAAAAAGGCTACTGCCTTCCGGCGACGCTTTCACGGGTCTTTGCGCTTTACGGCATGGAAAGTATCGACCAGCATTCTCTCGCGGCGCTTTGTGATTCGAGCGGTGACGGCGGCACGAGCACCTTGGCGATGGAACAGGCGTTGGGGGAGATCGCGCGAAAGTTTCATTTAAAATTTCAAATCCTCGACGGCCCGACTTACAATTGGCTCGAAACCTATAATAAGATCGCCCGCAAGAAACGCGCCCAGCTATTATTGGCACCTGACTATTTGAAGGCCGATCCGGCAATTTTGAGAGAGGCGAGAACGCAAAAGCAGCAGTTGAAACGCTGGATGAATGAAATTCGCAAAACAATCAATTCCGGCGTTCCCGTGTTGTGGAGCGTCCAGCTGGGACTTTATCCGGAATCGGTTCCGATCCCGCAGGCGAGAGGCGGACATATGCGATTGATCATCGGATATGACGATTCGGCGGGAACGATTATTTTTAGCGACAGCTGGGGCAAGGGGCATGAGATGAAAACAATAAAGCAGGCGGACGCATGCGCCATGACCTTTCGCTGCTATACGTTGCGTTCGACAAAATAGCCGGGAACAGCGGGAACGCCAAAATGGAATTGCTTGCGGCGGCATCGTCATTTTTAATAAAGAAATGAACGCGTTTTTGACTGAAGATTTTTATCCTGACTGGCAGGCGATGAGCGCCGACAAAATCGTTCCCGCCGTAGAAGCTTCCCTGACATCGGCAAAAGCCGCCGTCGCGGAGATTTGTTCGCAATCGGAGGCGGATTGCAATTTTAGGGACACGGTCGTCGCTTTTGCCGAGTCAACGCGCGGGCTCGAGCGTGTTTGGAGTCGGGTTCGCCATTTGGAGGGTGTTGAAAACAGCCCGGCTCTGCGAGAGGCGTATGAAAAAGTTTTGCCGAGCGTAACGGACTTTTTTTGCGGATTGACACTCAATGCGGATTTGTGGCGGGTTATCAAAACGGCGGCACGAAAAACCGTTCCCGCGGATCTGACGCCAGCAGAGCGCCGTTTGTTGGAGGAAACGTTGGAGGATTTTAGAGAAAACGGTGCGGATTTGCCCGACGACAAAAAGAAACGTTTGGCGGAGATCAATGCGGCGTTGGCGAAAAAAACATCCCAGTTTACCAACAATGTGCTCGATGCGACAAACGCGTGGGAAAAAATAATTGATGACGGGAGTCTCTTGAAAGGCGTTCCCGCAACGACTCTTGAAGCGGCGGCCTTAAGTGCAAAAAGCAAAGGCTTCCCGGAAGGGACTTGGCGATTCACTTTGCAGGCGCCGATTTTGTCGCCCGTGATGCGATATGCAGAAAATGACGCGTTGCGAAAAGAATTTTGGGAAGCGTCCAACGCGGTCGCTCGCGGGGGAAAGTTTGACAATACCGAGTTGATTCGTGAAATTTTGGCGTTGCGCCACGAAATGGCGATTTTGCTGGGCTTTAAAAATTTTGCAGATTATACGACATGCAGACGAATGGCGAAAAATGGCGGGAACGCGTTAAGATTTGTGGAAGATTTGCGTTCCCGTATCGAGCCGTTTTTGCAAAAGGAAAACGAGGAACTCATCGCATTTGCAAAAAATAGCGGTGACAAAACAGCTCTCGCCAGCGGGAAAATCGCGCCTTGGGCCATTGAATATTGGTCGGAAAAGTTGCGTCGGGAGAAATATGATTTTGACGAGGAGTTGCTGCGCCCCTATTTCCCGATCGACTCGGTGATTGCGGGAGCGTTTGAAGTGGTCAATCGGCTTTACGGCATTGAAGTTCGTGAAAACACCGCCGTTAAAGCTTGGAATGACGCGGTGAAAACTTACGAAATTTTTGACGGAGAGAAAATGCTGGGGGCGTTTTATACGGACTGGTTCCCGCGAGAGTCAAAGCGTTCCGGCGCGTGGATGGATGCATTGGAGACGGCAGAATATGAGAATACACCGCATTCGAAATTTGGCGTTCCCGCGGGAACGGCAAAACCGCATTTGGGGCTGATTGTCGGGAATTTTACATGTCCGACGCCTGACAAGCCCGCGTTGCTCAATTTTTTGGAGGTGACGACACTTTTCCATGAGTTCGGGCATTTGTTGCATCATGTTTTGAGCGAAGTGGAGATCCCGGACCTTGCGGGAACGGCCGTGGCGTGGGATTTTGTGGAACTGCCGTCGCAAATTATGGAGAATTGGTGCAAACACGCCGAGTCGCTTAAGATTTTTGCCAAGCATTATGTGACGGGCGAAGTTTTGCCGGAAGCATTGTTGGACAAGCTTTTGAAAGCCAAAAATTTTAGGGCGGCGGCGGGAACGCTGCGCCAACTGTCGTTCGGCAAGATGGATCTCGATTTTCATTGTTTCCCGGAAATTTACGGGAACGTTGATTTTGAAGACTATTGGAATAAAACGATCGGGGATTATTTGATCCCGACAAGCGAGCCGCAAATTTGTATGGTCTATAAGTTTTTGCATCTTTTTTCGGAACCGGTAGGTTATGCGGCGGGCTACTATTCCTACAAATGGGCGGAGATGCTCGATGCGGATTGTTTTACACGCTTTTTGAAGGAGGGGATCTTTAACCGCGCGACGGGAACGGATTTCAGACAGAAAATTTTAGCGCGAGGCAATCTCGTTCCCGCGGACTGCCTTTTCCGCGATTTTATGGGGCGCGAACCGTCGCCGGAAGCTCTGTTGGAGCGTGAGGATCTGGCTTAATTGGTGCTTGCTAAAAAAATGGTGGCGGTTTAATATTCCTAATATATGCAAGAAGTAGAATTTTCGTATCTCCCCGTTCTTGTGCAGGTGATTATCGGGTGCGCACTGCCCGTGATTATCATCATTTTGAGCCATATCACCGGACAGCGCGGTCATGGCAATCGCAACCAGGACGTGGCCTACGAATGCGGATTGAAGGTTCCCGGAAATCCGCATCCGCGCTTTAATCTTCGTTTTTATGTGACGGCGCTCCTTTTTGTTTTGTTTGATATTGAAGTCGTATTTTTAATCCCGGCGGCGATTGTCTATCGTTCGTTTTTAAAGCTTGAAGGATTGCAAACTCTTTGTCACGGCGTGATTTGGGGCTTGGGTGTCTTTATCTTTATTTTGCTTTTTGGCCTTTGGTACGAAGTGAAAAAAGGAGCTCTCAACTGGGAAAAACGATTTTAAAAAGTGCGTCTCGATCGTCTTATCAAACAACAGAGAATTGTAGATCTGCAAAGCGTCGGCTTGGCAGCTGCGGTGAAGGAGTTGTTGAAATTGGCGATGCCGGCGGGAACGCCAGAGGATGTTCTCGAAGGAATCGCGGGAACGCTGATGACTCGAAAAACATCGTTGCCGGGGCGTATTGACAACCGTTTGAGACTGGCTTGTTGCCGTTCAAAATTTATCAAAAGTAAGGTTGTCGCCATCGGGCGTTTTTGCGAAAAAGTAAATGGAGAGTCGGGAACGACTTGTGTTTTGGTCATTTTTTTATCTCCAGAGCGCACTTTCAACTATCCCGAAGTCTTGGCAGAACTGGTTGCTTTTCTCGGGAACAAAAGTTTTGTGGAGGGTTTTGCGGGATCGACAACTCTTCGGGAGTTTCGCCGTTCTGTGATTTCAAGTATTCGGGGCGAGGCGAACAATCACGAGCATAAGGAGCAGACAAAGATTTCAAAGATGCTTGGTCAGGCTTCGAGCAATATTGCGATCAAGAGCAAGTGCTCGCATTTTTTCCTTTTTGCAGATACGTTTGCAACCCCGCCACCGATTTTAAATTTTTCCAAAAAACCGTATAAACTGGTGGTTATCACTTCGAGCGAAAAGGTGGAAATCCATAACGAGAACGGTGAAAATTACGAGAAAATCGTTGTGAGTTCATTTTCTGCGCATCGTTTGTCCCAGCTGCGATCGGCTATTTTTATCGGTTTGATGCACGGGATTTTGAAGCCGACGGATTTGATTGCCTGTCTCGGCGGGAACGCACACTCGAACCGTTTTGACACATTTATGATTGTCAATGTGCATGACGAGTTCCCGACGATCACGGAGGCGGAGAGCAAGAAAGCCCTTATTCCGGCACATATCGAGCCGGAGGTCATCGAAAAGACGATTTCATTGGCGGCGGATCTCGCGGTTGAAGGTCGCGAGGGAAAGTCGGTCGGTTCGATGTTCATTATCGGACGCCTGGATCAAATCAGGCAGTATGTCGAGCCGTTGATTATGAATCCGTTCAACGGTTATGCGGACGAGGACAAGAACATCAAAAATCCCTTTATGCGGGAAACCGTCAAAGAGCTGGCGTTGATTGACGGCGCTTTTGTTATTGACGGCGAGGGCGTCATTGATTCGGCGGGGAGTTTTGTAAAAGCGGCGGGTGTGGATACGAAACTTAATCTTCCGGGAGGACTCGGGACACGACACGCCGCCGCTTGCGCGATTTCTTCGATTGTGGATTGTGTGGCGATTGTTGTTTCTTCTTCGGGACAGGTGACGCTTTTCCGCAATGGAGAAGGAGTCGTTATGCTGGAGCGCTCGCATGGGAGAGCGTTGTGATCGGGCGGCGGTTTGAAAAAATTTAAGTTGGCGCATGAATGCTTTTTTAAAACATTTGTTGTTCTCGTCGGCGCTTTTTTTATTGGCATTGTTTTCGTTTGTTTTTGACGAGGAGATTGATCGCTGTTCGAATGAGTATTTTGAGGATGCGATTTCTAAAGCGACTATTACATTTGTGACGGCGCGGACGGCGAATGCGACGATCTCCGTCGTTAAAAGCACAGAGGTTTCGGCGGAACCGTTGGGGGTTGGCGTGACCGTCGGCGTCGGTGAAATTTTGGATCCTGTCGATGATGTGATTGAAACCCTTTCCAATGTCATGTTTACGGCAGTCGTTTCTTTGAGCGTGCAAAAGATATCTTATGTTTTTGCCGCGCTGATCGGGAAAACGGGTTTGTTGTTTATCGCGGGAACGATGCTTTTGTCGTATCCGCTTCGATATTGGAAGTGGGGCGACTGGGCATGCGACCATTTGCTTCGCGTTTTTATTTTGCTTTTGCTGTTGCGTTGTCTGCTGCCACTTTGCGCATTGTTGAATATTGGCGCGGATCGTTATTTTTTTCAGCCGCATATGGCGGAATGCAACGAAACAATTTCTATCGTCGGCGACCAATCCTCAAAATTTTGGGATGAAATTTGGAATAATAATCATTCTTTCACGCAACGTTTTGACTATTCCAAGCGTTATTCAAAAAAAATTTTTAAAAACGCAAGTAAGATTGTTGATGCCTCCGTTGCTATGACAGGGTTTGTTATAGCGCAATTTTGTTTGCAGGTGATAATTTTGCCGATGGCATCATTTTTTATTTTTAGAATTGTGATAAAAAAACTTTATGGGCACAATTTGCCGCTGATTTTAAAACCTAAAAGTTTTTTGAACCGCAAGAGAGAAGAGGAGACGGAAGAAAAAATATCGGCTCAACCAAAGGAGACGTTAGGTTGACGCAAAAATCCGACGTTGTAAAAAATTGATTTTTTGAGCGTGATTTCAAAATGTTCAACAGAAATCCTCTGCAGGGTTGCCGGGCGTTCTAAAAAAGTTCTTTCATTTTTTTTTGAAAAGGTGTAAAATGATAAAACACTTTTCCCTTGCTCGTTTTGGGCGAGGCGAACTTGGTCCTCAAAAAGAGGCTTATTATTAATAACAATCAACCAATAAAAATATGCCACGTTTACTCGGTGTAGACATTCCTAATAACAAGCGCGTTGAAATCGCATTGCGTTATATTTATGGTATCGGCCCGACCCGCGCAACAGAGATTGTGCAGGCTCTCGGTCTCGATCCGGCGATGCGTTCTGACAAGCTCACAGAAGAACAATTGACGAAGATCGTTAACTATATTGTCGAAAAAGGCTATAAGTGCGAAGGCGATCTCCGCCGTGAAGTGCAAGGCGATATCAAGCGCCTGCAATCAATCAAATCTTATCGCGGTTTGCGCCATTTCCGTGGCTTGCCCGTTCGCGGACAACGCACAAAAACCAATGCCCGCACCCGCAAGGGCGCCCGTAAGACCATCGGCGTTGTTTCCTCTAAATAATCGTTTAAACGGAGATTTTATTCATGAGCGAAGAAATTAAAAATGAGAGCGTAGCACCGGAAACCTCCGCTGCTCCCGAAAAGAAAATCATCACCGCTAAGGAATTGCTTGCGGAAGGACTTGAAGAAGTGAAGATTCGTCGCGCCAAGGGCTCGAAGAACATCACGACGGGCATTTGCAACATTCTTGCGACATCCAACAATACAAAAGTTACTTTTACCGATACGAACGGCAATGTGATCTCATGGTCCTCGTCGGGGAAATGCAGTTTCCGCGGTTCCCGCAAATCGACAGCATTCGCCGGTCAAGTTGTTTGTCAAGATGCAGCCAAGGTGGCGATGTCTCACGGTTTGAAGGACGTTTCCGTCAAGGTGCGCGGTCCCGGGCAGGGACGTGATAGCGCTATTCGCGCATTGCAACAGCTGGGACTCAACGTTACAAGCATTTTGGATGTTACGCCGGTTCCGCACAACGGTTGCCGTCCTCCCAAACGCCGTCGCGTCTAATTCTTTTTTCGCGCTCGGCCACGGCAAACCGAGCGTCTGTTAATTCGCCGCCAAAATAATAGAAAAAATAAAACCATGTCACGTTATACTGGTCCAACAACAAAGTTAAACCGTCGCTTTGGGCAGAATATTCTCCCAACGTGCAAGTCTGAAGAGCGTCGTCCGTATCCTCCTGGAGTTCACGGTCCGACGCTGCGCCGCAAGGTAACCGGTTATTCTATCGGTTTGAATGAAAAGCAAAAATTGCGTTTCATGTACGGCTTGTCGGAGAAGCAATTCCGTCTTACGTTTGCCCGCGCAAAAGAGCAGGGTGGCGTCGTCGGTGAAAACTTTTTAACACTCCTCGAGAATCGCTTGGATTCTGTCGTTTACAATCTTGGCTTTGCCAACACTCGTCGCGGTGCGCGCCAGTTGGTTTGCCACGGACACATTTGTGTCAATGGCCACAAGGTTGATATTTCGAGTTATTCTTGCGCTATCGGCGATAAGATTTCCGTTCGCGAGCGCACCTCTTCGAAAGGCCTCGTAACGAAAGTGCTCGAAGCACAGAATCGTGCGGTCCCCGCATGGCTTACCTGCGATAAGGCAACCCTTTCGGGAACGGTCGATCGCAAGCCGGCAAAGGAAGAAATGGTGGGCGATATCAACGTCCAGCTTATCGTTGAGTTTTATAGCCGTTAATTCTAATTCGAGAAAATTATTATGCCCAAACGTCTTGCAAGTTTTCAACTTCCGAAATCTCTTAACACTGAGGGTACTACGGACACATATGGAAAGTTTGTCGCCGAGCCTTTCGAAAAAGGTTATGGACAAACGCTTGGAACAGCTCTCCGTCGTGTTTTGATCAGCTCCATCGAAGGTGCTGCGATCACAAGTGTTGCGATTGAAGGAGTTCAGCACGAATTCCAAACGATTGAAGATGTCAAAGAAGATGTCGTTGAAATCGTTCTTAATCTCAAAAAAATCATCATTAAGGCCGCCGATTCGACGAAGACTTATAAGATTTCTCTTGACACCGACAAGGAAGGCGAAATCAAAGCTTCCGATATCCGTCTTGATGCAGGTTTGGAGATTGTCAACCCGGATCAGTTGATCTGCACGCTCAACAAAAAGCGTCCGTTCCACGCGGAATTCACCGTCAAGACCGGTCGCGCCTGGTGCCGAGCAGAAGACAACAAATCTGACGAACAATCGATTGGTGAAATCGCCATCGACTCCCTGTTCAGCCCTGTTACCCGTGTAAACATTTCCGTCGAGGATACACGTCACGGGCAAAAGATGGACTATGAAAAGTTGGTGCTTGAGATTTGGACTGATGGACGGATAACCCCGGCGGAGGCTCTCGCAGACGCCACAGCGATTTTGCGCAAACACCTCGCTGTTTTTGACGAAGTGAGTAGCGAGCCTCGTGAGATTCGTGATGCGGATGCTCGCGAAACGTCAAACAATGAGGAAGCCAAGCTTCAAAAGGTGCTCAATATGAGCGTCAATGAAATTGAGCTTTCGGTGCGTGCCGCCAACTGCTTGAACAATGCCAACATCACGACAGTCGGAGAATTGGCACAGAAAACGGAAGCGGATATGCTCAAGTATCGCAACTTTGGCAAAAAATCGCTGACGGAGATCAAAGAATGCCTCGCGAAAATGGGTGTGACTTTGGGAATGGATTTCGATAAAAAACTTCTCGACCAAGATCGCATCAAAAAACTTCACGAGGATTTGGAGGCCCGCGGTCCCATCACCATTGAGGGCGAAGAATAATTCGTTAATAAAAATCTAACAATAGAAATAATTTATAAATATGCGTCACTGTAAACATCGTTCACAACTCGGCGTTAAAAAAGAGCATCGCGAAGCGCTTTTGGCGAATCTCGCATCGCAACTTTTTATTCATAACCGAATCAAAACAACGGTCGCAAAAGCAAAAGCTCTTCGTCCGTTCGCAGAAAAAGTTATCACGATCGCGAAAAAATCTGCACAAACGGAAGACAAGATTCAAAAACTTCACTATTTCCGTTTGGCACTTTCCAAAGTTCGCAACGAAAAAGCGGTCAATGTTCTTTTCAAAGAACGTGCATCGGCTTTTCTTGCTCGCAATGGCGGTTATACTCGCATCTATAAGCTGGCTCTTCCGCGTATTGGAGATGCCGCTCCGATGGCTCTCATCGAGCTCGTTCCTGCAGCCGAAGAAAAAGCGCAGGCATAAGAGACTTTTTACAGTCTTTAAGAGGACCGTTCCCGTAATTTCACGGGAACGGTTTTTTGTAAAAGAGAAAAAGAAGATTTGTATTTCTTTGACATTTTGCAGGCAAAAAGACTTTTTGATAAAATGATTACATGTCTAAAAAGATAAAAAAAAGTCTTTCGGAGAATCCTGCGGAAGATTTTTCGTTTAACGCCCCCTTTGCAGTTTTGAGTAAAGACGATTTGCCGTCTGTCCCAATGGCATCGTCAGGGAAAAACATTCCTATGCCCGAGAAGGAGCAGGTTCGGGGACGGATTTTTTTTGCGCTGGAAAAATCTGGGCGTTCCGGTAAAATCGTGACGATAATATCCGGTCCCGGGATTGAAAAGTTATCAAACGAACAACGCACGGATCTCTGTGCGACACTCAAACGAAAGTTCGCTTGCGGAGGTTGTGTTAACGATTCCGAAAAAATAGAATTGCAAGGCGATGACAGGAATCGTTTAAAAATCTTTCTGGAAAGTCTCGGTTTTAAGTTTTAATCAAAGAGATGATCGCGTTTTTGATAGCAATGATTTTGCTGACCCTGTCTCCGGGTCCGGACATTTTATATTTGCTGCCCCTAAGTATGAGCCGTGGTGGCAAAGTCGGTGCGGCGACAGGTTGCGGAATGGCCACAGGTGCGTTGGGACATGCTTTTTTGTTGGCATTCGGCTTTTCGACGCTCATTGCCGGGAGCGAAAAAATTTTTTGCTGTGTAAAAATTGTAGGGTCCCTTTATTTGTTTTGGTTGGCGTATAACGTATGGAAACACCGGCGGGAACAGACGTTAATATCCCAAAATAAGGATCTCGCATTTGCCGATCGTTCGCTGGTTTCATATTTTTTGAAGGGTTTTGGGATGGCTATATTAAATCCAAAGTTGATTTTGTTTTTTTTGGCGATCTTTCCGCAATTTTTGCCTCCAGCGGGCTCCGCGGCGGAGATGATACATTTAACTTTGTTTTACGGATTAATTTTTGCGATTCAGGCCGCGATTATTTTTTCTATCGTTTCATTTTGCGCGGGAACGCTTTATCGTTTTTTCGCGAAACACCCTAAGGCGGAATTGTTGCTCAATTATTTGACGATCGTTGTTCTTTTGTTTATTTCGCTTATTTTTTTGTTCACGGACAATAGTTTTGCAGAAAATATTGTTGCATAATTTAGGAAAAAAAGATAACCTATTAAAAAGTAAACCCCTACTCACATATTTATGAAATCCACAAAATTATTTTTAGTCGCAGCATTGGCAGGTTTTGCTGTTGCTGGTTGTCAGACAATGGATGACAAAACACAGATGGTTTCGTTGAGAGATTTGCCGTCTGGCGCGGTAGTTTATGTTGACGGACAGGTCGTAGAGATGTCGGCATTTTCGGATCGCATAGCATTGTCTCGCGATGTTGCCTCTCATGTGATTGAGGCGATTGTCCCCGGCTATGAGGTTCAAAAGCAATCGATTGATGGGATTTTGGGTGCGGATGGTAAATATACCTATATTTCCGATGTGTATTTTTGGGATTTTGTGCCGGAGGCCGCTCCGGCAGCGGCCACTGAGCAAGAGCCTGCAGTGGTTGAAGAACCCGCTCCCGCAGAAGAACCTGTAGAGGTTGAAGAACCCGCTCCCGCAGAAGAGCCTGCAGTGGTTGAAGAGCCCGCTCCCGCAGAAGAGCCTGCAGAGGTTGAAGAGCCCGCTCCCGCAGAAGAACCTGCAGAGGTCGAAGAGCCCGCTCCCGTAGAAGAACCTGCAGTGGTTGAAGAACCTGCTCCCGCGGAAGAGCCTGTAGTGGTTGAAGAACCCGCTCCCGCAGAAGAGCCTGCAGTGGTTGAAGAACCCGCTCCTGCAGAAGAACCTGCAGTGGTTGAAGAACCTGCTCCCGCAGAAGAACCTGCAGAGGTTGAAGAACCCGCTCCCGTAGAAGAGCCTGCAGTGGTTGAAGAACCCGCTCCCGCGGAAGAGCCTGCAGAGGTTGAAGAGCCCGCTCCCGCAGAAGAACCTGCAGAGGTTGAAGAGCCCGCTCCCGCGGAAGAGCCTGCAGAGGTTGAAGAGCCCGCTCCCGCGGAAGAGCCTGCAGAGGTTGAAGAACCCGCTCCCGCAGAAGAGCCCGTGGCGGTTGAGCCGAAAAAGAATGCAAAAACTCTCAATGAGATCAAGTTGGAAGTTGAAACCTTGGCACGCAAACGCAGATTGCAACAGATTTCTTCCGAAGAATACAATGCCAAATTGGAAGAAATCAAACGCCTGGTCGAAGAAAATTATTAATTTTTGCCATTCATAGAAAAAGATCCGCCGAGTATTGATTCGGCGGGTCTTTTTTTGTTTGAGATAAATGCTTTTTAATTGAGAAAAAAATTATGGGAACATATAATTTCCCTATATGAAAATAAGTATTGGTTGCGATCACGCGGGGCTTGAACTCAAGAATGAGCTCGCTGTTTATTTGAAATCTCAGGGATATGAAGTTGAAGACTGCGGTACTTTTACGAAAGAGTCGATTGATTATCCGGATTTTGCCCATGCTGTAGCGAAGTCGGTCGCCACAAAAAAATCGGATTTCGGTGTATTGGTTTGTTGGTCCGGAGTCGGGATGGCAATCGCCGCCAATAAAGTCCGAGGTGTTCGTGCCGTCAATTGCTATAATGTTGAGATGGCGGAGCTTTCGCGTCGTCATAATAACGCGAATGTGATTGCTTTTGGTCAAAAATTTATTGCAACATCCTATGCTAAAGATATGCTTGAACGATTTTTGACGACGTCGTTTGAAGGCGGCCGTCACGAGCGTCGCGTCGATAAGCTTGAGATTGATTAAGGTTTTTGTTGTAAGAAACTATCTTTGTTTATGAATACGAGCAAACTTAAAGATTTGGATCCCGAACTTTATGCTTATATTTCGGGGGAATTGGAGCGCCAACAGTCTCATCTTGAATTGATCGCGTCGGAAAATTTCACAATGCCGGCGGTCTTGGAGGCGCAAGGGTCTATTCTTACCAACAAATATGCGGAGGGCTATCCCGGGAAGCGTTGGTATGGCGGCTGTGAATGGATTGATAAAGTCGAGCAATTGGCAATCGATCGTGCGAAGGCGTTGTTCGGGGCGGATCATGCCAATGTTCAGCCACATTGCGGTTCACAAACAAATATGGCTGTTTATTTTGCCGCGCTAAAGCCCGGTGATAAGATTTTAACGATGAATCTTTCCCATGGCGGACACCTCTCGCATGGTTCGCCCGTTAATTTTTCAGGGAAACTTTATAATGTTGTTCATTATGGTGTCGGTTCCGACGGTTATATAAATTACGATGAGATTGCGGAGCAGGCGGCTCGGGAACGCCCGAAGCTGATTACTGTCGGAGCGTCAGCGTATGCACGAACAATTGACTTTGCCCGCATGGCGGAGATCGCGCACAACAACGGCGCTTTATTGTTGGCGGATATCGCCCATATCGCAGGATTGGTCGCAGGCGGCGCTCATCCGTCCCCCGTCGGTTTGGCGGATTTTGTGACGACAACGACACATAAAACATTGCGCGGTCCTCGCGGAGGATTGATTTTGTGTAATGCGGAGTGGGCAAAAGCAATCGATGCGGCTGTTTTCCCAGGAATGCAGGGCGGCCCGCTTGAGCATGTTATTGCGGGCAAGGCCGTTTGCTTTGGAGAGGCGCTCAAGCCGGAATTCAAAGCTTACGCCCATCAAATCGTCGCCAACTCCAAGGCATTGGCGGCGGAGTTGGTGGCGGGCGGATTGAATCTTGTTGCCGGAGGCACGGATAATCATCTTTGCTTGGTGGATCTTCGTAAAAGTCATCCTCAAATCACCGGAAAGGATGCCCAGCTGGCGCTCGATGCCGCCAATATCACAACTAACAAAAATACCGTTCCCGACGAGACACGCTCGCCTTTTCAGGCAAGCGGTATCCGTTTGGGAACGGCGGCTTGTACGACGCGCGGGATGAAAGAAGAAGAAATGAAGCAGATCGCACATGCGATTTTGACGGTGCTCGACAATATTGACAATGCGGAGAAGATCGACGAGGCAAGATTGATCTCGAAATCTCTTTGCGAAAAGTTTCCGCTGCCTTATTAAAAAATACTTGAAAGCGTCATAAATTTGTCTTAACATAAATTCAGTAAATCAAACCCCACTATTTAACGTTATGAAATTATTCAAAAAAGCACGCAAGGGCTTTACGCTCGTTGAACTTCTTACCGTTATTGCGATTATCGGCATCCTCGCCGGTCTCGCGATGCCTGCCATTTCGATGGGTATGGATCAGGCGCGCCGCATGACGGCCTCCAACAATCTCGGTCAGATTGCAAAGGCTTATGTCGCCTATATGCAATCGGGAACTCGCGGTGACAAGACTATTTCCACCAAGGGCTCAGATGCCAAAAAAGGTCAGGCGACCACTGTCGCCGATGTGGCTGAAATTTTTGCTCGCTATGTCGATCTTCCGGATGCGGAGGTTTGGTATGTCGCTTCTGATGACAATATCGAAGGCGAGATCCCGAAGACCGTGCTTTCTGAAGGAGATGACGGCACCAATCAATTGAAGGATGTCAAACCGATTTCTTGGGCTGTTGTCGCTAACGCCAAGAAAAATCCGAAATCCGGAAAATCGTCTTATCCGATTGCCTGGTTGCGCGGCTTGCAGACGACTGGCGAATGGAGCGAAAATGCTCCGTTCGGCAAAAAGATCGGCTTTATCGCGTTCGCGGACGGTTCGGTGAAATCTTATTCGAACTTGCTTAACGAAGGCGATATGCTCCGTTCGGCAGACGGCAAACAAGACACCTCCAATTATCTGGACGCAATTGGCGCCAACCAAGGTGCCGGCACAGGCAATCCTCCGGAAGTGCTTGAAGACACGATCTAATTGCTCATCACTTAAAAGAGAACGTCTCGCGGTTAAGTCTTGCGAGGCGTTTCTTTTTTGCGGGGATGCTTTAAAATTTGTATAATCCTCTTATGGATGAAAACTATTTGACGATAAAAGAGGCAAAAGCCTTGAAAGAGGGATATTTTAAAACGGTAGTGGTTTTGAAAAAGAAGACAATTCGTTCGACTTCAAAATGTCCGGAATTTTTAAGTGTTGATTTGGGAGATGCGACGGGAACACTTACCATAACTGTTTTTGGTTCCAAGCAATTGGAACTTTTTCGCGACAAGGAGGCGGGTTCCTATTTGTTTGTCGATGCCAAGGTCGGTTTTTATAATGAAAAATTTTCTCCGAGTATTGAAGACGTGAAGCCTGTTCCCGCGACCGAAGTGGCAAAATATGAACCGCGATTAGTCGCTTGTTCACCCGAAAACTTTGATGTGATGCGCGAGGAGCTGACGACAACAATTGCAGAGATTCCTCATGAAGGCTTGCGTGCGGTGACGCAGGCTGTCATTGATGATTTGGGCGACTTTTTTTATAATTCTCCGGCGGCGATGTATATGCATCAGGCTTATCGTCACGGGCTTTTGGAGCATTCTTTGCATTTGGCGCGCGTCGCCAAAGCCCTTTTGCCGCTTTATCCCGAGATCGATCGCAGTTTGGCGATCGCGGGCGCACTTTTGCACGATGTCGGGAAGGTTTACGAATACACGCAGACGGAACCGACAAAAAAAACGCGTGTCGGCATTTTGCAAGGGCATGTTGTTTTGGGATACCGGATCGTGCGCAAGCAATGCATCAAACATAAATTGCCTGAGGATTTGCAGGAACGTTTGGAACATATTATTTTGAGCCATCAGGGGAAACTCGAATGGGGCGCTGCCGTAATGGCAAGCACTCCGGAGGCGATTTTTATTTCTCAAATCGACAATTTTGACGCCAAAATGGCAATGATCTCGTCCGCTTTGAATGCGGCGGTTGAAGGAACGGAATTTTCAGATCCGATCAAGGGGCTTGAAGGTGTCAGCCTTCTTTTGTCTCCGGCGGCGACAAAAAATGAAGCGCGCGAGGATACCTTACTTTAAAAATGTTTTATACGGATTTAAACACAGAAACGGATATCGGCTCCAATTGTTCGGTTTTGGAGATCGGACCTTTTCGGATTTTGATAGACTGCGGGATGCATCCCAAAAAATTGGGACGTGCCGCGCTCCCGCAGATTTCCCGCTTGGACAATATATTGGTTGATTTTGCCGTCTTGACCCATTGCCATTTGGATCATTTGGGGGCGTTCCCGATTTTTACACGCCAGCATCCCAACACTCCGATCTTGTGCTCGCCGGCATCCAAACTGATCGCCAAGCGCATTTTAAAAAATTCGATTTCAGTGATGCAGCACCAGCGGGAAGAACAGCATATTCCTGAATATCCGCTTTTTACTTATAGCGAGCTTGATCGCGTTGAAGCCAACTTGACGGCTTTGCCTGTCGGAGTCCCTAAAACTTTTTTTGAACACGGAGAGCAAATCACCATCACGCTTTATCCGGCAGGACATGTCGCCGGAGCTGTCGGTGTGATGTTTGAATATCGCCATCGAAAAATTTTTTGCACGGGTGATGTTTCGTTTCATTCGATGGAGACGGTGGATGCGGCATCGTTCCCGCGAGAAAAAATTGACACTTTGATCATGGAGACGACGCGCGGCGGGACGGAAACAGACCCCGATTTGACGCGCGACGACGAATTGTCCCGTTTGGTGAACGATATCGCGGGAACGCTTGCTTCCGGAGGTTCCGTTTTGATACCGGCGTTTGCGTTCGGACGGATGCAAGATATGATTCATGTTTTGTTGAGCGCCAAAAACAAGGGGCTGATCGGCAAGGACGTTCCCGTGTTTTGCACGGGACTCGGACTCGATTTGGCTGATTATTTTGACATAATGAGCAAGAAGACCGGCGCCGTCAATTTCCATCGCGCGATGATGAAAGATTTGGGCGTCCAAAAATTAAACGATTTTGAGGAACCCGGACTCGATGTGGCGGTGCAGGGCATTTATTTGGTCTCGAGCGGGATGCTGGTCGAGCGGACGCCGGCTTGGCGTTTGGCAGCCAACATGCTCGACCATGCCCATAATTTGGTGGCGTTTGTCGGTTATTGCGATCCCGACACGCCCGGCGGAAGACTTCTTACGCGCACCAATGTCGATGAACTGCGCTTTAACGATCTCAATTATATCGCACGGGTTCGGGCGACAGTGGCGCGTTATGCGTTGAGCGGACACACATCGAGAGAAAACATGATGGATTTTTTGAATGTTGTGGAGCCCCGTTTGATAATTCTCACACATGGCGATCCCGTGGCGCGAGAATGGTATGAGGAGGAAGTCGCGATTCAACTGCCGCATACCAAAGTCCTCAATCCCGTTCCCGGAGAGGAGATTGACTGTTAAGATGAGTTTGGAGAAAAGTATAGTTGCCGAAATCAACCGCCGTTGCGCCTGCGGAATGATCAAAGCTTTAGGCCTCGAATTTACGACAGTGGCGGACACGACGATTTCCGCGCGTTTTCAAGTGACGGAATCCTTGCTCACCCCAATGGGTTTGTTGCACGGTGGCGCTTCGTTGGCGGTTGCAGAAAGTGTCGCGGGCGTCGGCTCGATTTTAAAATGCGAGGCGGGAACGATGCCCGTCGGCAGCCAGGTTGTCGCAAACCACGTTTCATCGGCACGGCTCGGACAAATACTCTCGGTGACGGGAACGGTTTTGCACATCGGCAAAAAAACACATTTGTGGAACATTGACATCGTAAACGAATCCGGCGCGCTCGTTTCCACTTTGCGCGTCACCAATCACATCGTTCCCGTTGAAAAATAATGCATTTTGACCCAGAACGCTCTTTTGCTCTCTGGCGTTTGCCGCGGGAACGGCAAATCTTTCATCTCGCGGGAACGCCGACTGCCTTTGATTCGGTCGAAGCCTTGCTGGCATCGCGGGAACGCCGCTTTGTTTTCGCACCGTTTGCGATAACAAAAGATTGCCCGCCGATCGCGCTCGTCGGAAAAATTGAAACGGTGGAGCCGAAAATCGTTCCCGCGGATTTTGAGATTGAAGCCCTCGGGCAAAATCGGGAGGATTATTTCGGACAGTTTGCAAAATTTATGCAGGCGCTGAAAGACGGGAAATTTTCAAAAATCGTCTTGTCGCGCCGGGAATGTTTTTTTGCCACGGATTCTGTAGATCCTTTGCAGATTTTTCAAAAGGCGCTTGAGACTTACGAAAACGCCTTCGTTTATCTTTTTCATACGCCGCAGACGGGAACGTGGCTGGGCTGTTCTCCGGAAATCTTGCTTTCATCGCAAGGCGCCTGGCGGACGGTCGCCCTCGCGGGAACGCGGGAACAGGGAGGCGCTTGGGATTTGAAAAATCGCCGGGAACAGGCTTTGGTTGCGGATTTTGTGCGGGAACGGCTTTGTGAAGCGGGATTGCAAATTTGTGAAGAAAAGACAGAGACGGTCTTGGCGGGAACGCTGGAACACTTGAAAACGGAATTCTTTTTGAATCCCCCGAGCTTCGAACAGGCGGCACGCGCCGTAAAAATCCTGCACCCGACTCCCGCCGTTGCGGGAACGCCGAGAGATGAAGCTTTAAAATTTATTTTGGAACATGAAACGTTCCCGCGAAAATATTATGCCGGATTTGTCGGCGAATGGGGAGCGGATGTCGCCCGGCTTTTTGTTAATTTGCGCTGTATGCGCTTGGAGGGAAAAACTTTGGAGTTTTATGCGGGCGGCGGATTGTTGCCGGACTCGCTCCCTGAGGCGGAATGGCGGGAAACAGCGATAAAAATGGAGACGCTCGGGCGATTGTTTCGTTGTTATGGCCCGCGGCATAATTTATAATGAGGCTATGGATTTTTTGAAACTCGAAGGTAAAAAAATTCTTGTCGCCGGTGTCGCGAACAAAAAATCGGTCGCCTGGTTTGTCGCCAAAACATTGGAAGAGGCGGGAGCGACGGTGATTTATTCGGTGCGCAGCGAAGCCCGGGCAAAGGAGGCTTTTTTGACAGGCAAACCCGTTTATGTCTGCGATGTGGAAAACGAGGATGCGGCGGGAATGCTGGCAGCTGCCGTTCAAAAAGATTTTGGCGGGATCGACGGTTTTGTCCACAGCATCGCCTTCGCCAATTTTTCGGAAGGCTTCAAACCTTTTCATGAAACTTTGCGCAAGGATTTTTTGCAGGCGACGCAGATTTCGGCTTTTTCTTTTGTTGAACTTGCCCGGGCGTTGGCGCCGTTGATGCCGCCGGGAAGCGCCGCCGTCAGCGTCGGGATTTCCTCACAGGTGACAGCCGCCAATTACGGTTATATGTCGCCGATCAAGGCGGCGTTGGAAAGCGCGACACGTTTTTTGGCAAAATCTTTTTCTAATAAAGGCATCCGTTTCAATTCCGTTAATGCGGGACCGCTCAAAACATCGGCGAGCGCGGGGATCCCGGGATATTTGAAAAATTATCTGTTCGCGGAGGCGTTGACGATGCGCAAGCGCAATCTTTCGACGCAGGAGGTCGCGGATGCGATCGTTTGGCTGCTCTCGCCGCGTTCGTCGGGTGTCAATGCACAGTCGATTGTTGTCGATGCGGGCATGGGATGGAACTTTTTTGATGAATCGGTGGTCGCGGCGGCGACAGCTTTGCCAAAAAATTTGAATTGATGCAGGATTTTAATCTCCAGTCCATTTTGCGCGCTTTGTTGATTTCGACTTCGGAGTCGATCTCAATCAAAGAGATTCAAACGGTGGTTGCACGTTATCACGAGCAGCGGGAACGCGAAATGCTCGCCGTGGGAACGCCGGAAGATTTTGACGAGGCGGGTTTGCCGGTCGTGCGCAATGGCGTTCCCGCGCCGGAGCAGGGCGAGATCGAGCAGATTGTCAATCAAGTCCCGCTCTTGCTGACAGCAACGCAGATTCGGGAGGCGATGGAAATTTTGAACCAGACGATGAAAGACGACGGCGAAGTGACGCGCATCGTGTCGGGGCCGGAAGGTTTCAGGCTGGCGATTGCTCCCGAATACGCATCATGGGTGCGCTTGTTGCGTGACGAACCCAAGCCCAACCGCTTGAGCACCGCGGCGTTGGAAACATTGGCGATCATCGCCTATCGCCAGCCGGTGACGCGAGCGGAGATGGAGAGTCTTCGCGGAGTCTCCGTCGATACGGCGTTGGCGCGCCTGGTGGATTTGGATCTTGTCAGGATTTCCGGACGCGCAGATTCGCCCGGCAGACCGTCCCAATATTCGACGACGCAAAAATTTTTGGATTTTGTCGGCATCCGGACTGTTTCAGAACTGCCGGAGAGCGATGTGCTTTCGCCGGCTCAAATCGCGGAATGGCTGCAAAAAGCAATGGCGCCCCAAAAACCGAAAACATCGGCGGATGTCGGTTTGACGGACGATAAAACCTTGGATTTGCCGACAGAAAACGAAGAAGGATGATTTTTATGAAAACGATAGAAGAAACTCGCAAGGAGATCGAAGCGATTGACTCGCAAATTGTGACCCTTTTGGCGCAACGTCAAGCGTGCGCGAAGGTAATCGGAGAAAACAAGATGCAGGCGGGAACGAATGTTTTTGTCCCCGATCGCGAAGAACAGCTTTTGAAAAAACTCGAAGCGCAGGCGGCAGCATTAAAAATTCCCTGCATGAACATCCGTGCCGTCTATCGTGAGATTATTTCGGCGAGTGTCGCGTTGCAGATGCAAAAGACGGTCGCTTATCTCGGTCCGGCGGGAACGTTCACCCATCAGGCTGCGTTAAAAATTTTTGGCTCCAGTGTTGATTTGTCCGCGATGCATACCGTCGGCGAAGCGTTGTCGGCGTTGCAGGCGGGCAAGGTGGCCTATGCCGTTTTGCCGATTGAAAACTCTTCCGCGGGAACGGTGGCGGAGGTGCTCGATTTGTTGGCGGAGACGGATTTGCAGATCGTCGCGCAGACGCAGATGAAGATCGAGCAATGTTTGATCTGCCGCGGGCGCTTGGAGGACATTCATGCGGTCTATTCAAAAGATGTGGCGATCAGCCAATGCACGGAATGGCTGCGACACAATTTGCCGCGCGCGGAATTGTTCAACACTCCTTCGACGGCGGTAGCGGTGAAATACGCGATGGAAAATCCCAATGCGGCGGCGATCGCCTCGAGAGTGGCGGCGGAAATCAACGGCGTTCCCGTGCTCGAATACGGCATTCAAAATTTAGAGGAAAACGTAACGCGTTTTATTGTGGTCGCGACTCAAAAAAATCGTCCTTGTGAAAATTGCAGCGAGAAAACGACACTGTCCGTTTTGGTAAAAAACGAAGTCGGCACCCTTTTGCATATTTTGCAGCCGTTTGAAAAAAATGGCATCAATGTCGAAGGTTTGACCTCACGTCCCGTTCCCGGCCGCAAATGGGAATATCGCTTCTTCCTCGACTTTTTTGCCGCTTGGGATGATGAGCGTTTTCAAAAAGCGCTCAAGGAATTGGAGCCCGATGTCGTTTCGATAAAATGCCTCGGTTCGTATCCGACGGTGTAGTTTTTGGCAGATGAAAAGGATTTCTCCGGCAAAAGCACTTTTGTTCGCGGCAAGACCCAAGACTTTGCCGGCGGCTCTCGCTCCGATTTTATTGGGGAGCGCCTGCGCGGGCGCTTGCGGGGGATTTGATGCCGTTCCCGCGATTTTGGCGGCGCTGTTCGCGCTTTTTGCTCAAATCGCCTGCAATCTGGCAAACGATTTGGGAGATTTCAAAAAGGGCGCGGATACGGCGGCGCGACTGGGGCCGGAACGCGCGACATCGCTCGGATGGCTTTCGCCGCGACAAATGTTTGTGGCAACCTTGACGGCGGTCATGGTCGCCTGCGCCTGCGGTATGGGATTGGTCGCCTATGGCGGCCCTTGGATGCTTTTGGTAGGCGCTTTGAGCGTTCTTGCCTGTCTCGCCTACACTTTGGGCCCTTGGCCGTTGGCGTATCACGGACTCGGCGATGTTTTTGTCGTGATTTTTTTCGGCTTTGTCGCCGTGATGTTTACGGCTTATACGCAAGTTTTGGTGTTCCCGCCGTTTGCCTGGGTGCTCGCGTTGGCTTGCGGATTGGGCGCGGACAATATTTTGCTGATTAACAATCTCCGCGACGAGGAGACGGACCGGGTCGCCAAAAAACGAACGACAATCGTTATTTTCGGGCGCAGATTCGGCCTCGGGCTTTATTTGTTCAATTTTTGCTTCATGTTCCTGTCGCCGCTGATCTTGCGTTACGGCTACGGTCTGGAGGCACTCTGCGTTTTGTTGCCGATGGTGATTTTGCCGTGGATGATCGCGGGACCGCTTAAAACGCTGAGCGAATTTGAAGATCCCCGAACGCTCAATCCGCTCCTCGGCAAAACGGCGGGAATCCTGTTTGTTTACGCGTTAACGCAGTCCGTCGGGCTTTTTTTGTCGTATGGACAATTTTCGATTTAAAAAAGATTTGCATTTTTTAGAGGCAAATTTTAAAATGTAGTCAGTTTGAAACATCCCCCTCTTTCTAACCCAAAAATAAAACATTAGTCTTATGAAGAAAATTCTGTTTGTTTTTGCAATGCTTATGGCTGCAGCCGGAGTTTTGTGCGCGGAGTGCAAGACAGCGGCTCAACGCGCGGACGAGGCTACCGGCGAAAAGTGGTATCGCTGGACGGTTTTCCCCGTTGCATTCGCCTCGGAACCTGTTTCCGAGATGATCTCGATCGACACCATCCCTTCGGGTGCGGAAGTCGTCGTTGACGGCAATTCCGTCGGGACAACCCCGATAACCGTGGAATATCGTCGCAAAAAAGCGCCTGTCGTCGTTTTGAAAAAAGCGGGCTATCCGGACCAGCAGTTGCGCATCCGTCGCCGCGCCAACCACACAGCGGTTGTTGACGGCATCGCATCGATTTTTGTCATCCCCTGCATCTGGACTTATCAAGACTGGTCTTACGATATCGGGTGCATGCTCGAGTATTCGGAAAAAAACGTGATTGTCGAGTTGCAGCAATTCGGTGAAGGCGTCAAATCCGTCAAGCCGGAGTCTTATAACGGACACGTCGAGCTCCGCCCTTACAAAAAATAAATTTGAAACGGGCGGTATTGACGGAAAATTCCTATTGAAATTTTCTATTTGATTTCATATAATATAAGAAAACTAATTCACAAATCCTAAATCAATATTAATTATGATTACGAAAAACACTCTTAAAGTTGCAGCTGCGCTTATTGCTGGATTTTCGGCTTTGACCACGGTTAACGCCGCGGATGTCAACGAAAATGTCCGTCTCAATTTCAGCGCGAAAGTCTCCGCAGAGTATAATGACAACATCTATTTGAATACAGCCGATAAGGTTGACGATGTGATCTTGCACTTTATTCCCGCGACAAAGCTTTCCCTCGGCAGTGAAGTCGCAGAGTCCTCGTTCAATGTCAGCTTGAGCGAAGATTTCTCGTATTACCTGGATCACGACCAGAACAATACGCAAAATACGCACCTTAACGCCGTGTATAGCTATTCCGGCGCCAAACTTAAGGCGACGGCTTCCGTCGGCTATGATATGATGTCGCAAAATTCGGCTCGTGACCACTTTGCCCGTGCGGCTCGTCGCGGCAATATCATCCGCTACGATACTTGGTACGCAAGAGCGGACGGCGACTATCAGTTGACCTCCAAGCTTTCCACGACAGCAGGTCTCGGCTACACGGGCAAGCGCTATCGCAACCACCGCGACTCCTATGCGGATTCGCAGTCCTACACGGTTCCGGTTTCGTTGCTGCACACGCTCGTCACCGAAAAAATCCGCGGCGGTCTTTCCTATCAATACACCTATACGGATCTTTCCCGTTACAACGGAAATATGCCGCTCGGCTATACGGAGACACACTTCGTCGGTTTCAATGTGCAAGGTGTTGTCGATGAAAAGTTGAACCTCAACGTCCGCGTCGGTTCTTCGACGATTTCCTATCATCGTCGTTATGATAACCGCAGCAGCTCGTCGACCCTCTCTTTCTTGGGCACCGTCAACTACAAGGCCACAGAGAAGACAAATGCAAGCTTGACCTTCAATCGTGACTTTGAAATTTCCGGAACAGCCCAGTCGATCAAGGCGACGGGTGTCACCTTGCGCCTTACGCACAATGTTGACAGCAAGTGGTCTTTCAACGAAAGCGTTTCGTGGGTGAACGACGATTATGTGTCGGCAGATCGTAAAGATAACATCTATACGCTCAGCGCCGGCGCCAGCTATCGTATGAACGATTACCTCACCTTGGGCGCTTCCTATAAGTTCCAATGGAATGATTCGGATGTTTCGGAAATGAGCTACACCAACAATGTCTTGACCTTGTCGGCGACAGCAAACTTCTAATCGTATCTTTGCAACTATTGCCGCGCTATGACAGGTCTGCTGTTTTAGCGCGGTTTTTTTCAAAAGAAATTCAAGTTATGAAAAATTTTAAAAAGTTGACGCTCTTCGTCGCCGTGGCGTTTTTGGGGCTTGCCGCTTGCGAGCGGACGGACAATTCGGCGCTTTCGACGACGAGAAATCAGGATTTGGCGCAGCTGAATCAAAGTCGCGACTATCGGATCCGTCCGATGGACTTGATTCACTTTGAGATTTTCCAGGAACCTGACCAGCGCAACGACTATCGCGTTACGGGAGACGGCAACATCACATTGCCTTACCTCAACCAAGTTTTTGTCAAAGGTCTGACGCTTCTTGAGGCGAAGGGGAAGATCGAGAAACTCTATCGTGACGGCGGCTATTACAAAGACCCGCAAGTCTCTTTGCAGATTAACCAATACGCAGAACGCCGCGTTTATATTGACGGCTTTGTCGCTGCGACGGGTCCCTTGGTGATGCCGATGGAGGAAGAGTTGACTCTGGGTCGTGCGATCACGATGGCGCGCGGTCTCCAGCCGCGAGCGTCACGCACCAATGTTTTGTTGACGCGCAACATTGACGGTGAGGACAAAACATTCGTCATCAATGTCGCGGAGATCCAAGAAGGTCGCGCACCGGACATCCATTTGGAAGAAGGCGACCGGATTTATGTTCAGGACAGCAAGATTTAAAAATCCGAAGACTTGAATCTCTTAAAAAAGCGTTCCCGCGAGACAAGAACTTGCGGGAACGCTTTTTATCTTTTAACTTTCATCTTTTAACTTTATAATGATTTCATTATGGCAGAAGAAAATCCCAAGCAACAGCCGCAACAGCGCGTTATCAGCCTGCAATCGATCAGCCAGGAATTTTTGGGCGCGTTACAACGCAACTACGATATGCTCGCTTTTAATTTGGCGGCAACCGGCAATGTCACGGCGGAACAATACGAGCAAGTCGGAGCATTGACACACGCGATGCCCGTTCATCAAATTCATGCGTCATTTGAAAATATCAAAAATTTTGCGCATGGCCTGATTTTGCGCCAAACGCTCAACGACGCGCTTGCCATTACGGCGGCCTGTATGGATCAGTGCCATCTTTTGTGCAACTTGATCAAAAATAAGCCGGCGGCGGAAAAAGATCCGCAAGCCGTTCATCAGACAATCGGCAAAGAGCAAGACGCATTTGCCCGTTCGCCGTTGACGGAAAAATTCGAGCTTTTTGAAAAACGCTATGGGATCACCAATTCCTTGGAAGACGCCGTCGTCTCGCTCGGGATCGGCTTTGGAACGCTTTTGCGCCACAAGGGCGTCGTTTCCGCAGAAGATGTCGATGAAAACGGCGAGTTGGTTTTTGAATTTAAGACGGTGCAGATTTCCGCTCCCGCCAAAGAGGGAGAAAGCCCGGAAGCCCGACTGGTTGATACGCGCCGTCCGTTCAAGGTGGGCGACCAGATTGATCTCAGCAACAGCGAGATGCTTTCGATTTATGTGACCCTGACGGATTTCTTCCATCGACTTTTCAAGGCTGTTGACGAATACGGCATGAAAATGATTGCTGAGCAAAAGAAAAACGACAATCCTTCACCGTCGGACCAATAATGAAGAAAATATTTCGTTACATCGCATTGTTTTTGGCGTTGGTTTTTGCGGCGTTTGCGCTAAACGCCTGCAACTCGGGACCGCGCGTCATCAATGTCGGCGGCAGCGGGCAGGGCGTTGTGATCTACGATTAGTTTTCTCAGGAACGTCGTCCGTATCTTGAGGAGCGCAGCAAGATAAGAAATGTCGGGAGTCAAAGCGCATCCGATCGCCGTTCCCGCCATCGTGTGGGTGGCGGCGCTTTATTTTGTGCAGGGCTTGCCGAATGCCGTCGTGGATTTGCTTGCCCCTGTCGCGCTCAAGGATCTCAACTACGGGAACGCCGTGATCACCTTTGTCGCGGCGTGGGCGTATTTGCCGTGGGTTTTGAAAGCCCTTTGGTCGCCGCTTGTGGACGCCGTCGGTCGCAAACGCCATTGGGTTGTGCTGATGCAGTTGGCGATGGCGTTGCTGTATTTTTTGTTGGGGATTCTGTTCGCCTGCGTCGTTCCCGCGACCGTGATTGCCATTTTGCTTTTTTTGCTCGCCGTGCTCTCGGCGACACACGATATCGCCGCCGACGGTTTTTATTTGCTCGCATTGGAGGATCGGGATCAAAAATTTTACTCGGGATTTCGAAATCTGTTTTTCAGACTGTCGCAAGTTTTTGCCCGCGGCGGCATTATCGTTTTTGCGGGAACGCTGATGGGCGCCGGGCTCGCGGCGGGAACGGCATGGCGCTATATTTTTTGCGGGATCGGTGCAACGGCGTTCGTTTTGAGCATATTGCATTATCGGATCCTGCCGTTCCCGCCAAAGGATCTGCCGGCGGTGGCAAATCGTTCCGGCGGGAACGGGATTTTGAAAAATTTTGTAGAGACGTGGAAAACTTTTTTTCAAAAAAAATCGATTGTCGGCATAGTTTTGTTTTTGTTGCTTTTTCGCCTTGGTGAAGTTCAGTTGGGCGCGGTTTCCCCGCTTTTTATGAAGGATTCGCTTGAGTCGGGAGGTTTGGCTTTGGACAATGTCGCTTTGGGCGGACTTTACGGGACGATCGGAGTGATTGCGCTTTTGCTCGGTGGCGTTTTGGGCGGGATCGCAGTGGCAAAAAGTTCCCGCGGGCTGTCGTTTTGGCTTTTGCCGATGGCGCTGGCGCTCAATCTTCCGGACTTTATTTATATCGCGCTGGCGCATTGGCAGATACAAGATTACAATGTGCTCGCGGCGGGAATTGCGATCGAGCAGTTCGGTTACGGATTCGGTTTTACCGGCTATATGCTTTATATGCTGAAAATCAGTGCGGGAACGCGGCACGCTGTCGCGCACTATGCGATTTGCTCCGCATTTATGGCGCTCAGCGCATTTTTGCCCAAAATCTGGTCGGGCGCGCTTCAAGAATTTTTGGGCTACGAACTTTATTTTTATTGGGCGATTTTGTGCACGATTCCCGGATTCGCCGTCGCCGTTTGGGCGGCAAAAAATTTGAAGACGGAAAAAGTCGTTCTCGCGGAGCTTTGATATGAGACAAGTTTTTCCCTTTTTGCTTTTTGCATTATCGCTTGTGTTCGGCGCGTGCGGAGAACGCGTTCCCGCAGCGCGAGTGGCGGCGGAGTCGGGAATTTTGGTAATGAACAACGGCGGAGAGCCTTCGGCGATCGATCCGCAGTTCGCGCAGCCGGGCGTTATCGAAAACCGCATAATGCTCGCGCTTTTTGAAGGGCTCGTGCGCTACGATCCGCAAACGCTTGCGCCCGTTCCCGCGATTGCGCAAAAATGGGAAGTTTCGGACGACGGTTGCCGTTATCGTTTTTATCTTCGCGGGAACGCCAAATTTTCCGACGGCAAAACGATTACGGCGGATGATTTTATTTTTTCTTTCCGGCGCATTTTGTCGCCCGCGCTCGCGTCTCCGACAGCGACAATGTTTTTTGCACCCGTCAAAAACGCCCGAGCCTTTGCCGTGGGCGAGATTTCAGATTTTTCGCAAGTGGGATTCAAGGTCATCGACGAACATTGCCTCGAGGTGACGCTCGAAAAACCTTGCCCGTATTTTTTGTCCCTTGTCTGCCATTCGAGTTGGAGTGTCGTTCCCGCGCATGTCATTTTGAAATTTGGGGCGATCGACGAACGCCAGACGCAATGGACGCGCGTCGGCAACTTTGTCGGCAGCGGTCCCTACACGCTCAAGGATTGGCGTGTCGCTTACCGGATTGAGACGTGCCGCAACGATTTTTATTGGGACAAGGCGTCGTTCCCGCTCGAAGGCATTCGCTTTGACGCGATCGAAGATCAGTTTGCCGAGGAACGCGCCTTCCGTGACGGGCAGTATCACATCACAAATACGGTCCCGCCGGCAAGCATCGCCGCCATGCGCGCGGCGGGAACGCCGTCACTGCGCCTCGACGATTATCTCTCGACGGCGTTTATCCGCATCAATACACAAAAAACCCCGCTCAACGATGCTCGCGTGCGGCTTGCGCTCTCCTTGGCGCTCGACCGGCAGGATCTGGCGGAAAAAGTGATGCGCGCGGGCGAAAAACCCGCGAAGCGTCTTGTGCCGCCCGGCGCTTATGATCCATATAGCCACGAGAACGCCGATTTGCTGGCTCCGTCGGCAAATGTCGCTCGCGCGCGGCAAGTCCTGGCGGAGGCGGGCTATCCCGACGGAAAAGGTTTTCCGACGATTTCATATCTCTACAACACCAGCGACGGCGCACAGTTTTTTGCCCAGGCGCTCCAGGAGCAATGGCGAAAAAATCTCGGTATTCGCGTTGTGCTCCAACAGCAGGAATACAAAGTTTATCGCGTCAGCATGGCGCAGGGCGACTACGAACTTGCGCGCTCATCATGGAGCGGCGATTATTTGGATCCGACGACTTTTTTGGATTTGTTCGGCAGCCGTTCGCATATGAACTGGACGGGTTGGAACAACGACGCATACGATCGACTGCTTGACGAAGCTTCACGGGAACGCGTTCCCGCCAGACGCATGAAGCTTTTGTCCGAGGCGGAAAAAATTTTGCTGGAAGAAATGCCGGTTATCCCGACGGTTTACAACAAAAACAAATTTTTAATCCGTCCGGAAGTCCGCGGCTGGTTTGAAAACCTGCTCGATATCCATCCCTATTGCGGCGTAAGTTTTCAAAAATGACGGGAACGCGATTTGCGGGAACGCCGTTTTCGTGTTGCTTGCGGCTGTCAAAATTTGAGAATAGAATAAAAGAACAATGAATTTCGATTTACTTGTGATAGGCAGCGGTGTCGCAGGACTGAGTTTTGCGCTAAAAACGGCGGCGCGCGGCCTTCATGTCGCGCTGGTGACAAAAAAAGCTTCTGCCGACTGCAACACCAATCACGCGCAGGGCGGGATCGCTTGTGTCTTTGATCGTGCGGATGATTTTGAAAACCATATTCGCGACACGCTCATCGCCGGCGGCGGCCTTTGTGACGAGGCGGCGACGCGCGCGATTGTCGAGGCGGCGCCCGACCGGATTCGCGAACTGATCGAGATCGGCGTGCGTTTCACAAAAGGCGAATCGGGCAATTACGATTTGACGCGCGAGGGCGGACATTCGTTCCGTCGTATTTTGCACGCGGACGATTTGACGGGCAAGGCGATCGAGGACGCGCTTTTGGATGCGGCGCGCAAAAATAAAAATATTTCATTTTTTGAATACCACATGGCGATCGATCTCGTGACGACGGCACGCTTGCCGGGTTCGCGCATCGCTATAAATTCTCCGGAAAACCGCGTGCTTGGAGCGTATGTGCTCGATGTCAAGTCCGGCGCGGTCAAAACTTTTCGCGCGGACGCCGTGGTGCTTTCGACGGGCGGGATCGGTCAAGTTTACCAATACAGCACCAATCCTGATATTGCGACCGGCGACGGGATCGCAATGGCCTATCGCGCGGGAGCGCTGATTCGCAATATGGAGTTTGTCCAGTTTCACCCGACCGCGCTCTACGCGACGGACGGCTCGCGGGAACTGATTTCGGAATCCGTTCGCGGCGAAGGCGCGATTTTGCGAGACATCAACGGCCGCGCGTTTATGAAGGACTACGATGAACGCGGCGACCTGGCTCCGCGCGATATTGTGGCGCGTTCGATTGACGCGGAGATGAAAAAAAGCGGTGCGGCGCATGTCTGGCTCGATATCACGCACAAGCCGGCGGATTACCTGCGGGAACGCTTCCCGCATATCTATAAAGTCTGTCTGGAACACGGGATCGATATGACAAAGGAAATGATCCCCGTCGTTCCCGCAGAACATTATCTTTGCGGCGGTGTCAAAACCAATATGAAGGCGGAAACCAATATTGCGGGACTGTATGCCTGCGGCGAAACCGCCTGCACAGGATTGCACGGCGCCAACCGCCTGGCGTCCAACTCCCTCCTCGAAGCCGTCGTCTTGGCGCATTTCGGCGCCGCAGCCGTCGTCGATTATTTGGGCAGTCACAAATTTTCCAACGCGGACTCCGTTCCCGCCTGGAAGGACGGCGACGCCCAAGATCCCGACGAACGCGTGGTGCTGGTTCACAACTGGGACGAACTCCAGCGCGCCATGTGGGATTATGTCGGCATCATCCGGACGACAAAACGCCTTCACCGCGCCCTGCGCCGCGTGCAGATGTTAAAAAAGGAGATCAACGACTATTATTGGAACTTTAAAGTTGAAGGCAAACTGATCGAGTTGCGCAATCTGGTGCAAACGGCGGAGACAATCATTCTCTGCGCCATGCAACGTCACGAGAGCCGCGGCCTGCACTCGACGCGCGATTATCCCGAAAAAAGCGAGGAGATTTACGACTCGACCGTCATTTGCGCGGAGATCACAGGCAAAAAACCCGGGAACGAACTCTAAAAACACGTTCCCGTCCGGACAGGAACGGTGGCGGCTTTTTATTTGCTCGCGCAAAAGCGAAAATTTATAATAAAAATCAACCCCACCCCAAAAAGATATTTTTTATGAACGCCTCTCTTATCGCCAAGTGTTTTGAAGTCAACGGTCAGCTGGTTTCCGTCGTCCCCTACGGGAGCGGGAACATCAATGACACCTATCATGTCATTTTCCGCACTTCCTATTCGGAGCGGCGTTTTATTTTGCAGCGCATCCGCAAAAACGTGTTCCCGCATCCGGAGATCATCATGGACAATATGCGCATTGTGACGGATATTTGCCATGCCAAGCTCAAGGAAATCAACGAGGATTCGGATCGGATCTGGCAGCTGCCCAAAATCATTCAGACGCACGACGGCAAAGATTTTTATGAAGACGGGAACGGCGATTTGTGGCGCGCGATCACCTATATCGCGTCCGCCCAATCTTATGAGACTGTCCAGTCCAACGACCACGCCTACGAGGCGGGAACGGTCTTGGGATTTTTCCACAACCTGATCAGCGACATTCCGATTGATTCGCTCGGCTATGTCATCAAAGGTTTTCATATTACGCCTTCCTATCTCGAACAACTCGACGCGGTCAAGAACACACCGTATGCAAAAGAGCTTTTGTCCGAACATCGCGAGGCGCGCACCTGCATGCGCTTTATCGAAGAACGCCGCGATTTTATTCCGGTTTTTGAAAATGCCAAGGCGGCGGGAACGCTGAAACTGCATCCGACGCACGGCGACCCCAAAGTCGGCAATATTCTGATCGACGCCGCCACGGGCAAAGGAACGTCAATTATCGATCTCGACACAATTCAGCCCGGTTTGATCCACAGCGATATCGGCGACGCTATCCGTTCCGCCTGCAATCCCGCCGGCGAAGACGCCAACGACCTGAGCACCGTCCGTTGCGACATCGATTTGTTTGCCTCGATTTGGCGCGGTTACAAGCGTCATGCCAAAAAGTTTCTCACCGAGGCGGACTACCTTTACATCTACGACGCGATTCGCATTTTGCCGCTCGAGCTCGGCCTGCGCTTTTTTGCCGATTATCTCAACGGCGACACTTATTTTAAAACGCGCTATGTCGGACACAATCTCAAGCGCGCGCTCGTGCAGTTCAAGTTGGTCGAAAGCATCGAAAACCACGAATTCCAAATTCGCAAAATTATCGGAGTGTGACGTTCCCGCGGGAACGGCGGTCTCGGCTCGGATTTGGCGTTCCCGCGAACTTTTTTGAATTATGCTGCTGACAATTTTATTGGCGCTTGCGTTTGTCGCGTTAATCTACCGTTTTTCGTGGCGCGGTTGCAAAGTGGGGCCTATTCGTTGTCTGGCGCCGCTGCTGGCGTTTGTCGTGGCGGGAATGTGCGCCTGGCTCGGCGGGAACGCTTTGGGCTTTTCAATTTTTTCGGGAACGCAAATCCCATGGATTCTGCGGGGGCTTTTGGGAATGATGCTTATCGGCTCGATTGTCTGGCTCACGATTTTTGCCATCCTGTGGACTTGGGGACGTCGTCAAATCGGCAAAGATACCGGAGAAAACGAAAGGCCGATTTTGGGCGCGGTCGTCGGTTGCTGGATTGGATTTTTTATCGTCATCTGCATCGTGCTCGTCATTGATGCCGCCGGGGTCTTGGGGGAAACTTTGCTCGCGTCGCGCCGCCGTTCAAATTCTGTCGTCGCCAATGTCGCAAAAATTGCCGTCTATACGCGCGAATCCTTGGGCGACGTTCCCGGTTGCGGGATTATGGCGACTTGGGACCCGATGCCCGACAAAACGCGACGGACGCTTGAACATTTGCTCGTCATCGCCGACAATCCCCAAAAAATGCGCCGGTTTTTGCACTCGACGGAAATCCAGGCTGTTTTGTCGCTCCCGTCCGTCTATCCGGTTTTCAACTCCGATGAAATCCAAGCGATGGTTCATAACGGCGACATCAACGGACTCCTGACACATCCCAAAATCACCGCCATTCTCGACGATAAGGATTTTCAAGAAGCCGTTTCCCGCATCGATTACGAAAAACTGCTCGAAGAACTCGCCCGATAAAAAACGTTCCCGCAAAAAAAATCACGGGAACGGTTTTCGCGGGAACGCGATTTTTTTATTTTTTATTTTCCTGCGGTTTCTTTATTGCGTTTGTTTGTTTGCGGGTCTAAAATGTTCCTACTAATCAATTAAAATTGTTAAAATTATGATTACACCTGATACAGCTACAATTATCGATATCAAGGCTCGTGAGATCGTTGATTCTCGCGGCAATCCCACGGTTGAGGTCGATGTGATCCTCGACAATGGCGCGATGGGCCGCGCAGCGGTTCCTTCGGGCGCTTCGACGGGCGAGAGTGAGGCTCTTGAGCTTCGCGACAGCATCGTTCCCGCGAAGGAGTTTGCCAAGGGCATCAATCCCAAGACCCGCTTTTGCGGCAAGGGCGTGCTCAAGGCCGTCAACAACGTGAACGAAATCATCGCTCCCGAGCTTGTCGGTTTTGACGCTTACGATCAGCCGGCTGTTGATGCGGCAATGCTCGCTCTCGACGGCACCCCGTTCAAGAAGAAACTCGGCGCTAACGCGATCCTCGGCGTTTCTTTGGCAACGGCGAAGGCTGCTGCAGAGTCCTGCGGTCGTCCGCTCTACAAATATCTCGGCGGTCCCAATGCCAAGGTGCTCCCGGTCCCGATGATGAACATCATCAACGGCGGCGCCCACTCGGACGCTCCGATTGATTTCCAAGAATTTATGATCATGCCGGTCGGCGCGAAGAGCATCCGCCAAGCTGTGCAGATGGGCGCGGAGACATTCCATGCGCTCAAGAAAGTCCTCAAGAGCCGCGGTCTCGACACGGCTGTGGGTGACGAAGGCGGTTTCGCTCCCCGTTTGAACTCCGTCGAAGACGCTCTCGACACGATCGCCAAGGCCGTCAAGGACGCCGGCTACAAGTTCGGCAAGGACATCTGCATCGCGCTCGACGTCGCTTCGTCTGAATTTTATGATTCGAAGACAAAACAATACGTCTTCAAAAAATCCGACGGCCGCAAGCTCTCGGGCGACAAGATGGTCGCTTACCTGGCAGACCTCGTTTCGTCCTATCCGATCATCTCGATCGAAGACGGCTGCGCAGAAAACGACTGGGAGTCCTGGAAAAAGCTCACCGACAAGCTCGGCAGCAAGATCCAATTGGTCGGCGACGATTTGTTCGTCACCAACACCAAGTTCCTCAAGAAGGGCATCCAGACGGGCACGGCAAACTCGATTCTCGTCAAGGTCAACCAAATCGGTTCGTTGACGGAAACGCTCGACGCTGTCGAAATGGCGCACTTCAACGCTTACACGGCGGTTATCTCCCACCGTTCGGGCGAAACCGAAGACGCGACAATCGCCGACATCGCCGTCGCGACCAACTCGGGTCAGATCAAGACCGGTTCGATGAGCCGTTCCGACCGTATCGCGAAATACAACCAGCTCATCCGCATCGAAGAAGAGCTCGGCGACCTCGCGGTCTTTGGCGGCAAAATGATCGGCGATATCAACAAATAATCGCCCCGATTAAAGCAAAAAGCCGTTCCCGTAAAAATCCGCGGGAACGGTTTTTCTTTTTTTGCCTCTATGCAGCTGTTTGCAGGGAAAAATTGGCGTCCCGCCGTTCGCGCCTGGAGCCCCGACCGGGCGCAAGTCGAGGATTTGCGCGGATTAGCGACTGCCGTTCCCGCATTTTACCGCGCGCTGGAAAAATGCTATTTTGCGTTTGACTGGGTGCGGGCGTTTTATGATCGCGGCAAGCCGCCTGCACTTGTCGCCCATCAGACAAGTCGCGCCGTGCAGGGCGTTTTGCCGCCGGTTTTGCGCCCGGATTTGTTGATTACGGAGCAGGGCTTTGTCTTGTGCGAGCTGGACAGCGTTCCCGGCGGGATCGGAGTGACGGCTTCGTTGGAACGCGAGTTTTTGGCGGGAACGCGCGTTCCCGAAGCTTTTTTTAACAGTTTCGCGGGAACGGCAAAAACGGCAGTCGTCGCCGTGAGCGACGAGTCCGCCGTCTATCGCCCGGAGATGGAATATCTGCTCGCGGGAACGGGCGTCAGGCTCGTGCGCGCGGAGGAACTGCAGGTGACGGAGCAAGGCGTTTTTGCCGACGGCGTTCCCGTCGATGTCGTCTATCGTTTTTTCGAACTCTTCGATTTGCCGAACTTGGGCGATTGCGCAAAATTGCCGCAGGCGGTCGAGCGCGGGCTCGTGAAAGTCCTGCCGCCGATGAGACCGTTCCAGGAGGAAAAATTGTCCCTGGCGCTTTTCTGGCATCCGCGACTTGAAAATTTTTGGAGGGAACAGATTCCCGCGGCGGATCTGGCACTCTTAAAAAAACTCGTTCCCGAGACTTGGATTGTCGGCGATGAAACGGCGTTCCCGCCGCGTTTGGAAAATCTCACGCAAAAAGAGCGCGCGCGATGGGTTTTGAAGGCGAGCGGTTTTTCGCCTCTCGCCTGGGGCTCCCGCAGCGTCGTGATCGGAGCGGACGTTCCCGCGGCGCGATGGGAGCGGGAATTGGCGGCGATTAAAAAAAATGAAAAGATTTTTTATGTTTGCCAGCGTTACAGAAAACCTTGCCGAGTTCCCGGAGTCGCGGGCGACGGCGCGATGGCCAGAGTGAGAATCTGCCCTTATTATTTTAAGGGCGGGAACGCTTTCTTTTGGGCGGGAACGCTGGCGACTTTTTGCCCGCCCGACAAAAAAATCATCCATGGGATGTCTGTCGCTTCTCTGACCTGTGCCGCCGTTCCCGCAGGATAAAAAAAATTGCAAAATTTTTGCGGGAGGCGCACAATATTAGACATATGGCAAACACAACCCCGAAATTTAAGACAATGGACGCCAATGAGGCTGTGGCGTCTGTCGCGTATCGCCTGAGTGAAGTGATCGCGATTTATCCGATCACGCCTTCTTCGCCGATGGCGGAAAACTGCGACGAGTGGGCGGCTAAAAAGCAGCCCAACCTTTGGAATGTCGTGCCGTCTATCGAGCAGCTGCAGTCCGAAGGCGGTGTCGCCGGTGCTGTTCACGGCTCCCTGCTGACGGGCGCGCTGACGACGACGTTTACGGCGTCGCAAGGTCTGCTCCTCATGATCCCCAACATGTATAAGATCGCGGGCGAGCTGATCCCGTTCACGATGCACGTGACGGCGCGCGCCCTGGCGACCAACGCCTTGTCGATCTTTGGCGACCACTCGGACGTGATGGGCTGCCGTTCGACAGGTTTCGCGATGCTCAACTCGACCAACGGCCAGGAGGCGGAAGATCTCGCGCTGATCGCCCATGCGTCCTCGCTCAAATCGCGCGTGCCGTTTATGCATTTCTTTGACGGCTTCCGCACTTCCCACGAAGTCTCCAAGATTCAGACGATCTCCGATGACGAGATTCGCGCCGTGATCGACGAGGAGGACATCAAGGCTTTCCGTTCCCGCGCCATGACGCCCGACCATCCCAATGTTCACGGCACCGCGCAAAATCCGGACGTTTATTTCCAAAGCCGCGAAGCCGTAAACAAATACTACGAAGCCGTTCCCGCGATCGTGCAGGCGACGATGGACAAGTTTGCCGTGGCGACAGGCCGTCAATATCATCTTTACGACTACTACGGCGCTCCCGATGCCGAACGCGTGATCGTCGCGATGGGCTCCGCCTGCGACACGATTTCCGAAACCGTCGATGCTCTCAATGCCAAGGGCGAAAAGCTTGGCTTGGTCAAGGTGCGTCTTTTCCTGCCGTTTGATGCGGCGGCGTTCCTGAATGCCGTTCCCGCGACCGCCAAGAAGATCGCAGTGCTCGACCGCACCAAAGAGCCCGGCTCGATCGGCGAGCCTTTGCTCCTGTCGGTTATGGCTGCATTTGTCGAGTCCGGCAAGGCACTCCCGACCCTCATCGGCGGACGCTACGGTATCGGCTCCAAAGAGTTTAATCCCGGCATGGTCAAGGCGATTTACGACGAACTCGCCAAAGAAGCCCCCAAAAAACGCTTTACGATCGGCATCATCGACGACTTGACAAACATGTCGCTCGAATGGGACAACCGCTTCAGTGTCGAGTCCGACGAGGTGACGCGCGCCGTCTTCGTCGGTTTGGGAGCTGACGGCACCGTCGGCGCCAACAAAAACTCGATCAAGATCATCGGCGAAAACACCCCCAACTACGCACAGGGCTATTTCGTCTATGACTCCAAAAAGTCCGGCGGCTCGACCGTCTCGCACCTGCGCTTCGGCCCCAAGCCGATCCGCTCCGCCTATATCATCCAAAAAGCGAATTTTGTCGCCTGCTCGCAATATGCCTATATCGGACGCCAGCCGGTGCTCGATTATGCGATGGACGGAGCCACCGTTTTGCTCAACTCGCCCTTCTCTCCGGAAGAGACCTGGAAACGGTTCCCGCGGGAATGGCAGGAGGAAATCATCGCAAAACAACTGCATGTCTATGTGATTGACGCTTCCAAAGTCGCCGCCGATTCCGGTATGCGCGGACGCACCAACACCGTCTTGCAGGCTTGCTTCTTCGCTCTCGCCGGCGTCCTGCCGCGCGACGAAGCCATCGCGCAGATCAAAAAGTCGATCCAGAAGACCTACGCCAAAAAAGGCGACGATGTCGTGCAGATGAATTTCAAGGCTGTTGACAACTCACTGGTCAACCTCCACGAAATCAGCGTTCCCGCGACAGCCGATGCGGACGCAAAGCCGATTCAGGTCCCGACATACGACGGCGCTCCGGAATTTTTCAAAAAAGTCCAGGCAATGATGATCGCCAACAAGGGCGACCTCATCCCGACCTCGGCAATGCCCGTGGACGGCTGCTTCCCGAGTGCGACAACGCAATATGAAAAACGCAATCTCGCGGACCGCATCCCGGTTTGGAATTCTGAAAACTGTATTCAGTGCAACAAGTGCGTGACCATCTGTCCGCACGCCGCCATCCGGGCAAAGTTCTATCCGCAAAACCTCGTCGCCGACGCTCCCGCGACCTTCAAGAGCGTGCCGTTCAAAGCTCCCAAGCTCCCCGGCAACCTCTTCACGATCCAAGTCGCGCCCGAAGACTGCACTGGTTGCGGCGTTTGCGTGATCGCATGTCCGACCAAGGAAGAAAAGCGCGCCCTCACAATGGCGCCGCAAAAGCCCTTGCACGACGCCGAACGCGACAACTGGGAATTCTTCCTCAAACTCCCCAATCCCGACCGCACCGTGCTCGGCGATACGGTCAAGGACTCGCAGTTCCGCCAACCGCTCATCGAGTTTTCGGGAGCCTGCGCCGCTTGCGGTGAAACACCCTACATCAAGCTGATGACGCAACTCTTCGGCGACCGCGCCTACATCGCCAACGCGACAGGCTGCTCGTCCATCTACGGCGGCAATCTCCCGACGACACCCTACGCCGTCGATGAAAACGGCCGCGGACCCGCTTGGGCAAACTCGCTCTTCGAAGACAACGCAGAGTTCGGACTCGGTATGCGCTACGCTATCGACAAAAAGGCGGAAATGGCGACACAGTTCCTCAAGGAAATGGTCGAAGAGGGCAAGGTGCCGGAAGAACTCGCAAAAGCAATTCTCGAATCCCCCCAGACCAACGACGCCGAAATCGCCGCACAACGCGCCCGCGTCGCCGAACTCAAGACCAAGCTTTCGCCCGACTGTCCGGTTTGCAGCCGACTCCTCATCCTGGCGGACTACCTGGTCAAAAAGAATGTCTGGATCGTCGGCGGCGATGGCTGGGCTTATGATATCGGATACGGAGGACTCGATCACGCGATCGCTTCCGGCAAAAACATCAAAGTCCTCGTCCTCGACACCGAAGTCTATTCGAACACCGGCGGACAGATGTCAAAATCGACCTCTATCGGCGCCGTCGCAAAGTTTGCAGCCTCCGGCAAAAAAATGCCGAAGAAAGACCTCGCGCAAATCGCCGTCCAATACGGCAACGCCTATGTCGCAAGAGTCTCCCTCGGCTACAAGGACACCCAAGTCGTGCAGGCAATGAAAGAAGCGGAAGCCTACGACGGACCCGCAATCATCATCTGCTACGCACACTGCATCGCGCACGGATACAAAAACCTCGCCGACGGACCGATGCACCAAAAGATGGCTGTCGAGTCCGGATATTGGCCGATCTTCCGATACAACCCGGCAAATATCGCCGCAGGCAAAAATCCGTTCACGCTCGACTGCCCGGCTCCAAAAACACCGTTGATGGACCTCATGAGCCTCGAAACGCGTTTCAAGGGACTCCAAAGAGCAAACCCCGAACACGCCGCCGAACTCTACGCCAAGGCACAAGATATGGTCAACAACCGCTTCCATTACTACCAGGCCTGTAAGGAAGCCTACAAGCCGGAAAGCCCCGAAAACAAATAAACGGGATTAGGCAAAAAAATCAAAGTCGCTCGCGGGAACACCGCGGGCGATTTTTTTGTCCGCCGGCGGGAACGGCGGAAATGCGGGAACGGGAACGGAATTTTAACACAGAGACATAAAGGCGTGGCTCGGGATTTTTTATAGGATCCACAGATTTTAGGATTTAAAAATTTTTTGTTTTGGTTTGGCGGGAACGGCGTTTGCGGGAACGCGGTTTTGCTTTTTGGGGAGCGTGGCAAACCCTAAAAAATCTTTGTGCCTTTGCGTCTCTGTGTTAAAAAAATAAAGCCCGCGTTCCCGCGTTCCCGTTCCCGCGGCGTGCGAGTCTCAAATAAAAATTCTTAAATCCTAAATTCTGTGGATTTAAAATTCTCGTTCCCGAAAAATGAAACCTTAAAAATGTGTAAAATTTTTATAAAAAATACTTGCGTTTTTTTTTTTTTAGATGTTAAAATTAAAAAAAATAACAATTAAATTATCCAATCCTATGAATACCTTAAAAACAATCTCCTTGGCAGCCGGTGTTCTTGCGACAGCGGCAAGTTTCGCTAACGCACAAACAACGATCCTCTGGCAGTTGACGGCAGGTAATAATGTTTTTAGCAGTGACTGCGGGGCGGATGAAATTGTTACAATCGGTTCGACAGGAGGAAGAAACTATACGTTTGACGCTTCGACGATTCTCAGCAGCGCAAGTCCGGTTTCAATGGCTTATGCTATTGATACGGGCGCTACTTGGTTTGCGAATAATCCGTCGAAAACTCTTTTGGTTAATGATGAAGTGGCGGAAAAACTTTTGGCGGGAACGGGGCTTGATATTTCTTCGGGAACCAATGTGAACAATATTTATGGCGGTGGTCAAGCGCAGACAACTATGACATTGACGTTCTCAAATCTCGAGGCTTCAAAGACCTATGCTTTTACAGTTATTTTTAGTGAATTTAGTAATGGCACGACATCGCGACTTAATTTAACAAAAGGCTCGGTGGCTGCGACGGCTGCGGATGTCAACGCGACAGACGGGACAGGCGTGATGACGGAAAAAGATTTTGCCAATTACAACTATATGGCAGATTTGACGAGCGGTGGGGCTCTTCAGGCAATCTCAACATCAAGCCCTATCATGTCAACGAATACAAATCACGCAATGCTCGTGAATATGCTTGTCACGGCGGATGCAAATGGTCAGGTTGCTCTTCAGACGACGAACAAAGGTTTGCTCTGGGCGGTCGGTCTCTCGACTGTTCCGGAACCTTCGATGTTCGGTTTGTTGGCTGGCTTGGGCGCTTTGGCGCTCGTCGGCGCTCGCCGTCGTCGTTCCCGCTAATTTTGGCGAGATAAAAAATCGCGTTCCCGTGGATCCTCGCGGGAACGCGTTTTTTTGTTTACAGATTGGCTTTGCGGGAACGGCGGGAACAAAAATTTAAACACAGAGGCACAAAGACACAAAGTCGTGCTGCCGGTTGTTTTTTATGATCCACAGATTTTAGGATTTAAAATTCCCGTTCCCGCAGTCTGTTTCTGTAATTTTGTGCCCTGTGTTAAAAAATAAAAAGCGCGCTTTTATTATTATCACCGTTCCCGAAAAACGAAAACTTAAAAATATGTAAATTTTTATAAAAAAATACTTGCGTTTTTTTTTTTCGATGTTAGAATTAAAGTAGTCTAAACTCAAAATCCTTAATCCTATGAATACCTTAAAAACAATCTCCTTGGCAGCCGGTGTTCTCGCGACAGCGGCAATTTTCGCCGACGCACAGACAACAATCGTGTGGCAAGTCGCTTCGAATGGAGGATTTGTCAGTGGCGCGGATGAGGTTGTAGATCTCAATTTGACAGGTGGTTCGCCCAAATCTTTTGACGCTCAGACAATTCTTAATGAAACGACTCCCGTTAATTTGACAATTACAATTCCGACTGGGAAATTTTGGATACAGGACAAAGAAGCCCAAGGCCAAACCTATACAGTTGCTGCGGCAGAAGCCGTGTCTGAACAGTTGATGACAGCCACAGGTCTTGAACTTAAAAGTGGAAAACCGTATGCTTATGGCAATGGCGCAGGCGGTCAACCTGCGACGCTTACATTTTCCAATCTCGCCGCAAACAAAACTTATGCATTCTCCTTCTTGTTCGAGGGCGATAGCGCTTCCTCGGTTCTTTCCGCGACAACAGGAACATTGGTTACCTCGGCCGCAGATGTTAAGGCGACGGACGGATCCGGTGTGATGACAGAGGTTGATTTTGCCAATTACAATTTTTACGCAAATGTGACAGATGCGGGAGAAGTGAATTCTATCATAGCGGCATCAAATCTTGCTACAACAGGTTCGAGTCACAAATATTTCCTCGCAAACGCTCTCATCACGGCTGATGCAGAAGGCAAGGTGGTGTTTAATGCAACGCAAAAGCCTTGGTTTGCCGGCATTGCAATTTCGACCGTTCCGGAACCTTCGATGTTTGGTTTGTTGGCAGGCTTGGGCGCGTTGGCGCTTGTCGGTGCTCGCCGTCGTCGTTCCCGCTAATTTTGGCGAGATAAAAATCGCGTTCCCGTGGATTTTTGCGGGAACGCGTTTTTTTTGTTCGCCGATTGCTTTTCGGGAACGACGGGAACAAAAATTTAAACACAGAGACACAGAGGCGTGGCTCGGGATGTTTTTAGGATCCACAGATTTTAGGATTTAAGAATTTTTTGTTCCCGCCGTTCCCGTTCCCGCGGTGGGCAATCCCCAAGCCAAAAAAAACTTTAAATCCTAAAATCTGTGGATTTAAAATTTCTGTTCCCGCCAAGTCTGAACAAAGCTTTGTGTCTTAATCTTCCCCGCCGTTCCCGCGAATCCAATTTTTCCTTGCGGGATGGGAAAAAAAGTCTCAAAATTATTTTAGATGGCTATGAAAGCGTGTTTATTGATTGTTGATGATGAGCGGAACACTCGCGAGGGTCTTGCGGACACTTTTGAGGATGACTATGAGGTTTTTACGGCATCGAATGCGGATGAGGCTGAGCGGATTTTGGGTGATCGCAACCGTCATGTTGATGTTGTTGTGACGGATTTGAAGATGGCGGGCCGGTCTGGTTTGTCGGTTATTGATTTTGCCTTGTCGTTGCCGTCCCGTCCTGTTTGCATCATGATGACGGCTTATGGTGATGTTGAGACGGCTGTTGAGGCGATGCGTCGCGGCGCTTATGATTTTTTGCAAAAGCCGATCAATGTTGAGAAGTTGTCGTTGGTGATTGCGCGTGCGTTGTCCCAGCGTGAGACGGAGCGTGAGAACAAGGCGATGTCGGAGCGGCTGAATCAGACCTTTAATTTTTCGAAGCTGATCGGGGAGAGTGCGGCGCTCAAATCTGCGGTTGAGAAGGCTCAGCGTGTTGCGCAGGCGAAGACGAGTGTTTTGCTTTTGGGCGAGACGGGAACGGGCAAGGAATTGTTTGCGCAGTTGATCCATCAGTCGTCGCCTCGTGCGAAGAAGCCGTTTGTTGCGGTTCATTGTGCGGCGATTGCTCCGTCGTTGTTGGAGAGTGAGGTTTTTGGCCATGAGAAAGGTGCGTTTACGGGAGCGACGGAGCGTCGTGTCGGCAAGTTTGAGGCTGCCAATTCGGGAACGCTTTTTTTGGATGAGATCGGCGAGATTGATTTGTCAACGCAGGTGAAGCTTTTGCGTTTTTTGGAGACGCATACGATTGAGCGTTTGGGTTCGACATCTCCGATTCATTTGGATGTCCGTTTGGTTTGTGCGACCAATCGTGATTTGCAGGCGATGGTGCGCGCGGGAACGTTCCGGGAGGATTTGTATTATCGGCTTTCGGTGGTGACTTTGCATTTGCCGTCGTTGCGGGAACGCCGTGAGGATGTCGCGCTTTTGGTGGAGCATTATGTTTCGTTGTTTGCGAAGGAAAACGCTTTGACGCGTCCGCAGATTTCGCAGGAGGCGATGGATTTGATCTGTGCGTATGATTGGCCGGGCAATATTCGCGAGTTGCGCAACTTTTGCGAGAATATCGTCGTGATGCACAGCGGGAGCGGTGAGATTACGGTTTTGGATTTGGACGAGCGTTTTGAGGCGGGCAAAACAAAGTTGTCAAAACGTCATCAGGAAACTAAACTTATCCGCAAGGCTTTGATAGAGGCGCACGGCAATCAGTCGAAGGCTGCCAAGCTGCTGGGCGTGACGCGTAAGACGGTCGGCAGGAAGATCCGTGAAAACGCGGAGCTCGCCAAGACGGCGAAGCGCAAGGCTAAGAAACAGTAATTTTTTTTGGAGCAACAGAAAAGTTTATGAAGATGAATTTGAAATTTTTTACGACATTGTCGTTTTTGTCGCTGGCGGTTCTCAGCGGGAACGCCGCGGTGGAGCGGACGTTTGAAGGTCGTCAGGATATTGTCTGCCGCGGTTCCGATTTTTGGGCTGGGGCGATTGAGACGGCGTTTGCGGAGCAGGTCTGGGATGCGTGTCCGCGCTACAATCTCAAGTCGGAGTTGCGTGGTTCTCGTTGGGCGATGAATCAGTTGCGCAGCGGCAAATGTGATTTTGTGATCGCGTTGCTGCCGGACAAAAAAACGGTTCCCGAGATTGTGAGCGGCGCTTGGAAGGCGATTCCCGTGGCTTACCAGACGGCTGTTGTCGTCGTCGCCAAGTCCAACACGCTTGATCAAATCAGTTTTTATCAGCTCAACGGGATTTTTTCGCGTTATCCCAAGGAACGCATTGACCGCTGGAATCAGCTGGCGTCGGATTTTGACGGGCTGACGCAGATTCGCCGTCTGATCAATTTGGAGCAGGGCTCTTCGACGGCTGCGTTTTTCCAGAGTAAGATTTCGGTCAACAATCTGCCGCTGGTGAGTGAGGTCGAAAAATACTACGGGAACGACGCGACGCTTCGCGAGGTCAACTATCATTCGATCGCGATCGTGCCGTCATTTAACCAGCTCAAATATCCCGGGCTCAAGACTTTGGCGGTCTCCGCCGCGATGTCCAAGGACGAACCGGCGACAGCCTATGCGCCTTCGCTCGGCAATATCGCCCACGGCGACTATCCGCTCGCGGTGCCGTTCTATTTTGTCTATCCCGCCGACAAGCGCGAAACGATTTTGCCGATTTTGTCGGTCGCCGTCTCGGACAAATTCAGCAAGGTCGTCGAATCCCACGGTTATGCGGTCCCGCCCAAAAATCAGCGTTTGGCGATCCAAAATCAGATTCAAAAATATTTTGACGAAAAATCCGAAAAATAATTTTGCTTGACTTCTTCCCTTTAAAATGGGAAAATGAATATACACTCGATCAAATTGCGGGCGTAGCTCAATTGGTAGAGTACCACCTTGCCAAGGTGGATGTTGACAGTTCGAACCTGTTCGCCCGCTCCATTTCCAGCCCTTTCTCGTTTGAGGAAGGGCTTTTTTTTGACGCTGATTTTTTATGATGACAAAAGAGTATTTGGCGCGTTTTGCGGGGATTGCCCGGCTTTACGGACTTGATTGTCTGGAGCGCTTGTCGCGTTCCCGCGTCTGGCTTGTCGGGGTCGGCGGTGTCGGCTCTTGGACTTGCGAGGCTCTGGCGCGCGGCGGCGTGGGCTTTTTGCGGCTGATCGACTGCGATTGCGTTTGCGAGAGCAATATCAACCGCCAGCTTTGCGCGCTCGGCTCGACGCTCGGTCAGCCAAAGGTCGAGGTCCTGTCGGCGCGCGCGAGGGAAATCAATCCGTGGGCGACGATTGAGACACGGCAATTTTTTGTCACGGAAGAGACGGCGGGAACGCTGTTTGAGTCCGAAAAACCCGATTTGCTTGTCGATGCGATCGACGGCGTCGTCAACAAGGCGGCACTGATTGCGGCGTGTCGCGATGCCAGCGTTCCCGTGGTGTCGAGCGGCGGTTGTGCGGGCAAACGCGATGCCGCACGCGTGGAGCGGGGCGATTTGAGCGAGACGCAAAACGACAATTTGCTGAAATTTGTGCGACGGACTTTGCGTAGCCGTTATGCGTTCCCGAAATCCGGCGCGCCGATGAATGTGCCGTGCGTTTTTTCGCGGGAACTCTCCCGCGCGGCGATCGAGAATGCGGACGTTCCCGCGATTTTTTCTCCCGCCGGCGGCAAAGCGCGTCCGGGAACGGCCGCATGGGTCACGGGAGCGTTCGGTCTGGCGTTGGCGCAGCTGGCGGTCGAGCGTCTTTTGGATTTATAAATTGTGAATTTCTTTTGTCGCCTTTATAATAGTTCGCAAAGGCACCCCTCTGCGATGAAAGCGATATTAGAAAAGATTTCCCGGCTTAGAATTTTGGTGGTCGGCGATGTGATGCTCGATCATTATATTCATGGTGACGCGACGCGGATTTCCCCCGAAGCGCCCGTTCCCGTTGTGGCGGTTTCCAAGGACCGCTATGTGACGGGCGGCGCCGCCAATGTCGCGCTGAATATCCGTTCGCTCGGCGGGAACGCCGTCTTGTGCGGGCTTTGCGGGAACGACGCGGCGGGAACGCGTTTGCAGACGATTTTGGGCGAGCGTGGCATCGAATACCCGGCGGCATTTTGCCGTGACGGGCTGAGCACGATCATCAAATCGCGCGTCGTGGTGCGCAACCAGCAGCTTTGCCGTATCGACCGCGAGCAGGCACCCGCCGATTACGCCTTGGAGGCTCCGGAGGTTTTGGAAAAAGTTTTTGAGGAGATCGACAAGGCGGACGCCGTCATTCTCTCCGATTATGCCAAGGGCACGATCGATTTGCGGACGCTGACGACGATTTTGGAACGCGCTGGCGACAAACTGACCGCGCTTGATCCCAAACCGCGCCGCCGCCTGCCGTTCCAAAATGTCGGACTGATCACGCCCAATCGCAGCGAGGCGATCGAACTGGCGGATTTGCAAAACGAAATCCGCGGGAACGATTTTCCGGCGGAGGAAGTCTGCCGGCGGATTTGGGAAAAACACCGTCCGCGGGAACTCGTCGTTACTTTGGGTGCGGACGGTATGCTTTTGTCGCGGGAGGGAAAAATCCAAAAGCGCATCCCGACCTTCGCGCGCGAAGTCTTTGACGTCTCCGGCGCGGGCGACACCGTCATCGCGTCGTTGACCTTGGCGTTGGCGGCAGGCGTCGAGCTCGAAGCCGCCGCACATTTCGCCAACACCGCGGCGGGCATCGTCGTCGGGAAATTCGGCACGGCGACCGTGACACCGGAGGAAATTTTGGCTTTTGACGCGCAATAAAAATGGAAGCGGAACAGCATTTGGAAAATCAGGAAAAACAGACGGCGGAAAAAAATCTGCCGTCGTCGCCCGCCGCCGTTCCCGCGGCAAAGTCCCAACGCCGTTCCCGCGGCAAATGGGCGCTTTTTGCATTGCGGCTCTTTATCGCGGCGCGGATGATTGGGATCGGGCTGTCAAAATTTGTCGCGCAGGAAACGGTCTATGACGAAAATGGCGTTCCCGCGACCGTGCGACGCTACGCGTTTGAAAACTACCAGGGCGTTCCCGCGGATTTTTTGGAAAAACTGGCGACGGACCCCTTGTTCCCGCAGTGGCTGCTCGAATATTTTTCCCTGCTGCTGGGCCCGATGCTCGTCGGCATGGGCGCTTGCGTGCTCTTGGGCGCGAAGCTGAAATGGTCGCTTTTGATCTTGGCGCTGCTCTTGGCGGCAATGACGTTCGGCCTCGCCTTGGTCTCGCCGGACGCGCCGGCGCCGGTTTTTGATCTTTTGGCGATCGCCGCGGCATTTTATTTAACGGAAAAAACGGAGAAATAGACAGTGAAGAACAAGTGGATTTTGTTTTGGATCGCAGGAATATTTTTTGCGGGAACGCTCTTTGCCGCGGCGGCGAAGGAAAAAAAATCCGGCGGGAACGAACTGCCGATCATTCCCGTTCCCGTAAAGGTGGAGCAAAAAAGCGGCAAATACACGTTGCGCGCCGATACGAAAATCGTCGCCAAGGAGGTGGAGGCGAAGGCGGTCGCCAAAGTTTTTGCCGATGATATTTATCGGGTGACGGGCTGGCGGCTCCAGGTTGTTCCCGCGGGAACGGGCATTGTCCTGCGGCTCGACAAACGCGCCAAAACAGGAGCGGAAGGCTACGAACTCGACGTCTCAAGTTCCGGCGTCCGTATCACTGCCGAAAAACCCGCCGGACTTTTTTACGGCCTCCAAACATTGCGGCAGCTGATGCCGGCGGAAATCTATTCGACAAAAATCGTCAAAGACAAAGTCTGGAGCGTTCCCGCTGTCAAAATCAAGGACGAACCGCGTTTCGGCTGGCGCGGCGCGCATGTCGATACGGCGCGGCATTTCTATTCCAAGGAGGAGATTCTGAAATTTATCGACGCGATGGCGTGGCACAAGCTCAACAAGTTCCACTGGCATTTTACCGAAGACCAGGCTTGGCGCGTCGAGATCAAAAAATATCCGCTCCTGACAAAAAAAGGTGCGTGGCGCTCGGATATTTTGACGCGGGAGACAGGAAAACGCTTTGACTCCAAAAAAATCACGAACCACTGGCAAAAGGGTCTCTATGGCGGCTACTATTCCCAAAAAGACATAAAGGAAGTCGTCAAATACGCGCAGGAACGGTTTGTCGAGATCGTTCCCGAGATCGAAATCCCGGGCCATTCTTCGGCGGCGCTCTACGCCTATCCGGAATACAGTTGCGACGGCAAAGCGCCGGGCTGGCCGATTTTGGGCGGCGGCGTTTTCGGCAAAATCTATTGCGCGGGCAAAGACTCCACTCTCAATTTCCTCAAAGATATTTTTAGCGAACTCTGCGATCTCTTCCCCGGCGGCTATGTCCACATCGGCGGCGACGAAGCCCCCAAGGGCGCTTGGAAAAACTGCCCCGACTGCCAGCGGCGCATTAAAAAAGAAGGCCTCAAGGATGAAGAGGAACTGCAATCCTGGATGATCTCGCAAATGCAAAAATATCTGGAAAGCCGCGGCAAAAAAATCATCGGCTGGGACGAAATCACCGAGGGCGGCATCCCTAAAGGCTGCACCGTGATGCACTGGCGCGAATACACCGACAAAAAAATCGCTCCGCTCGCCGGCGAAGACCTGATCGTCGCAACGCGCCCGACCTGCTATTACAACTGGGGATACGCCAAGGAAGACCAGAGTTTCCTGCTTTCGCAGGGCGGAATCATGCCGATCAAACAAGCCTACGATTTTGAACCGATCCCGCGAGGGCTCGATGAAAAATACCACAAGCACATCATCGGCGCGCAGGCGTGTTTTTGGGGCGAAAAAACCCCCAATGAAAAAATCCTGGAATACCATTATTTCCCGAGAATGTCCTGTATCAGCGAATGCACCTGGAGTCCCACCGCCCGCAAAAACTGGCAAAATTTTGAAAAACGCCTCCAGATGCAGGAAAAACGTTACAAGGCGGCTGACATCAACGCGCGCCCGCTCGTTTTGCCGGCGGATTACAAACCTTATTAAACACGGGAACAGAATTTAAAGACGATGATTTGCAACGAACGTGAAAATCGGGAACGCGCGATTTTGCAGGCGGCGACAGAAATGATGACCGCCGCGCGGACCGCGCCAAAAGGCAAGGGCGCGGATGTCGTCGAAATCGCAACCCTTACGGGAACGGATCTCGTTCCCGTGGCGGCAAAAATGCGCCAGATCGCCGAGGAAAAAGGATTCAAGTTTTTTCTGAGGGACGCGATTTGCGTCGAAAAAGCGGACGCGGTGATCTTTGTCGGCACGCGAGAACAGGCTCAGGGACTCAACTGCGAATATTGCGGTGCGCAACGCTGCGACCTGAGAAGCGCGGGAACGCCCTGCGCGATCAATTCTATCGATGTCGGGATCGCCTTGGGCTCCGCCTGCAGCAAGGCGGCGGATCTGCGCATCGACACCCGGGTCGTTTATTCCGCGGGAACGGCGGCGCAAGAGCTCGGCGTCCTCGGCGACGCGAAACAGGTGATCGCCATCCTTATGAGCATCGGCAGCAAAAATCCGTTTTTTGACCGGCCGAAACCCCAATAGGAAAGAGCAAAAAAATTGCCGTTCCCGTGAAGTCGCGGGAACGGTTTTTTTTAACTGCGGGTTTGTTTATCGGTCGGGATTGATTTATACTTGTAGATACTATGAAACTGATTCGAGAACCGGATGAATTGCAGGCGCTCGCCTTGTCTTTTCGGGCGAGCGGGAAAACAATCGCGCTGGTGCCGACGATGGGAAATTTGCACGCCGGTCACGCCTCGCTGATGGATATCGCCCGTCCGCAGGCGGATATTCTGATTGTTTCGGATTTTGTAAATCCGACGCAGTTCGGCCCCAATGAGGATTTTGACGCTTATCCGCGCACGCTCGAAGCGGACATGGCGTTGGCGGAGGCTCATGGTGTCGATATTCTTTTTGCGCCGGCGGCATCGTCGATTTACAAGGCGGACGCTTCGACGTTTGTGAAGGAAAACAGTTGTTCGCAGGGACTTTGCGGTCGTTCCCGCCCCGTTCATTTCCAGGGTGTCTGCACAGTGGTCAATCTGCTTTTCAATCTGGCGGTCCCGCATTTGGCGGTATTCGGTCAAAAAGACGCGCAGCAGGTGGCGGTGCTCAAGCGCATGGTGCGCGATTTGCATATTCCCGTGAAACTGCTTGTGGCGCCGATCGTGCGCGAGAGCGACGGCTTGGCGCTGAGTTCCCGCAATCAATATCTGACGGCGGAGGAACGCGCGGCGGCTCCTCAGATTCATGTGGCGTTGCAGGCCTTGTCAGCGGCGGTCAGTGCCGGCGAGCGCGTTCCCGCGAAGCTCGAAAAACTTTTTAAGGAAACATTGTCGGCGGCAAGCGATTTGTTCGAGCCGCAATATCTCGAATTTGTCGATAGGGAAACAATGGCGCCGCTCGAAAAAGTCGTTCCCGCGGGAACACTCGTCGCGACAGCCGTTTATATGAAAAAAACGCGAACGCGTCTGATTGACAATATTTTGCTTTGAGCCCCTTGAAAAATTTTTGCTCCCGCTCTTCATTTTTCCCGGAAGTGCTTGCGCCCGCGGGCGACTGGGATTGCGCGAAGGCGGCGGTCGAAAACGGAGCGGATGCGATTTATTTTGGCGTCGGCCGTTTTAACGCCCGTGCGCGGGCAAATAATTTTCTTGCGGACGATTTGTCCAAACTGATGCGTTTTTTGCATCGGCGCGGTGTTCGCGGCTATGTGACGTTCAACACGCTTGTTTTTAGCGACGAGCTGCCGGCGGCGTTGGAGGAGCTCAAGAAGATTGTCGCCGCCGGAGTGGATGCCGCGATTGTGCAGGATGTCGGCGTGGCGCGGCTGATCAGGCGTTTGTCGCCGGACTTTCCCATTCACGCCTCGACTCAGATGACGATTGCGTCTGTGGCGGGAACGCGCTTTGCCAAGGAGCTCGGCGCATCGCTCGCCGTGCTTTCGCGCGAAGTCAATGTTCGCGAACTGGCGGATCTGCGCGCGGCGGAGGCTTCGGGAACGCCGTTCCCGTTGGAATTTTTTATTCACGGTGCCCTTTGCGTTTCGTATTCGGGCCAATGTCTCACGAGCGAGGCGCTCGGCGGGCGTTCCGCCAATCGCGGCGAATGCGCGCAGGCCTGCCGTTTGCCGTATGAACTGATCGTTGACGGCGTTCCCGCGGATTTGGGCGATAAAAAATATTTGCTGTCGCCGCAAGATTTGTCCGGGATCGAAGTCTTGCCGGATTTGATTCGCGCCGGCGTGCGCTCGATAAAAATCGAGGGACGCTTGAAAAGCCCGGAATATGTGGCGGCAATCACGCGGATTTATCGCGACTGCGTCGATCGGCTCGGCAAAATGGCGGAAGAGGGCGCCGATCCCGAAAGCCTCCAAAACTTTGCGGCGGATTTGCGTTCCCGTCACCGTTATGTGATGGAAATGGCTTTTTCGCGCGGGCTCTACACGGGCTGGCTTCGCGGGATCGACAATCGGGTTTTGGTTCACGGGCGTTTTAGCAAAAAACGCGGAGTCGAGCTCGGGCGCGTCCTTGAGGTCGTTCCCGCGCGCGCCTGCATTTTTTTGCAAATCCAAGCGCCGTTGAAAGCGGGCGACGGGGTTGTCTTTGAGCCGCGCACCGGAGAGGCGGAGCGCGAGGAAGGCGCTTATGTTTACGGGATCGAGCGTGTGCGCGAGGGTGTCGCCCGCGTGAGTTTCGCCAGGAGCAATTCGATGAACTGGTCGAGGATCCGCGTCGGCGACCGCCTGTGGAAAACGGCGGATCCTGCGCTCGAACGGGACATTCGCGCCACTTGGGACAAAGCGGTGTCGCAGTGGACGCGGCCGGTGGGTATCGCCGTCGTGGCGCGCGCGGGCGAGGCGTTGCGGGCGACCATGCGGGACTTTTGCGGGAACGAAGTGACGCTCGAGAGCGGGCAGATTTTGCCTGCCGCCGAGACAAAGGCCGTCACGGACGCGTATTTGCGGGAACAGTTCGGGCGCTTGGGCAATACGGAGTTTCACCTGTCGGACGACTGGCGTTCGGAGATCGTGGGCTCGCCGCTCGTTCCCGCGAGTGTCGCCAACAAGTTGCGCCGCGCACTTGTCGAGGAGCTTTGCCGTTCCCGCGAAAACAGCGTTCGCTGGCATTGGGATGCGGATTTGGCGTTCCCGCCGCCGGCAAAAAAAATATCGGCGGGAACGGGAAACTGTCGTTTGATCCCGACAGTTCACCGTTTGGATCAATTGGAGGGCGCGCTGGATTTTGGTGTTGAAGAGATTTACGGCGAGTTTGAGGATTTGCGGGACTATCGGACGGCTGTCGAGCTCGCGCATGCGGCGGGGACGCGTTTTTGGGCGCAGCCGCCGCGGATTTTCAAGCAGGGTGAAGACGGGATTTTGGCGCAGGTCAAAAAATGCGGTGCGGACGGATTTTTGTTGCGGCATCACGAGCATCTCTATGCGTTTGCGGGAACGCCTTGTCGCGGAGATTTTTCCTTGAACGTCGCCAATCATCTGACGGCGGAATATTTTTTGCGGGAACGCGGTCTGGAGCGCGTGACGGCTTCTTATGACATGAATGTCGCCCAGTTGTCCTCGATGCTGGAGGCGATGGAAGATCCGTCGCGCGTCGAGGTGACCTTGCATCAGCATATGCCGATGTTTCATATGGAGCACTGTGTTTTTTGCAGCTTTTTGTCCCGTGGCAAAGATTTCAGGGATTGCGGCAGGCCGTGCGAAAAACATCACGTTTATCTGCGGGACCGGACGGGAATGGAGCATTTGCTCAAGGCGGACGCGGCTTGCCGCAATACGGTTTTTAACGCGCGGGCGCAGACGGGTGCGGAGTTTTTTGACGAATTGCGTTCCCGCGGCGTGCGTCATTTCAGGATTGAGATGCTCGAAGAGGATGCGGCGGGAACGCGGCGGCTGCTCGAGATCTATTCGCGGCTTTTGGCGGGAACGCTCGCGGGAACGGAACTTTGGCGCGAAGTCAAGGCGATTTCGCGTTTGGGCGTGACGCGCGGCACTTTGAAAAACGGCGGATTTGAAAATTGCAGGATAAAAAATGAGCTGTTAAAATGATATAAGCGTATTTTTGGAGAACACAAATTATGTCCATCTTATCCATTGTGAATTTGCTCGCTCAGGTTTTGGGCGGTTTGGCTTTATTTTTGTTGGGGATGAAATCTATGGGCGACGGCCTCAACAAGGCTGCCGGCGAAAAGATGAAGCGGGTGCTGGCTTTTTGCACGGGCAATCGTTTTTCGGGTCTTCTCGCGGGAACGGGCGTCACCTGCCTGACGCAGTCTTCATCGGTGACGACGGTTATCGTCGTGGGTTTTATCAATGCGGGGCTGATTTCGCTGACGCAGGCGATAGGTTTGATTTTTGGCGCCAATATCGGCAAAACGGTGACGGTGCAGATCGTGGCGTTCAATGTCTCGTGGATTGCGCTGCCGGCGATTGCGCTGGGTTTTGCCCTGACGTTCATTTCGTGGCGGAAACTGCGTGGATGGGGCGATGGGATTTTGGGTTTCGGCTTGATTTTTTTCGGCATGGCTGTGATGAGCGCGCAGATGAAGGAACTCAGCACAACGGAGGAGTTTCGCGCCTTGTTCAGCCTTTTTGATTGCGCTCCCGTCGCGGGAACGATTCCTTTTGTGCCCTTGTTGGGTGCAATTGTGGTGGGAACGGTGGCGACGATGGTCGTTCAAAGCTCGGCGGCGACGACGGCGATTGTCATCGTGCTCGGCATGAACGGCGTGATCGGGCTTGAAACCTGCCTGGCGCTGACGATGGGCTCCAATGTCGGAACGACGATTACGGCGCAGCTGGCATCGATTACCGCCAACCGTGTCGCCAAGCAGGCGGCGCTCGCCCACACCTTGTTCAACCTCATCGGCGTCGCCATTTTTATCATCGCGTTCTATATCCCGGCGGGATCGGGAAAATCGCTGTTTATCGTTTGCGTCGAATGGATTTCTCCGGCGGGGGATTTGCCGCGCCAGATCGCTAACGGCCATACATTTTTTAATATCGCGACAGCTTTGATTCTCTTGCCGTTTGTCGCTGCGCTCGCGTGGATTTGCGAAAAAGTTTTGCCGGTTTCCGAAAAAATCAAATATCAGTATCTCGAACCGCGTTTGCTGGATACGCCCTCTCTGGCGCTTGACCAGGTGGTCTTCACCCTGCGCAAAATGATCACCAAGGCCAACAAACTGGTAAAACTTTGCATCAACGATATTTTTATTCCGATCGACGTTTCGGACGAGTTGATTACGAAAATGCAACGTCGCGAGGAAAAAGTTGACGGTTACCAGTCCGAGATCATGAGTTATTTGACCGAGGTGATGAACCGCGATATGGTCGCGCTGGATTCGATGCGCGTGCCGCCGCTGATTCATTGCACCAACGACGCGGAACGCGTGGGTGACAGCGCGGAAAACATTTCAGACCTTGCCCAACGGATGCGCTCTTTGGGCAAGACGTTCAGTCCGGAGGCGACGGAAGAACTCAAGAAAGTCAGCGCTCTGATTGAGGCGCAGATTTTGGGATTGATCGCCGTTTTTGAAAAACCGGCATTGTTCAACCCTGACGAAAACGCCTATTATGAATCGCAGATCCGCGCGATCGCCGCGGAGATGGAGCGCACGCACACGCAACGAATGGCGCAAGGGAAATGCAGCGTCGATGCCGGAATCATTTTCTTGGAATTCAGTGCGCAAACAATCGCGATTTCCCGTCATATTTCCAATATCTATAATCGTGTGCAACGCATTTTGTGATAAAGAGGAACAAAAAAATTATGGAAGCTTTTAAACAGGAACAGGCGACATGGGGCGGACGTTTTTCTTCGGGTCCGTCGGAACTGATGTTGCAATTCGGCGAAAGCATTTCGTTTGACTCCAAATTGGCGGTTTTTGATATCGCCTGCAATCGCGCGCAGGCAAAGATGTTGGCTCACACGGGAATTCTTACGGCGGAGGAATGCACCGCCATTCTCGCCGGGCTTGACGGGATCGAAGAGGAGCTTCGTGCGGGAACGCTAAAATTCAGCCTCTCGCTCGAAGACATCCATATGAATATCGAACAGGCGCTGACAAAGCGCGTTCCCGCGGCGGCAAAAATTCATACGGGGCGTTCCCGCAACGATCAGGTAGCGACGGATATGCGGCTGTTTTTCAAACACGCGGCCGTGTCGGTTGCCAAATCGCTCGATGCCGTCGCGGACGCGCTCTTGGATTTTGCGGAAAAAAATCAGAAGGTCTATATTCCCGGCTACACGCATTTGCAGCGCGCGCAACCGGTTTCTGTCGCGCATCATTTGCTGGCGTATGTGGAAATGTTTATGCGGGATCGCGGGCGCTTTGAGACGGTTGCCGATCATGCGAACTGGTCGCCGCTCGGTTCGGGGGCGATCGCGGGAACGACGTTGCCGATCGATCGCGATTTTGCCGCGCGCGCAATGGGCTTTGTCGATGCTGGCGGGAACGCGCGCTTGACGCGCAACAGCATGGACGCCGTTTCCGACCGGGACACTTATCTTGAATTTGCCGCCGCGTCGGCGATTTGCGGTTTGCATTTGTCGCGGCTGGCGGAAGATTTTATTTTGTGGAACACATCGGAGTTCGGCTTTATTGTTCTGCCGGACGCGTTCACGACGGGTTCGTCGCTGATGCCGCAAAAGAAAAATCCGGATTCGATGGAACTGATCCGTGGCAAATCCGCCCGTTTGCAGGGGAATCTGCTTGCGTTGCTGACGATGGTCAAAGGTTTGCCTCTGACTTACAATCGCGATTTGCAAGAGGACAAGCCGCCGGTTTTTGATTCGTTTGAGCAGTTGTCGCTTTGTCTGGAAGTCGTCGCGCAGGTTTTGGCGGGCTCGCAAATGCGCGAGGATCGTTGTGCGGCGGCGGTTGCGGATCCCTTGCTGCTGGCGACGGACGTGGCGGATTATCTGGTGCGCGCCGGTGTGCCGTTTCGCGAGGCGCACCATGCTGTCGGGCATTTGGTCGCCAAGGCGGAGGCTCTCGGTGTGCCACTTGACAAATTGCCTTTGGAAGAAGCGCAGGCGATCCATCCCAAACTTGCCGCTGACTGGGTCAAAACTTTTGACCTGGAGACGGCGATGCGTTCCCGCGAAAAACCGGGAATGCCGGGGCCGGAGCAGGTGGCAAGCCAGATAGCGTTTTGGAAAAACCGCAAACGCTAATTGATTTCGTAGTTGCCGTCGGCGTATTTGACGACAAGTTGTTCGAGTTCGAGCAACATTGTCGCCGCCATGACATCGGGAGCGGAGAGACCGCTTTTTTCAATCAAATCGTCCATCGTCAACTTGTCGCCTTCGGAGAGAAGTCGGAAGATTTGTCCGGCTTCGGAAGAAATGGCTGCCGCCCGCGCCGCGTTTTTGTCGATTTTGTTTTTCAAATCCTCGCCAAAATCAAAATGAAGGGCGCCGGAGGCTCCGAAGCCGTCGAGTTCGTTGCAGATGTCGTCGGGGCTCGTGACGAGGATCGCACCGTCTCGAATCAGCCGGTGGCAGCCGGCGCTCGCGGGAACGTCGATTCTGCCGGGCAGGGCAAAAAGGGTTTTCCCGTAATTGAGCGCATAGTCGGCAGTGATCATTGAGCCGCCCCGGATGTCGCTTTCGACGATAAAGGTTCCCGTTGAAATGGCGGCGACGATGCGGTTGCGAATCGGGAAGGATTGTTTGTCGGCATGTTTGCCGATGGGGAATTCACTGATGACCGCACCGTCGCTTGCGGCGATGCGTTCAAAAAGTTCGCGGTTTTTGGCGGGATAGCAAATATCGATGCCGGTCCCGATGACGGCGACGGTGCAGCCTTCGGCGTTGAGCGCGCCGACATGGGCGGCAGCATCGATGCCTTCGGCAAGTCCGCTGACGACAGACCAGCCGCGGGCGGCGATCGATTCGGCAAAAGCCGTCGCCTGACGATTGCCGTAAAGCGTGCTTTTGCGCGTGCCGATAAAAGAGACGGATTTGCGCGCCGTCAATCGGAGCGCATCGACGTTCCCGCGAACATAAAGTCCTGCCGGTGCGATTTCCGGCCGTTCCCGCAGGGTTTTCGGGTAATGTTCGTCGTCAAAGTCGATAAAGCGTGCGCCAAGCGCGTTGAGAGCCTCCTCTTCTTTTTCGAGGGAAAAAAATGCGCGCCAGTTTGCGATGATTTCGGCGTTTTTGTTTTTGATGCCGCAGTCGATAATCTGTTCAAGGGGTGCGGCGAGGGCGGCGGCGAGATCGCCGTCAAAATTTTGTCGCAATTTTTGAACGCTTGCCGGTCCGATGTTCGGGAGCGCATTTAAGACAAGCGCCGCCTGTGTTCTGTCGAGAACTGTCATTTCGGTCAAAGCTTGACGCCTAAGAGCTGCGGCTCGCGGAGCATAAGTTCGCAGAGGCAGGAGAACATCAGCGCGTGGTGCATTTGCGGGCTGCGGGCGAGTTCGAAAAGTTCGTCGCGGCTAAAAAGTTTTACGCGGATTTCTTCGTTGCTGTCGAGTTGCGTCCCCGCCACTTTTTTGCAATTTTTGATCAAAATGCAATGGGACCTGTTGGTGAAGAGGGCGGGATTGCTTGAGAGCGACGCCATCAAAAGCGCTTTGTCGCCGCGGTAGCCGGTTTCTTCCAGGAGTTCCCGCGCCGCGCATTCGCAAGGATCTTCGCCGGCTTCGATGACTCCGCCGGGAAATTCCCACGAAAGGTTTTTGCTCGCCATCCGATATTGCTCTTCCATTATGAAGCGGCCATCTTCCGTAATGGCGATGACGGTTGCCCAGTCGGGAGCCTGGGCGATAAAAAAGTCGCCTTCACGGCCATCGACGGGATGGCGGTTGTGTTCGCGATAAACTTTAAAAACCTTGCAATCGGCGATAAGCGTTTCCGCGATCGTCTCCCAAAGGGCGGGCGCTTGCGGCTCGTCACACATTTCGAGGCAGTCGGTTACGCTTATTTCGCGGGAACGATCAATTTCTGTCCGGGGCGAATTTTTCGGGGATCGACACCCGGATTGAGATTTTCGATTTCCGTGACTTTGCAATTGTTCGTTCTTGCGATTTTTGTAAAATTATCGCCGGCTTGGACGATGTATTCCGTGGTGTCGCCGGGAGTGGTCGGGCTGACGTCCGTAGTGTTGTTGTCGCGCGTTCCCGTATTGTTGTTTGCCGTTTGCGTATTATTGTTGGGGCGTGTGCCGGTATTGCGGTTGGCGTTCATTGCCTGAATCGCTTTTTCGAGCGCTTCGCATTTTGTTTTTAACGTGGCGATTGTCGTGCGGCTTTCTTTTTCGAGCGTTTCGATTTTGCTTTCAAGGGCGCGGATAAGTTCTTCGTCGTTTGCGCCGGTATTCGCGCCGGCGAGCCGTGCGTCAACGGTTTTGTTGACTTCGCTGACGAGATTTTCGATGCGAAGGGAGTTTGTCTGGGATTGGTTGCGGGCGACAAGTCCGAGTCCGACGCCGATGGCGCCGATTGCAAATGCCGCAAGTGCGATATAAAGTCCGAGATGAGAATTGTTGTTGGGGATTTCGTCCGCGTCAAAAGAAGAGTTTTCCATTTTTTTGAAATTTGTTGGTTGAAATAATGGTTTCATTATAAAAGTTTTGAGATTTTGGGTCAATAGGTTTTGAGGGCAAAATCCGCGGGAACAGCGATTTTAAGGCGCTCCCGGGCTTTTGCGTTCCCGGCGTCCGCCTTGACTTTTTGAGGCGAAAATGAGATAATGAGGGAAACTGCGGGCAGTAGCGCAGTCTGGCTAGCGCATCTGCTTTGGGAGCAGAGGGTCGTGGGTTCGAATCCCTCCTGCCCGACCAATAAAACCGGACGCTGAGTGATCGGCGTTTTTTTGTTTAAAGCGTTCCCGGAGAGCTTTGCGCCGTCCCGTCGGGAACGTCTTTTTTTATTTTTTAACTTGCGCAAGCCCTGTCCGCTGATATTTTTGCGCGGGATGTTTGCTTTTGGGGGGATAAAAGAGTAAGATGGATTCATTATGACAGAAGTTCGCACACGATTTGCGCCGTCGCCGACGGGTTTTTTTCATATCGGATCAGCTCGCACGGCCTTGTTCAACTGGCTCTACGCCCGTCATACCGGCGGCACCTTTGTTTTGCGCATTGAAGACACGGATACGGCGCGCAACACCAAGGAGTTTTTGGATGTGATCCTCGAATCGATGCGCTGGCTGGGTATGGACTGGGACGAGGGTCCCGAAGTCGGCGGCGATTACGGCCCTTATTTTCAGTCGCAGCGAAAAGATTTTTATAAACAAAAAGTCCGGGAGCTGATGGATTGCGGGCGCGCCTATGAAAAAGACGGCGCGATCTGGTTCAGGCTTGAGGGCGAGCGCGAGACGGTGACGGAGACTTACAAGGACGGCTCGACGGGCGAAACGATTTGCAAGGAATTTGAGCGCGTGCACGCGGCCCCCGTTGTTATCGATGATATTATCCGCGGTCGCGTCGAACGTGCGGAGGATCGCGATTTTGTGATTGTTCGCTCCAACGGCGAGCCGGTTTTCCATCTTGTTAACGTTGTGGACGACATCGCGATGAAAATCACCCACGTGATCCGCGGCGAAGACCATCTTTCCAACACTTCCAAACATATTGAACTTTACAAGGCTTTTGGAGTCGAGCCTCCGAAATTTGCGCATATTCCGCTGATTTTGAAAACGGAAGGCAGCGGCAAAATGTCCAAGCGTGACCGCGGCGCGTTGATCGAGGAATATCAGCAACGGCACTTTTTGCCGGCAGCCGTCCGCAACTATTTGTGCCTGCTGGGCTGGACTCCGAAGGATGACAAGGAGATTTTGCCGATTGAGGAAATCATCGCCCAGTTTGATCTGGCGGATGTTCATCAGGCGAACGCGCGTTTTGACGAGCGCAAAATGGCATTCGTCAACCAGGAATACCTTCGCGCGCTGCCGGATGAGAGTTTCACATGGCTCGCCGCTCCGATTTTGGGCGAAGCCGGACTGGTTAACGACAAAACGGACGAAGACTATATTCAAAAAGTGATCGCGCTGACAAAGGAAAAGGTGGCGGCGCTCGACACGTTCCCGTCGTTTGTGCGCTACTTTTTTGAGGACTCCGTGGCGATTGACGAAAAAGCCCTCGCGAAAATTTCCAAGAAAAACGATCCCTACGCGCGTTGTGAAGAGCTCCTGCCGGAGTTGGCGAATCTGCCGGACTTTGAGGACGCGACGGTCGATGCGCTTTTCGGCAAACTTTCGGCGGAGCGCGGCATCAAACTCAGCGACTATTATGCCCCGTTGCGTCTGGCGGTCTCCGGACTTGGCGGCGGACCGCACTTGCAGGGAATTTTGCGTTTGCTCGGCAAAGAAAAAGTGATTGCGCGCGTCAAGGCGTTTTTGGCGGGTAAAAAGAGTTGATTCGCCGTTCCTGCGAAGATGTTCAAGGCTTGGCGGGAACGCCTTCCCGCCTTCGTTGTTCCCGCGAAATTTTGTTTGTCTCCCGTGCCGTTGTTTATGTTTTTTAATGCTTGCGAATCTGTTCCCGCGGGCACAGAATAGAGATGTCTCCCCGCTGACGATTATGTTTTTAAAAAAAGTGAAATTTCTTACGCTTTTTCTTGCGTTTTTGGGCGTTTGTTCACCGTTGCTTTGCGCGGCAGATACAAAGGCCGCACCGCTTTTTGAATCGTTCCCGTGGGTGACGAACAGCATGGTGACGACATGGATTGTCTGCCTCCTGCTTGTTTTTTTGATCCGTCTGGCTTGCGGCCGTCCGTCGGCGGTCCCGTCGCGCGGGCAGTTTGTCGTTGAGACGATTCTCGATCTCGTAAAGGAGATGCTCGAACCGATTGTCGGCAGGCGCGCTCTGCCGGCGGTGTTCCCGTTGTTGGTTTGTTTTTTTATTTTTATTTTGGCGCAAAATTGGGCTGGGCTGATCCCGGGTGTCGGAACGGTCGGTTTTGAAGAGAGCGGTGAATTTGTGCCGCTTTTGCGGCCTTTGGGTGCGGATATGAACGGCACATTGGCGTTGGCGCTGATTTCCTTTGGTGCATGGTTTGCCATTGTGATTCGTTTTGCCGGTTTCGGCGGGCTTTTGAAAGATCTGTTCGGCAACAAGGCGGACCGCAAGGAGATTCCGGCGCTGATGTATTATTTTTTGTCGATAATCTTTATCGGGGTCGGCTGTATCGATCTTATTTCGATTGCGTTCCGGCCGGTTTCATTGTCGTTCCGTCTTTTTGGCAATGTTTTTGGCGGTGAGGTTTTGCTGCATTCGACAGGCTATGTCTTCGTTTTTTATTTTCTCGAACTGCTGGTAGGTCTTGTCCAGGCGCTTGTTTTCACTTTGCTTTCGGCTGTTTATATCGGTTTGCTGACCAATCACGAGGAACACGAGGCGGCGCACGAAACGGCTTAGGAATTTCCCCTCCCGCGACCATGCAGAGAGTGTGGGCGGCGGGAACAAGTTAACAACAAAAAACACAATATCATGATTACACCCATTCTTGCGGAAATGTCAGGAAATATTCATATCGCTCTCGGTTGCTGCGCTGCGGCTTTGGGCGTCGGATTTGTCGGAGCGAAGGCTGTGGAGGCTGTCGGTCGCAATCCGGGTGCGTTCGGTAAGGTGATGACGCTTGCCATTTTGGGCATGGCGCTCGCCGAAGCGATCGCGTTCTATGTGATCTTCCTTGCAAAATAATTCCAGTTCCCGCGGGAACGGCTTTTTGAGATTCGTTCCCGCGGGAGCAAAATTGTTGTTTCTATGATTTTTTTCGCACAAGAAGCGCTTCCGCCGGAGTCGGAGGAAAGTATGTTTACGGAAATCTGCGGACAGTTCGGGATTGAACTCGGCCCGTTTTTGATGCAATGTGTCAGTTTCGCGATTTTGGCGTCGGTTGTCTGGTATTTCGGTTTGCGTCCGGTTTTGAAGGTTGTTGACGAACGTCAAAAAAAGATTGCGGACGGCTTGCAGTTTTCGGAAGAGATGAAAGTGAAGCTGGCTGCGGCAGAGTCCGATTATCAGAAGAAAATCGCGGAAGCCTCTGTCGCGGCATCGGAACTTTTGGAACAGGCGCGCCGCACTGCAAAGCAAACGATAGAGCAGGCGACCCAGGATGCAATCGTCAAGGCGGAAGAAATCGCTAAGCGCGCCGCCGAAAACAATGCGCGGGAACGCGAAAAGATGTTGGCGGAACTCAAAAGCGAAGTTGCCGGACTGGTTGTTGAAGCCACGACAAAATTGCTTTCGCGAGATGCGACAGATGCCGAAAAATCCCGAATGCTTGCCGCCGCCGCTCAAGCGATCCAGTCGGAAGACAAATGAAAATTTCAAAAAAATATTTAAAGTCTGTCGCCGAAAAATTGTTGGGCTTTTCTCGAGACTCTTCGGGAACGGTCGATGCGGAGCGCGTGAGGGTGATTTTGGCGGAGCTGCCGAAATTTTACCGGCAACAGCCTTTGCGGGAGCTTTTGAAACTTTATTATGCGGCAGTCGCCAAGGATTTGCGTTTCTCGGAACTGCGGCTTGAATATGTCGGTGATTTGCCCGCGGGAACGGCGGAATCGCTGGCGGAGCATTTCAGTCAGGTTTACAAGCGTAAAATCATTCCCGTGACGGAGCAAAATCCGTCTCTGCTCGGCGGAATGCGCGCAAGCGTCGGCGACGATGTCATCGACGCCTCGTTGGCGACCGTCTTAAAAAGATTATAAACCGAGTTTCTTTTCAAGCGTCGCCAAGCCTTTGGGCGCGGCGGCGTTGATTGAAACGCAGTTCCCGCCGATTGTAATGTCGATGCGGGCGAGATGAAGGCAAAGATGAGGATAAAAAGCCTTGTCGTCGCCTTTGTTGAGGCGCTTTTTGGGACGTAAGTCTGCAATGGTGACAGCAGGATTATCGCCGTAGAGGCTGTCGGCGAGAATGGAAATCCCGCATTCCGCCGCATGAATTCTGATTTGGTGAAATCGCGGGAACGTGCTTGTCGCGCGCCATTTTTCAATCGTCGCCGTAGAGGCGAGACGATGAAAGTCGCTGCGTGATTTTTTGCCGGTCGTCGAGGAAATGACCGCGCGGGGTTCCGTAAAATGTTTGGCGACGGGGAGATCGCAAAAAAAATCATTTTCTATCGCCGCCGCGCGCGCTGTCAAAAAATCAAAATGAAAAGTCATTAACGCCGAGCCGAGCGCGTCGCGCCAGCGGGCGTAATTTTTCGTTCCCGCGATGAGGATCAGCCCCGAAAATTCTTCTTCGCCGGAATAAACGGACAGGGCTTTGTCGAGCCCGAGATTTTTAAAGCTGGGAATATTTTCGTCGAGCCTGCGGTTAATTTCCCTAATGATTTTTTCTGCCGGCATTCCCGCCGGTTTGGAGATTGCTACAAGTCCCTCTCCGACGATTTGTGCATCGAGTTTTTGCGAATCTTGCGCGAGGCTTCCCGGAGGGAATGAGAGGAGCAGAGAATTCATTGTTGTCGGTTTTTAACAAAAAAGCACAGCGTTTTAGGGAACGCTGTGCTGTATTGGAAAAGAGTCCGGATTTATTTTGCCGCGTTGTTGGCGGCTTTTGCCAAACGGCTCTTGATGCGGGCTGCTTTGTTTGGGTGGATGATGCCTTTTTTTGCCGCTTTGTCAAAAGCGGAAGCGGTGACGGGCGTTGCAGCCTTGATTGCTTCGGCATTGCCGCTTGCAACAGCAGCTTTTGCGCCTTTTGCGATAGTTTTGAGAGCGCTCTTGGCAGAACGATTATACGCCGTGTGAGTCGCTGTTTGACGGATACTTTTTTTATTTGCTTTAATATTTGCCATTTGAAAAATGTAATTAGATTGTTAAAAAATTAAATATCATTTTTAAATTAAATTCAAGTAAAAAATAGTGTTTGAAGGTTTTTGCCTTTTAAAATAAAATAGGAATCATAGGTATGGAAACGTCAACAGTTTTACTTCAATCCGCCGTTGCGGCTCCGCTTTTGGCGGGTATTCTTGTCGTTTTGGCGAAATCTGCGCCTCTGGCGGCTCGCAAGACACTTGCGTTTTTCGGTTTTGCCGTTCCCTTTGTTCTGGCGTTGGCCCTTTGCTGGACATTTGCGGACGCCTGCGATCCCGAGACGGGTTACGCTTTTGTCTCCGATGTTTCGTGGTTAGGGATTCCCTCCTTGGGTTTCTGGCTCAAGTTCGGGCTTAACGGCGTCTCGCTGCCTCTTTTTGTGATGGCGGCGATTGTCGGTTTCGCGGCGGGACTTAGGGCTTTGTGGACAAAGGATGTCCGTCATCCCACGCTTTATTATGCGATGTTGCTGTTGATCGAGTTGGGCGTTCTGGGACTGTTTGCGAGCGTTGATGTTTTCTCGTTCTATATCTTCCATGAGTTTGCGCTGATCCCGACGTTTATCGCGATTTTGATGTGGGGCGGTTACGGCAAGCGCGGAGCGGCGATGATGATGGCGGTTTATCTGACGGTCGGCGGCATGATCGCCCTCGGCGGACTTTTGTGGCTTTATACGTCGCTCCCGGCGGTCGGGTTCAATTTTATCGACATTAAACAGGCTTTGATTGACAATCCGGGAGTTTTGGCGGAGCAGAGCCAAAATATCATTGCCGGTATTTTGATTTTGGGTTTCGGCATTTTGGTTTCCTTGTTCCCGTTCCATTCTTGGGCGCCCGACACTTATACTTCCGCTCCGACACCCGTTTCGATGTTCCATGCGGGCGTTCTCAAAAAATTCGGGCTTTACGGTCTGGTGCAAATCGGCATTGTCTGTTTGCCTTTGGGAATGGCGCATTGGGCAAACTGGCTCGTCGCTCTCGCGATTTGCAACATCGTTGTCATCGGACTGATTACGTTGGCGCAAAAGAATTTGAAACATATGGTTTCGTATTCTTCCGTCAACCATATGGGCCCGATTTTCTTGGGGATTGCAGCCTATTCGCTAAGCTCCGGCGACATGACGGGCGTTGCGGCGGCTGTCATTATGATGTTCGCCCACGGTCTTTCGGTGGCTTTGCTTTTCCATTTGACGGAGTCCGTCGCGCAGCGCACGGGAACCTTGGAGATGGCGAAGATCGGCGGTTTGGCGAAACAGGCTCCGGTTTTGGCGGCGTTTTTTGTCGCGGCGGCGATGGCGAGCGTCGGCTTGCCGGGATTTGCAAATTTCTGGGGCGAACTTTCAATTTTTGTCTCCTTGGTTTCGCTTAAGCCGTTTTGGCTCATCAGCCTTGTTCTGATTACGATTGTGATTTCCGCCATTTACAGTTTGCGCGCGGTCGCCCGTGTCTTTTTCGGTCCGGCTGTCGAAGGCGGCGTTCCCGCGGCTGTCCGCAATCAGATTACGGACATCACCTTGCGCGAACGCGTTCCCGCGTTTATTCTTTTTGCGGCATTGCTTGCGGTCGGCTTCGTGCCGTCGCTGATTACGGATCCCGTCAATGCCGCCCTCTGCGCCCCCAAATTTGTGGCGGAGATTGAAATCGTTCCCGAGGAAAATCCCGTTCCCGCGGACGCGGAGCCCGTTCTCGCTCCGGATCCGGAGACAAGAGTAATCAAAGTTCAATAAAATTTAAAATTTTTTCTCAATCTTATGAATGCAGAGATTTTGGAATCTATTAACCGTAGCGCGTTGACAGCGGGGGATCTTCTTGGCTATTCTCCGGAAATTGTCTTGGGCGTTTTGGCTTTGCTGACGCTCGCCATCGATGCGTTTTTTTCGCGTGACAATTTAAAAATCGGCAGGACCTTGGGGAGCTGCGGCATGCTTTTTGCAATTTTGCTGAGCCTCATGCAGGTTTTCGGTTGGGAGAGTGAATGGGTCGGCGGTGGGAAGCCTATTTTTTCGGTATTTTCCGCCATTTTGATCGCCTGCGGCTTTTTGGCGCTCCGGCTTACGGCATCTGTTGAGCGCCGTGCGGAGTTTTCGGGGGCGATCACCAACTGTTTGATCATTCTCGCCACGGCGTCGGCGTCCCTTTTGTTCAAGCAGGACAATCTGCTCGGCTTTTTTGTTTTGCTTGAGACCTTGACGATTTTGCTTTATGCCCTGGTGGCTTCTTATCGTCATAGTGTCGCTTCGCTCGAGGCGGGCGTCAAATATCTTATTGCGGGAGCCGTCAGCGGCGGGATGCTTCTTTTCGGCATTATGTTGCTCTATGGTTTTACGGCGCTCGCGGGAATCTCGGATCCCTTGGCGTATAATTCCGTTATTACGGCGCTTGCCGCCAATCCTTCCGACCCGATGGCGATTGCGGGCGCGCTGTTCCTGATCGGTGGTCTGATGTTCAAACTCGGCATCTTCCCGATGAATTTGTGGATCCCGGACACTTATCAGGGCGCACCGATGCATGTTACATTCCTGCTCGCGACCTTGTCCAAGGCGACGGGGCTTTTTGCGATGCTCATTTTCCTCTCGGTCTTTTTGCCGCTTTACAAAAGCCTTTTCCCCGTCTTACTCGTCGTCGCGCTGATTTCGATGATTCACGCCAATGTTACGGCGCTCGGACAACAGAGAGTCAAGCGTTTGATCGGTCTTTCGGGAGCGTCTCACGCAAGTTATTTGATGTTGGCGGCATTGGCGTTTATGAAATATATTTCCCCGGTCTTCGAAGGGGAGGCTCAAGAAGACATCGTCCTGTTTATGATGTTGGCGGCGATTATTCTTTATATGGTTTTTTATGTGCTTTCGCTTTATCCGGTTTTTGCGGCGATGGCTCTCGTTCCCGCGCACAAGGGTGGCGAGCAGGATTTGCACATTGACGATTTTGCGGAACTCTCTTCGCGTTCGCCGTTGCTGACGACGGCTTTGACGAGTGGGATCGCTTCCCTGGCGGGCATTCCGCCGACGATCGGTTTTGTCACCAAACTTGTCCTCTTGTGGATTTTGTTTTATGTGGAAATGTATATTCCTGCCATCATTATGCTGCTTTGTGTCGGCGGGAGCGTCTATTACTATTTTGCCTGGGTGCGCAAATTTTACGAAAAAAGCGATCTCCCCAAGCTCGAAACGGCAAAACCGTTGTTCGCGGGCAGGGTCGGGCTCTCCGTTTTCTCGGCGCTCACAGTTTTGGGCTGTGTGATCTACGTTCTTGTTTTTAGCCAAATCGGATAGTCCCGATGCGCTGGAAAAATGTGGTTGTCGAATCTCTGGCGGTGGAATTGCCGCCGGAGATTTGGTCGTCTGATTTTATTGAACAAAAACTCTCGGCGCTCTATGAGCGTTTGCGTTTGCCTTCGGGAAGGCTCGAGCTGATGACCGGCATACGGGAACGCCGTTTTTGGGATCGTCCGATCAAGGCGTCGGAAGCCTCAGCACTGGCGGGAACGAAGGCGCTTGCGTCGGCGGGAACGTCAGCGGATGAAGTTGATCTTTTAATCCATTCGAGCGTTTGCCGCGATCGTTTGGAGCCGGCAACGGCGGCATATGTTCACGGTTTGCTGGGTTTGTCGCCCAAGGCACAGTTTTTTGATATATCAAACGCCTGCCTGGGCTTTATGAATGCGATTGCGGTTGCGGCGTCAATGATTGATGCCGGACAAATCAGACGCGCGCTCATTTGCAGCGGCGAAAACGGCAAGCCGCTGCTTGAAAACACGATTGCCAAGTTAAACGAAAATTTGACGCTGACGCGCAACGCGATCAAACCGTATTTTGCGAATCTCACCATTGGCGCCGGTGCGGTCGCGGCGGTCATTTCCCATGTCGATGTCGCGAGAAAAAAATTGATGAAAGTTTTGGGAGGTGTCATTGAGACGGACTCCAAATCCAATAAATTTTGTGAAGGCGACAGTGAAGGCGACGGGCTGGTGATGCAGACGGATTCCGAAAAACTGTTGATTTCCGGCATTTCGCTCGCATCGCGCGCTTGGAAAATTTTTAAAAGCACCATGGGCTGGAACGAGAAAACACCTGCGCGCGTCATCACCCACCAGGTGGGCACGCGCCACAGCACGGCGTTGTTCGAGGCTTTGGGGCTTGCGCGAGAAAAAGACTGGTCGAGTTTCCCGTTTCTCGGCAATGTCGGCTCGGTTTCCCTGCCGGCGACATTGGCGCTCGCGCATCAGGCTGGAGCGATCGTCCCCGGCGACAAGGTGGCGTTGCTCGGGATCGGAAGCGGTTTGTCCACGATGATGCTCGGCGTTGAGTTTTAAGAGATTTTTTTTGGCGGGAACGCGTTTTTGACGGATTCCGCCGTTTTTGTCAGTTAAAAAATAGTAAATGCTTCTTTCCGTAAAAAATCTTTCCGTTGTATTTTATTCTCGCGGGAACGCGACGGCGGCGGTTCGCTCGATTTCTTTTGATTTGCAGGCGGGTGAAATTTTGGCGATTGTGGGAGAGAGCGGCAGTGGCAAGAGTGTCAGTTCCCAGGCGTTGACATCTCTTTTGCCGGAAGCTCCTGCCTGCAAGGTTTCCGGCAGTGTGACGTTGCTCGGACGGGAACTGATAGGTTTGCGGGAACGGGATCTGCAAAAGATTCGCGGGAAGGAGATCGCCTATATTTTTCAAAATCCCCAAAGTTCGCTCAATCCGGTTTATACGGTCGGATGGCAGTTGGAGGAGGTTTTGAAAATTCATCTGGCTCAAAAATTTCCGTCGGCGCGTTTGCGGCGGGAACGCGTTTCGGATCTGCTTTTGTCGGTCGGTCTCAAGCCGGAGCATGCGTCGGCTTATCCGTTTGAACTTTCGGGCGGGATGCAGCAGCGCGCGATGATTGCAATGGCGCTTGCCGCCGAGCCGCGCATTTTGGTCGCAGACGAACCGACGACGGCGCTCGATGTGACGGTTCAGGCGCAGATAATGGATTTGCTTCTTGATTTGCGGGAACGTCTCGGCATGAGCATTTTGCTGATTACGCACAACTTTGGTCTCGTCGCCAAGGTCGCCGATCGCGTTTGCGTGATGTATCGCGGCGATCTGGTGGAGACGGGAACGGCAAAATCCGTTATCGCGTTCCCGCAAAACGATTATACGCGGCGCTTGTTGGCGGCAGTCCCGAGACTTTAAAAACTTGCGGGAACGGCATTTTTGACTTTTAACTTGATTTCTCTGATTTTATAATGACAAAAATGGAAAGCAAATTGATTCCCTGGTCGCCTTCTGAAGCGGAAGAATATTACGGTTTCAAACGTTGGGGCGGCAATTTGTTCAGTGTTGACGAAGAAGGGTTTTTGAACGCTCATCCGATGGGTGACGAACGCAAAATCCGTCTTTACGATGTGATCAAGGAAGCGGAAAGCATGGGGCTGCGTCCGCCGATGACGATCCGGGTTCAAGACATTTTGCGTTCCCGCGTGATTCAGCTCAACAAGGCGTTTAGGGCTGCGATCAAAGAGGAAAACTACGACGGGAAATATCAAGGTGTCTTCCCGATCAAGGTCAACCAGTTGCGCGAAGTTATCGAAGAGATCACCGATGCCGGCGAGGAGTTTGACTACGGGCTGGAGGCGGGTTCGAAGCCGGAACTGCTGATTGCCTTGGCGCAACTTGAGAACAAAAAAGCGCTCCTGATTTGTAATGGTTACAAGGACGATGATTATATCCGCCTGGCGATGTTGGGGCAGCTTTTGGGCAAGCAGACAATCATTGTCATCGAACAGCTGGACGAAGTGGACCGCATTGTCCGCCTGGCGAAGGAGATGAACTGCGTTCCCGCGATCGGTTTTCGTGTCAAGCTGACGACTTCGGGCGAGGGCAAATGGGCAAAATCGACGGGCGAACACGCAAAGTTCGGTTTGACTCCGGGAGAAATTATTGCCGCGGCAAAAAAAATCAAGCGCGCCAAGATGTCCCATTGTTTGAAGCTGCTGCATTTCCATATCGGCTCGCAGGTGCCCAATATTTTGACTATTAAAAGCGCCTGCGCCGAAGCCGCCCATTTTTATTGCGAACTTTACCGCATGGGTTTCCCGATGGGGCGTATTGACGTCGGCGGCGGACTCGGCATCGATTATGACGGCTCGCGTTCCAATTACGAGAGTTCGATGAATTACACGATGGAGATTTATGCCCGCGACGTGGTTTCAAACATCAAATCCGTTTGCGACGACGCCGACGTGCCGCATCCGACGATCACTTCCGAGAGCGGGCGCGCGATTGTGGCGCCGCATTCTGTTTTGATCTTGGATGTCGTCGGCAAGATTGTGACAGCCGACAATTCGGAAGTCCCGTTGATCTCCCACAAAAAAGACCGGATCGTCAAAGATTTGGAAGAGATCTTAAAGCACCCGTCAAACTATTCGCTGCTCGAACGTTTTCACGATGCGGGAGCCAAGCGGTCGGACGCCCACCAGCTTTTCCAGCACGGCAGGCTCTCGCTCGAAAACCGGGCGGAGGCGGACCGGCTCTATTGGCAGATCTGCCGGCAGATCCATCGCGCGTTGCCGGCGCTCGGCGGGAACATCCCCGAAGAGCTGACCTGCCTGGACGCGATGCTCTCCGAGCAATACGTCTGCAATTTCTCAGTTTTTCAATCGCTGCTCGACAGCTGGGCGATCAAGCAGCTGTTCCCGTTCGCGCCGATTCACCGGCTCAACGAAAAACCCACCGTTCCCGCGACACTTGTCGATATCACCTGCGACAGCGACGGCAAGATCGACGAGTTCGTCGATTTTGAAGATGTGCGTCCGACCTTGGACTTGCATCCCTTGAAATGTGGAGAGCCTTATTATCTCGGCGCGTTTTTGGTCGGTGCATACCAGGATATTATCGGCGACCTGCACAATCTTTTCGGGCGGGTGAACGAAGTCCACGTTTTCCTCGACGATGAAGAGGAAAGCGGTTTTTATATCGAAGAAACCATCGAAGGCTATTCGATCAAAAAAATTCTCGAGATGATCCAATACAATGCGTCCGACCTTTGCCGTCTGGCAAAACGTCAGGTGGACGCGGCAATCAAGGAAAAACGCGTCAAGGCGCGCGAAGGCGTCTCCCTGCTCGATCTTTATGAAAAACTGATCGCGGGAAAATCCTACCTGCTTTCGCCGGCGGGCAGGGCAAAGTCAAAACGTCGCAAAAAATAAACGCCGTTTGCTATGAACGCAATCGGCTTCGAGGATTTTTCGCGTCAGGCGCTTTTTGATCCGCAACACGGCTATTACACGCGCGGGAACGCGACTCGTGTCGGGATCGCCGCGGGAACGGACTTTTATACGGCAACATCGGTCGCGTCCGTTTTTGCCCCGTTGCTTTGTGAGGCGGCAAAAAAACTGCTTCGCGGGAACGCCGCCGGCTCCGCGACGCCCGACTGGTCGCGCTTCACTTTTGTCGAAATCGGCTCCGAGAGCAGCGAGAGCCCGATTGTCCGCGAGGCGAAACGGCATTTTGGCGCCGTAAAAACGATTCGCGTCGGGGAGCCGATCGTTATTCCGCCTGAAGCGATTGTCTTCGCCAACGAACTTTTTGATGCGCAGCCGTTTGCGCGTCTGCTCGTTTGTGACGGCGCTTGGCGGGAGATCGGGGTGACGCGCGGGAACGACGGCGGACTTTGTGAAGTGCTGCTTGAAAAATTTTCTAACGCGCGCCTGGCGGATTTTGCGGGAACGCTCGACGTTCCCGATGACGGCTGGCATCTTGATATTTCCCTTGAGGCGGAAAACCTGATGGCGACGATTTGTGGCGGCGACTGGCACGGCGTTGCGATTTTTCCCGATTACGGCAAGACGGTCGCCGACTGCCTGACAGGCTTCCCCGCGGGAACGGCGCGCGCGTATTACCGGCACACGCAGAGCAACGATCTGCTGGCGCGTCCGGGCGAACAGGATCTGACCTGCCATGTCATGTGGGAGCGGCTCGAGGCTGTTGCGCGTTCCCGCGGGGCGCGCGAAGTCGTCACGCGGCGCCAGGAAGCGTTTTTTATGAATCTCGTTCCCGAAAAAATCATGGAGATCTCCGCTCGCGGGAACGAATGGCGCGCGAAACTGATGGAGCTGATTCACCCCGCCAAAATGGGACACGCTTTCCAAGTTTTGAGTTTTGTCCGATAAATCTCGTGGGAACGCCGCAATTGCGGCTTTCGGGAACGGAAATTTTGTAAAAAGTTCGCGAGTATATTATTATTAGTGACGGTGGAAATTTCGCCGGAACAACTACAAACAAAAAAAATTATTATTTGGAAAATGAAACAAAAAATCGGTTTTGATAACGAGGCATATCTGAGAACCCAGTCGGCGCACATCAAGGAGCGTATCGCGGCGTTTGGCGGCAAATTGTATTTGGAGTTTGGCGGCAAACTTTTTGACGATTATCACGCTTCGCGCGTTTTGCCGGGTTTCGCGCCGGACAGTAAGCTTCGAATGTTGTCGCAACTCAAAGACGATGCGGAGGTCATCATCGTCATCAACGCCTGCGATATCGAAAAAAACAAGGTGCGCGGCGACTTGGGCATCACTTATGATATGGACGTTTTGCGGCTTATCGACGCTTTTCGCAGTTATGGGCTCTATGTCAGCAGTGTCGTCCTGACGCGTTTTATGGGACAGCAAAACGCGATCGCCTACCAGCAAAAACTGGAAAAACTCGGGCTCAATGTCTATCGCCACTATCCGATTGACGGTTATCCGCGCAATCTGGCGCGCATCGCAAGCCATGACGGGTTTGGCAAAAACGAATATGTCCGGACGGAACGCAAACTGGTCGTAGTGACGGCGCCGGGACCGGGCAGCGGCAAAATGGCGACCTGCCTTTCGCAGCTCTATCACGAAAATCAGCGCGGCGTCAATGTCGGCTATGCAAAATTTGAGACGTTCCCGATCTGGAATCTCCCGCTTGATCATCCGGTCAACATCGCCTATGAGGCGGCGACGGCGGATCTCAACGACGTCAACATGATCGACCCGTTCCATCTCAACGCCTACGGCAAAACAACAGTCAACTACAATCGCGATGTCGAGATTTTCCCTTTGCTCAACGCGATGTTGACGCATATTTTGGGCGAATCCCCCTATAAATCGCCGACGGACATGGGCGTCAATATGGCGGGCAACTGCATTGTCGATGACGCGGCGGTGCGCGCCGCCGCCAACGAGGAGATTTTGAGACGCTATTATCAGGCGCTTGTCGCCTTGCGCAAGGGCAACGGCACGGATGATGTCGTGGCAAAACTGGAACTGTTGATGAACCGCAGCGGCATCAAACCGCAAGATCGGAAAGTTGCGCTCTCGGCGCGTTCCCGCGCGACGGAAACCGGCGCTCCCGGAGCGGCGATCGAGTTGCCCGACGGCACGCTGATGCAGGGCAAAACCTCCGATTTGCTGGGTTGCTCGTCCGCGATGCTGATCAACGCACTCAAATATTTGGCAAAGATTCCAAAGGAAGTCGATCTGATCTCTCCGATCGTGCTCGAACCGATTTGCAAAATGAAAACGGGAGCGCTCGGCCATCAAAACCCGCGCTTGCACATGGACGAAACCCTGGTGGCGCTGAGTATCTGCGCGCTGACGGATTTGAACGCCCGCAAAGCCTTGGAAAAACTCGGCGAACTGCGCGGCTGCGAGGCGCATGTGACCGTCATTCTCGCACAAACCGACGAGAGCGTCTATCGCCGATTGGGCATCAATCTCACCTGCGATCCCGCCTACCAAAACAAAAAACTTTATCACGGATAATTTCCCCTGTCTGTGGAAATCGCAATCATCGTCATCGTCAACGCCCTTCTCGCGGCAGCCTGTGTCGCGGGAACGGCGGGCGCGTTAAAAAAAACATGGCGTCTCGCCCGGCAAATCGCCGCGGGAACGCTTTTGTCCGCGGGAACGCTACAGATTTTTTTCTTCGGTATGCGCGGTCTTGGGAACGGGATTTTGCCGATTTACAATCTTTTTGAAGTCTTCTTTGCCTTGAGCCTTTGCGGGACACTGGCATTTTTGTTTTTGAGGATTGTTTGGGAAATCCGCGTTCCCGCGGTCGCTTGCGCGTGGCTGTCGTTTGCGCTTGCGCTTTTGGCGTCGCTCAACAAACAGTTTTGGGATGTCGAAGGCGTCGTCTCGTGGCTTCCCGTCCATGTCGGGCTTTTGCTTGTGGGAGTCGCGTGCTTAGGCTCGGCGGCACTGGCGTGGGCTTTGTATTTTTTGCAGGACAGGGCTTTGCGCCGGAGGCAGGCGGATTCTTTTTCGACACATTTGCCGGACCTGATTTCTTTGGAACGCGTCGGCAGACATCTGCTGACGAGCAGCCTTGTTTTTTTTGTCGCGGGTGTCGCGGTGGGAATTTTGAATATTTTTGCCGCGCCGGGCGGAATGACGCTCTTTATCGTTTATAAAATTTTGATCTCGGCTTTGATTCTCGGCGGACTTGTCGCGCTCTATTTTTTGAGACGCCGCCAAAAAATCTCAGCGCGCGCGGGAACGGTTTTCGGGATCGCGATTTTTTTGCTTACGATTATTCTAATCGGCGGGATCGACGGCGTTCGCAAATATTCGGCGCGGGCGGAGCAAACGGAGCTTGTTCATGAAAGTGAGTGAAAATTTCGTTCCCGCAGGAAAAGTCTTGAGGGCGGTCTCGTGCAATGTCCATTGCGCGGCGGACGATGTGCGCCTGAAACTGGCGTTCCCGCGGGAAGATGTCGGGGCTTTTTATGAAACCGCGTTCCCGTGCGATGAAATCGTCCTGCTGGCGACCTGCAACCGCATCGAGATTTATAGCGTCGTCAGCGCGGGAACAGAAAATTTTGAAGCCGCAGCCTTGGCTGCACGGGCGGGCGTTCCCGTCGAAAAAATTGAAGAAAACCTGCAGTTTTTTGAAGGCTTGGACGCCATTGCCCATTTGACGGCGGTGGCGACAGGACTTGAGTCCAAGATGGTCGGGGAAATTGAAATTTTCGGGCAAGTCAAAGACGCTTACGACATGGCGGTCTCCAAAAACAAAACACGGCGCGTGCTCAACAAGGTTTTTCAAAAAGTCTTTCATTTTGCCAAATACTTGCGCAGCAACACCGCAATCGCGCAAGGGCAGGTGAGCATCGGAAACGTGGCGGTCAGTTTGGCGCAACGCATTTTTGGGGATTTGTCGCGCTCGACAGTTTTTGTCGCGGGAACGGGAGATGCCGGAAAAAAAGTCGCGAGAGCGTTCGCAAACCGCTCGGCGGGAACGATCGTGATCGCATCGAGACATTTTGAAAACGCCTGCGCGCTCGCCGAGGAAATCGGCGCGGGAACGTCGGTTACGCCCTTGAAAAATTTTAAGGAACACCTGCGCAGCGCGGATATTGTCATCGGCGCGTTGAGCGTTCCCGAACCCTTGATAGACGCCGGGGAACTGGGCACGCTTTTGCGTTCCCGCGACGGACGCCCGCTGTTTTTTATCGATCTGGGACAGCCGCCAAATTTTGCCGCAGACCTGGCAACCTTGTCGGAAGTCTGGCTTTATACCCTCGACGATCTCGCCGGGATCGCCAACAAAAATCTCCAGGCGCGCTTGGCGGATATGGACGCCTGCCGGCAAGAAATCACCGCACGCGTCAATCGCAGCTTCGGCAACAGCCCGGAGCGCTGATTTTGCAAACACGCGACCCCCTTTCCCGTTCCCGCGGGATGGTGCTTTAGGTTTGATAAAAATTGTTTTAGATTTTAGAATCATCGCAGGTGAGGCTTTTTGACAGGACAACGATTTTGCCGGCGCTGACATTTTTTGTTTGCGTTTTTTTGTCCTTGTGTTTTGCTTGGGATCGTCCGTTTCACAGTGATGAGGCTGTTCAGGCTTGGCGTGTTTGGGACTGGGTTTTTGCTCATGGTGATTTGCTTTATGAGCCTCGTTTTCATGGTTTGACCTTGTATTTTTTTGCTGTTCCGTTTTATTTTTTGGGTGGTGGGGTGGAACTTGTTTTGCGTTTGTTGCCGATTTTGATTTGTGCGGGAACGGCGACGGCATTGCCGTTGATTGTTTGGGGGCGGGAACGGCTGTTTTTCAATTTTGGGGTTTCGGTGCTTTTGGCGACGATTCCCCTTTGGCTTTTTTATTCGGGTGATTTTATCCAAGAGCCGTTGTTTGTGTCGTTTGCGTGTTTGGCGGGAACGCTTTTGTTTTTTAGGCGGTCGGAGATTGTCGGGGGGATTTTTTTGGGTCTTGCGGTGGCGTCCAAGGAGACGTGGGTGTTTTTTGTTTTGGCTTTTTGGCTTGGGGGTTTGCGTTTTTCGTGGCGGGTTTTGGGGCTTGCGGCGGGAACGGCTTTGTTTTTTTACACTTCGTTTTTCCGTCATTTGCCGTTGTTTGATTTTAGCGTTCCCGCGAGTGTCGGGAACGATGTTTCTTATTTTGGGGTTTCGGGGATTTTGCTTTTGTTGTTTTTGTTTGCGGCGGGGTTTTTGCTTGTGTATCGGGAGCGTTCCCGCGGGCAGTTTTTTTTGACGGTTTCGAGTGCTGTTTTGTGGCTGGTTTATTTTGTGTTGCCGCATCGTGAGCCTTGGCTGTTATTGTCGGCGGTGCCGGGAACGGTTTTGGCGTTTGCGGAGAGTTTGCGTGTTTTGTCGGGGCAAAAAAAATATTTTTTGTTGGCGGGAACGGTTTTTTTGAATGCGCTGACGCTTTTTGTTTTTCCGCTTGAAAAAATCTGCGGCTATGTTGAGACTTCTCGCGGGAACGCGGATTTTGTGGCGGCGATTTGCAGGGAGTCGGGAACGCTTGCCGTCTATGGGCGGGAGATTTGGCCGTTGCCGTGGCAGCTGCGGGAACGCGCGTCGGTCGGGTATTTTGAGGATGAGGTTTTGCGGGAGGATTTTGAGCTTGTTGTCGCCCCGGTGGAGTTTTGGGAAAAGTGGCGGGGGGATTCTTATCGGACGCTTGCGGTCGGGGAATTGCGCGAGGGTGTGATTTTGGAATTGCGTCGCCGGCGTGATTTTTGACGGATGTCTTGCCTTTTAAAAAAACAATTGCAAATTTTTGGGGAGTCAATAAAATAAATTTATAAAATATTTATTTTGATTTTTATTATGGGCTTATTGAAATTGAGAAAAGCGGCGTTTTTGTTTTTGGCGGGACTTATGTTTTTGGTCGCGTCTTGTGAGCGGACGGATGATTTTAGCTTGGCGTTGGTCAGGATTCCCGGTCAGGGTTGGTCGATTGGCAAGTTTGAGGTGACTCAAGCGCAATATTTGGCGGTCACGGGTGAAAATCCGTCTCATTTTAAGGGTGACGCTTTGCCTGTCGAGTGCGTTTCGTGGGATGACGCTATGGAATTTTGTAAAAGGTTGACGCAGCGGGAACGTGAAGCGGGGCGTCTGCCGGAAGGCTTGGAGTATCGCCTGCCGTCTTTGGAGGAGTGGGGGATTGCCTGTCGTGCGGGAACGATGACGCGCTATTGCTCCGGCGATACGGCGGAGGATTTGAGCCGCGTCGCGTGGTGGGAGGAAAACTCCGGAGGTGAAACGCATCCTGTCGGGACAAAAGAGGCGAACGCCTGGGGAATTTGCGATATGCACGGGAATGTCTGGGAATGGTGTTTGGATGCGGGAATGGGCGCCGACCATGTCAGTCGCGGTGGCAGTTGGAATGCGGCTGCGGAATTTTGTGTGTCGGGCGTTATCGGCTTTGATTATACGGACAGCAGGGAACGCTATCTCGGATTTCGCGTTGTGCTCGCTCCCGCGGGCAAATGAAAATCGGGCGTTCCCGCCGGGGGCGACTAATTAAAATCTTGCGGCAAACAGGCTTTTTTGAGAGAATCAATCATTATGGCAAATACAACAGTCAATAACATTAAGCGTAAAAATATTATCCGTTACAACGGAGATCTTTGCATCGTGCTCGAATGTCAGGTCCGGACTCCTCCGAACAATGCTTCCTATTGTCAGATGGAACTCCGTTCGCTGACTTACGGTAACGTTATCCCGGTCCGCACCAACATCGGTGCTTCTTTTGATGTGCTCGAAAACAGCATTCGCAAGCTCGATTTGCTTTACACGGCGGACGGTGCGTATGTTTTTTCGGATCCGGAGACTTTTGAAGAATATCCGATCGGTCAGGACAAATTGTCGGACATCGCGGGCTTTTTGATCGAAGGTCAGCAATATGATGTTCTCTTTGTCGAGGAAAAGCCGGTGACGGTTTCGCTGCCCGCTTCGATCGAGATGACCGTTGTCGAGGCTCCGCCGGCAGTCAAGGGCAATTCGGCGACGAACGCCCAAAAGGCTGTCAAGGTTGAGACCGGCATCACCATTAATGTTCCGCTCTTTATCGCGGAAGGCGAAAAGATCCGCGTCAGCACTGAAGACAAGACTTATCTCGGTCGCGCATAGTTTTTAAAGTAAAAAACAAAAGGCCGTTCCCGTGAAAGATTGCGGGAACGGTTTTTTGTGTTTAAAATGTAGGTCATGAGATCCCGAATCGTTGCAGGTTTTTTCGCGTTGTTTTTTGTTGTTCCCGTCATGTTCGCGGGAGCGGAAAAAGCGACATATGAGCAAGCCTTGAAGTCCGGAGGCAAGGACGGAGCCGTTATTTATCTTTACGGCCCCGACTGGGAAAAGCGCGGCGAAAAACTGATGACGACGGTTTTTAAAAACAAAAATGTCCGCAACGCCTGCGGAAAGGCGGGGCTTGTTGCGATTCCCGTTTATCAGCGTCCTGATGAAAAAGAGCGCAAAAAGGCAGAGTCCATCGGCAAAGGATTTAAGGCGACGCGTGCGATTCGCAGTTATCCGGCACTTGTTTTGAGAGGCGCAGACGAAAAAGACTATTATACAATCTGCGGCGACGAGATTTTAAAATCCCCCGATGAGATCGCCGCGCTGATGAAGGAAAAGTTTGAACTTTACAAGCAGCGTTGCGAGATTATGAAAAAGGCGGCCAACGCCAAAGGGGTCGCCCTCGCCAAAGTTTATGCGGAGGCCTGCAACATCGAAGGCATTTACCGCCTGCCCGATGCCGAGAAAATTATTCGCGCCAACGACCCGGGATTAAAAGAGGATGTTTGCGCCCGCGCCCTTTTTGACGTTTTTTCCTTGATCACGGATCGTACCCATCCGTCGTCGGACAAAAAAGGCCCGGAGGTGAAAATCTACACTAACGAGGAAGTCTTGGCGCGTCTGAAGGAATTGACGACGGGCGACCGCTATACACCGCGCCAAAAACAGGAAGTCTATCTGGCGGCGACAGGACTTTTGCGGCGTAACGGCTACAACGAAAAAGAACTGAGAAGACTTTGGTCGGAGCTCGTCGAACTCGATCCCACGAGCGTTTCCGCCAAATACGCGATGAACGCCGCAGAAATCTATACGGGAGCGCCGTTGCCCAAACCCAAGAAAAAAGCGGATGACGGCGCTTCGGAAAAGAAGACAAAGCACTAATGTTTTCGAAACTTTTCGACTGTGTCAAAAAAGCCTGGGGACCGCCGGACGAGCCTTTGCCGTTGGCGTTCAAGCGGCTGGCGTGGATTTTGATGCTGGGCGGATATTTTATTTTGCTCTATGTTCTCTATAAAAGCATTTGGGCGTGGAACATCTTCGATTAGCGGGAACAGGGTTTTGTCGTTCCCGGGACAAATTAAAATCTTGACACAAAGAGTTTTTGGCGCTTAAATAGAAAGAACAATTTAAAAATTATAGAAAATTAGTTATGCTTCGTATTAGATTACAACGCCACGGTTCAACACACCATCCTGTTTATCGCATTGTCGTTTGCGAGAGCACCTCGCGTCGCGACGGTCGTTTTGTCGAGATTATCGGTTCCTATGAGCCTTCCGCTCGCGGAAAATCGCTTCCTTTGACGGTCAATCTCGAGCGTGTCGATTATTGGACCAAATGCGGTGCACAACCGTCCGACACGGCGCGTTCGCTCATCAAAAAAGCTCGCAAAGCCGCAACGGCGGAAACTCCTGCTGCGTAGTTTGCTTTTTGAAATACAACAACAGCCTCGCGGGAACGCGGGGCGTTTTTGTTTAGGACGATGCAGATTGACATTTTGACGCTTTTCCCGGAAATGGTTCGTGGTTTTTTTGGCGAATCCATCTTGGGACGTGCGGTAAAAAACGGGATTTTGGATATCCGGCTGCACGATATTCGCGACTGGACAAAAGACAAGCATCGTCGTGTGGATGACCGTCCCTTTGGCGGCGGCGCGGGAATGCTGATGGCGGCGCAGCCCGTCGTCGATGCGATCGAGGCTGTCAAGACGGCGGGCGGCGTTCCCGCGGACGAGATCATTTATCTCTGTCCCGACGGCGAACCGCTCACTAACGATCTCGCGCGGGAACTCTCTCAAAAAAAGCACCTGGTGATGCTGAGCGGACATTACGAAGGGATTGACCAAAGGATTCGCGACACCGTCATCACGCGGGAAATTTCAATCGGAGATTATGTTCTGACAAACGGCACGATCGCCGCTGCAGTCGTCGTCGATTGCCTCGCCCGACAGATCCCCGGAGTCTTGGGTGAAGAAAATTCATTGACGGGAGACAGTTTTAATGATAGACTCTTATCTTATCCTCAATATACACGTCCTGAAATATTTAGAGGAATGCCGGTTCCACCTGTTCTTTTATCGGGAAACCACGCAGAAATTCAACGATGGCGGCGCGAGCAACAGTTGAAAAAAACGCAGGAACGCAGACCAGATTTATTAGAAAGAAAGTAATAATATGAATCAACAAATTCTCAAATCTCTTACACAGAGCCAAATCAAAACGGAAATCGCAGATTTTAAAGTAGGCGACGGCGTTAAGGTGCACACAAAAGTTCGTGAAGGCGACAAAGAGCGTGTTCAGATTTTTTCGGGCATTGTCATCGCCCGCAAAGGTTCGGGCATCGCGGAGACTTTTACCGTGCGTCGTATCGCTTTTGGCGAAGGTGTCGAGCGCGTGTTCCCGGTTAACAGCCCCAATGTGATCAAAGTGGTTGTCGATCGCAAATCCAAACCGATGAAGGCTCGTTTGTATTATCTCCGCAAGCGTGTCGGCAAGAGCGCGACCAAGGTCAAGGAAGTCGAAGAATAATTTTGTATTCGAACAGAAAAGCCGTTCCCGTAAGTTTGCGGGAGCGGCTTTTTCTTTTTTGCAGAAATCCGTTTTTCTTTTTTCGCGCGGGACTGCGCTTTTATTATTGCGGCAAGCGCGAATTTGCGCGAAAATATCAAGCGATAGGCTCTCTTTTTTATGAAACGTATATTTGTTGAAAAAAAAGTTAATTTTCGTGAGCAGGCGAATCATATTTTACACGACTTGCGCGAATCTTTATCTTTGAATTCTTTGTCGGATGTTCGCGTTATTCAGCGTTATGATATTGATGGTTTGGCGGACGAGGATTTTCAAAAAACCTTGTTGACAGTTTTTGCGGAGCCTCAGATTGACGATGTTTATGAAGCGGAATTGCCGGTGAACGAGGGCGATATCGTTTTTGCGGTGGAATATTTGCCGGGGCAATTTGACCAGCGGGCGGATTCTGCGGCGCAATGTGTGCAGATGATGACGTTGAAAGAGCGCCCTCTAATCGCGTCGGCGCGCGTTTATGTGCTTTCGGGCGAGGTCACGGAAGAGGACTTGTCGCGCATCAAGGCGTTTTTGATCAATCCCGTGGACAGCAGGGAAGCGTCGTTGGCGATCCCGGAAACCCTTCGGCAACAGATTCCTTTGCCGGCGGACATCCCCAATGTTGAGGGATTCACGACTTTTTCGCGGGAACAATTGGAGGCGCTGCGCCAAAAATTGGGTCTTGCGATGAGTTTGGCGGATCTTGTCTTCGTGCAGGATTATTTTCGCGACAACGAACACCGCGATCCGGTTTTGACGGAAATCCGTGTTTTGGACACTTATTGGAGCGACCATTGCCGCCATACGACGTTCTTGACGCGTTTGACGGATGTTTCGTTTGAGGATTCTCCGCTGACGGCGCCGGTCAAGGCAGCGTGGGAAAAATATCTTTCTTTGCGCAAAGAGCTCGGTCGCGAAGGGAAGACGGTCTGTCTGATGGATGTGGCGCTCCTGGCGATGCGCGAACTCAAGCGTCAGGGCAAACTGAACGATCTGGAGGAGAGCGAAGAGATCAATGCCGCCTCGATTGTCGTTCCCGTGACCGTGGACGGTGTGACAGAAAACTGGCTGGTGATGTTTAAAAACGAAACGCACAACCATCCGACGGAAATTGAACCTTTTGGCGGAGCCGCGACCTGTCTCGGCGGTGCGATTCGCGATCCCTTGTCGGGTCGTAGTTATGTTTATCAGGCGATGCGCGTGACGGGTGCGGGCGATCCTCGCACACCCTTCTCGCGGACGATCCCGGGCAAATTGCCCCAGCGCAAAATCGTCCAGGGCGCGGCGCAAGGCTATTCCTCTTACGGTAATCAGATCGGTCTGGCGACAGGAATGGTTCATGAGATTTATCATCCGGGCTATGTCGCCAAGCGTCTGGAGATCGGCGCGGTTGTCGCCGCAGGCAAACAGTGCGATGTCGTGCGCGGCACACCCGCTCCCGGAGACATTATCGTTTTGGTCGGCGGCCGCACGGGACGCGACGGTATCGGCGGCGCGACAGGCTCTTCAAAAGAACACACGGAAAAAGTCCTTGAAAATTGTGCTGAAGTCCAGAAAGGCGATGCTCCGACCGAGCGCAAACTGCAGCGGCTTTTCCGCAATCCCGAAGTCTCGCACATGATCAAACGCTGCAATGACTTTGGTGCCGGCGGCGTTTCCGTGGCTATCGGCGAATTGGCGCCGTCTCTTGACATTTATCTTGATCGCGTTCCCAAAAAATATGAGGGGCTGAACGCGACGGAGCTCGCAATCTCCGAGTCGCAGGAGCGCATGGCTGTCGTCATCGCCCCGTCGGTTTTGGAGGCGTTTCACGCTGCCGCCAATCGCGAAAATCTTGAATCGACCTATGTGGCGGATGTTACGGATACCGGGCGTTTGCGCATGATTTCGCGCGACAAATATGTTGTCGATCTCCAACGGTCGTTTTTGGATACCAACGGCGCGACACAAGAGGCGACCGCCTATGTCGTCGCTGCAGATTCCCTTAAAAATCCCCTGCATGAAAAAGCGCTTTTCCGCTTTGACGTCAAATCCCAATGGGTTTCGACGATGGGCGAGTTGAATTGTTGCGCGCAGCGCGGTTTGATCGAACGTTTTGACGCTTCGATCGGCGCGGGAACGGTTTTGTTCCCGTTTGGCGGCAAAAATCAGGCGACACCTCCGGAGGCGATGGTCGCCAAGATCCCGACCATCACGGGAACGACGGACGATTGCACTTATATGAGTTTTGCGTTCGATCCCGTGCTTTCGACATGGTCTCCCGCCCATGGTGCGGCTTATGCTGTTGTCGATTCGATTGCAAGATTGGTGGCTGCCGGCGGTAATCCTGAAGCGGCGCGCCTGACTTTCCAGGAATATTTTGAAAAATTGGGAACGGATCCCAAACGTTGGGGTAAGCCGTTGGGTGCACTTTTGGGCGCGTTTACGGCGCAACTCGAACTCGGGAACGCTTCCATCGGCGGCAAGGATTCGATGTCGGGTTCTTTCAAGGATCTGGATGTCCCGCCGACACTTGTTTCTTTTGCGATCGTTCCCGGAAAGGCTTCAAAGGCCATCTCGCCGGAATTCAAGCGCATCGGCTCGAAAGTCGTGTCCGTGACGATTCGTCATGGAGATGATTATATGCCCGACTGGCAAGACGCGCGGGAAAAATTGAAAAAAGTCTATGAACTGGTCAGCAGTGGTCGTGTTTATGCGGCGCGCGTTGTTCGCGAAGGCGGATTGGCGGCCGCTTTGGCGGAGATGAGCTTCGGCTCAGGTCTGGGAGTCGCCCTTAACGAAGTCCCCGACGCTAAATTTTTCTCAACGCAGCATGCCGCCTGGGTGCTCGAAGTCGCTTCGTCGGACGAGCTCAACGGGCTTGAACACCACGTTGTCGGTAATGTCCAGCGTAAAAAATCGATGACTTGGGGCGAAAAAGGGGAAGTGCCTTTGCGCAATCTGAGAACGGCGTGGGAATCGGCGCTGGAAACCGTGTTCCCGACGCGTGTCAAGCAACAGGATGCTGTCGTGGCCCCCAATATTTACCGCTGTGAAGAGCGACCGGTACAAAAACATGCGACTGTCCATATTGCCAAACCGCGCGTGATTATCCCCGTCTTCCCGGGAACCAACTGCGAATACGACACCGCAAAAGCATTTCGTGAGGCGGGCGCGGAACCTGAAATCTTTGTTTTGCGCAATCTTTCCGTTCGCGACATTGAAGAGTCTTTGACAGCATTGGCGCAAAAAATCGATGAGGCGCAGATTTTGATGATTCCGGGCGGTTTTTCCGCCGGTGACGAGCCGGACGGTTCAGGAAAATTCATTACCGCCGTTTTCAAAAATGCGCGAGTCAAAGACGCAACGCACCGCTTGCTCAAGGAACGCGACGGCTTGGCGCTCGGCATTTGCAACGGATTCCAGGCATTGATTAAATTGGGCTTGGTGCCGTTCGGGGAAATCCGTGATACGGATGAAACATGCCCGACGCTTTTCCACAACCGGATCGCGCGTCACGTTTCCCGCTATGTCAACACGGTTGTCTCGTCCGTTAAGTCGCCGTGGATGAACAATGTGAAGGTGGGCGATGTTTTCACGATCCCGGTTTCGCATGGTGAGGGCAACTTTACCGCAAGTCCCAAATTGTTGGAACAATTGGCGGAAAACGGGCAGATCGCCTTCCAATATTGCGACGCCAAAGGCGTTCCGAGCTATGATATCAATTTCAATCCCAACGGCTCCGCGCAGTCGATTGAAGGCATTATCTCCCCCGACGGTCGGGTGCTTGGGAAAATGGGGCATTCGGAACGGCGCGGAGATTGTATCGGCAAAAATATTCCGGGCAATCGTCGCCAGCCGATTTTTGAAGCGGGCGTCCAATATTTCTTATAATCCGAAATTCGTCCAGCTGTTCCTGTAACATTGAAATTTCTTGCTGCGGAAAAATTATTCTTGCTTTTTAAAGCGAAAAACTGTTTAATAGATTACACAACTTAATTTTTTTTACAATGAAAGCGACAATTATTACACAAGGCCGCCAGTTCACCGTTAAAGAAGGTGACATTATTTCGGTCAACCGTTATCCGGAGACCAAGGCCGGTGACATCGTAACCGTAGATCAGGTTATTCTCGCAGGTGAAGGTGCAGACGTTAAAGTCGGCACTCCGCTCGTTGAAGGCGCCAAGGTGGAACTCGAAATTCTCGAAAACAAACGCGGCAAAAAAATCGTTATGTTCAAAATGCGTCGCCGCAAAAATTCCTATCGTCGTCGCGGACACCGCCAGGAACTCTCGGTCGTTAAGGTCAAGTCGATCGCCGCGTAAGGTTTATTTTAAAAATCAGTAACCCTCAATTTATTATTTCTCATGGCACATCATAAAGGTGGAGGAACCTCTTCTAACGGTCGCGATTCAAACGCGCAGCGTCGTGGCGTCAAACTCTACGGCGGACAATTCGCCAAGGCTGGCAGCATCCTTATGCGTCAGTGCGGCACCAAGATGCATCCCGGTGAAAATGTCGGTTGCGGGCGCGATTATACGCTTTTCGCACTCGTTGACGGCACCGTTGTTTGGGATCGTGAACATCGCAAAGTTTCGATTGCTCCGATCAGCGCAAAATAACTGAGCGCCCGGTTTTGAAAAGCCGTTCCCGAAAGATTGCGGGAACGGCTTTTTGCTTGTTGTCCTATCTTGTTTTTCAAGGTTGGTTCGCATTGGATTTTGTGTCAAAAATCATTGCATGCGCCACCGTCTGTTTGCTATAATAAAGTAGTTTTAATCGTGCACAAAACCCTAAGAAATTAAGACTTTATGAATACAAAAAATATTGTTATTTCAACTGTGTTGGCTTTGTCGGCAGTTTTGACGCCGGCATTGGCGAAGCCGGCGGAAAAAGTTCCCTCCTATGCAGCGGAACCGGTCGCGGCATTGGCTCAGGCTATTGAAGATTTTTCGGTGGAAAAAAATCTTGATCTTAGCGGCTCCAAGGTCGTTTATAAAAATTTGCCGGCGGGAGTTAAAGCTTCGATCGTGGCGACGACTTATGAGCAGTTGATTGCAGCGGATGGCACGATTCGTCATCCGATTTCTCCCAAATCGACGCAGGTCACTTTTAAACTTAGCAAAGGATCGGAGAGTTCGTTGACAAAAACATTTACGATCGCCGTTCCCGTCAGTTCGAAGAAGACTAATGGCAAGGCGAATGAAAAACCCGCCGTCGTTCCCGCGATCCAGGAATGGCTCGGGGCGGAGGGTGTTTTTAAGCCCGGTAAAAAATTGACGATTGTTTTGCGGGAACGCGATGCCAAGACGGGGAAACCGACTTTGCGGGAACGTGCAGAACTTTTCGCGGAAGAGTTGAAGGCGGAACTGGACGCCTCGGTCGAGCTTAAAGTTGTTAAAGATGAGCGCCCGACCGGTGGGATTGTTATTCTCTTGAATCCTAAGGGCGATGTTTCTTTCTTGGGCAAGGAAGGTTATTGCATGCAAGTTCGTCCCAACGGGGTTCAAATCGAGTCTTCGGATCCGACAGGCGCTTTTTGGGCGACACGCACGATTTTGCAAGTTTTCCGTCAGCAAAAAAATACTTTCCCATGCGGTGAAGTCGTCGATTATCCCCAATATGGTTTGCGCGGATTTTCTTATGATGTCGGCAGAAAGCCGGCTTCGATGGATGCACTCATCAATTCGATGAAGACGATGTCGTATTACAAGATGAACGATTTGCAGATTCACTTGAACGACAATTATATTTGGATGCACGAATATACAGACATCCCCAACGATAAAAATGCAAGTCCGGAGCAAAAGCAGGCTGCGATCAAGGAAGTCCTCGCCGCCGCTCCGACAGCGTTCCGTTTGGAGTCCAAGGTCAAGGGCAAGGACGGCACACCGCTGACGGCTCAAGATTGTTTTTATACCAAGGAGGAATTCGGGAAATTTATCGATCTTGCCAATTTGTACGGAGTCAATATTGTTCCCGAAATTGACGTTCCCGCACACGCGATGAGTCTGGTAAAGGTTCGTCCGGATCTGATGTATCGCGGGGCTGTCAGCAAGGCGCACGATGTCGAGCGCACAGCGATGCTCGATGCTTCGAACGATATTTACAAAGGCAAAAAAACTTATCGCCAGGAAACGCTTGATTTTGTAAAAAGTATTTTCGATGAATATATTCTGCCCCAAAAAGGCAAGGAACCGGTTTTCCGCGATTGTAAAGTTCACATCGGGACCGATGAATATTACGGCAATTCGGAAGATTATCGCGCTTTTGCGGCGGAATTGCTCAACTATATCAAATCCCGCGGCCGCACACCGCGCCTGTGGGGAAGTTTTAGTGCCAAGCGCGGCAATACGCCCGTTGACGGCACCGGTTGCGAGATTGACATGTGGAATATCGGCTATCAGGATCCGCGCGCCGCAATCGACGAATACAATTTCGACCTGATCAATATCAATGACGGCGACTGTTATATTGTCCCGCTGGCGGGTTATTATTACGACAAACTCAACCTTCAGCGCCTCTATTCCAATGCTTGGCAGCCTCACGTGATGGGGAAGCGGTCGGTTTTGCCGGGACATCCCAAGCTGTTGGGCGCACAATGGGCGATTTGGAATGATATGTCTTTCCGCAAGGATGTCGGTTTGTGCGACTATGAACTTTTTGTTGAGCGCATTGCTCCCGCTTGCGCTGTTTATGCCGAAAAGACATGGAATAACGCGGAGGATAGAGATCTCAAATCATTCCTTGACGTGACGAAGGCGGTCGGTTTTTCGCCCGGCAACAATCCGACTTACACGTTCCCGGCGGATAAAAAGGGTGTGTTTTACAAAAAAGCCGGCAAGGTGGTTTTAAAAGGCGGAGATAGTGCCGAGGAAACGGGAATTGTCGGTCTTGCGCCCGATTATATTGTCGAGTTCACTGTCCGTCGCGACAAGGGCGGGAACGGGGAGCAGGTGCTTTTTTCGGGCCCCACCGGTCAAGTGATGGCTGTTCAAAAAGATACGGGAAAATTCGGCATCGTTCGCGACGCGTGGCTCTATTCGTTTGATTATACATTGCCGGAAAACAAGGCAGTGAAGATTAAACTTGTCGCCAAGGAAAAGAAATTGACGCTCTTTGTCGACGACAAAGAAATCGGAGCGCCCAAACGCCACCTTTACAATGATCAGGTTCGCAGTAACGCTTTTGTGTTCCCGCTTCAAAATATTGGCGCTCACAAAAATGCGTTCAAAGGAACGATTGAAAATTTGATCATTAGAACTCATGAATAAAACGGCTCAGATGGAGATTAAGAAATCGATATTAGGCGCAATGCTGTTGGCGGCTGTCGCCCCGATACTCAACGCCGCCTCCTTGAACGAGGTTTATCCGAAGATCCATCAAGTCAAAGCCGGAGCGTCTTCCGTTGACGCGCGTCAGCTTGCCGGTGCCTCTTTAAAGAACCCGGATTTGTGGCCGATAGGTGAAGTTTGCAAGGAGAAGAAAATATCAACCGCGGGCGCTCTCAAAATCGAGATTGACGACAAAGGGACGGCCTTAAAGAAAAAGTTGAAAAATGTCGTTCCCGGCGCTTATTTGTTGGAGATTAATCCCAATAAAATTAAAATTTCGGCAGCGGATCGTGCGGGGATTTTTTATGCGGCGCAAACAATCGCCCAGATGATTCGTCTTGACGGCAAGATTGGTTGCGGTGAGGTCGTCGATTTCCCCGATATTCCTTTTCGCGGGAGCGTTGAAGGTTTTTACGGGCGGGTCTGGTCCAATGATGCTCGCGCGAGCCAGTTGCGTTTTTACGGGCGTTACAAGATGAATGTCTATGTCTATTCGCCAAAGGACGACCCTTACCATCGCGCAAAATGGCGGGAATTGTATCCGGACGAAAAACAAAAAGAATTTAAAGAACTTCTTGATGTCGCCCACAAAAACCATGTTTATTTCACATGGACGATCCATTTGGGCGGGAGCGTCAATAAAAACAATCTCAATGCGGAGTTGGAGACGTTGCGCAAAAAACTGGAGTCGATGTATAAGATCGGATTTCGGGCCTTCGGCGTTCTGTTTGACGACTTTGGCGGTGCGGACGGCGATTTGCACGCGCAACTTTGTAACTTTGTCCAAAAGTTTTCGGACGAAAAGGGCGATTGCGCTCCCGTCCTGATGTGCCCGACAGAATATAATCGCGGCTGGTCGCCCGCGAACTCAAAATATCTCGATATTTTGGGTGAAAAAATGGACAAGCGCATCAATGTGTTTTGGACGGGCGACAGCGTTTGCCACGATATTACGACAAGCGGAACGGAATGGGTCAACAATCGGATCAAACGCAACAGTTATGTGTGGTGGAACTGGCCAGTCGTCGATTATTGCTCGACTTCCTTGCTGTTGGGACGCACCTACGGACTTGAGGCCGGCAACAAGGGGAAACTTAACGGATTCGCCTCCAACCCGATGGACAAGCCGGAAGCTTCAAAGATCGCGCTTTTTGGTGTCGGGGACTGGTGTTGGAATATTGACGGATTTGAATCGGACAAATCTTGGCGAACGGGCATCAGACAGCTTTTCCCGGACTACCACGAGTCAATGCAGGTGCTCGCCAACCATAGCTCTGACCAAGGGAAAAACGGACACGGCTACCGGAGAGAAGAATCTGTCGCGTTCAAAGCGGAGATCAATAAGGCTATGGGAGAAATGGAAAAAGGGAAGTTTTCCGCCCCCACGGCAAAAGCTCTGAAAGCGGAATTTAAACAAATGGAGAAGGCTTCTTCAGTCCTTTGCAAAAGTATTCCGAAGGATAATCCCGAACTCTGGCTTGAGATTGAATATTGGGTAAAGAATTTGGGCGCGATCGGCAAATTGGGAGAGGCTGTTGTCGATTCCAATGCGGCAAACGGTGGCGCGGAAAAACTTGCGGAAGCCTATAGCCGCGCCTTGACGGCATATGCCCGCCAGCAAAAGATTTCCAACGGGCAAATCCAACATGCCAAGGATATCGGCGCACCACACCAAAAACCGGCGGTTGTCGGCGGTCTTGTCGTGATGCCGTTTTTGGAAAAATCCCTGAATTGCGATTGGCAACGCCTTTGCAAAGCTTACCTCGGCAAGGAGAAGGCCTGTTCGGCAGGGAACTCGAATCCCTACGTGGTGGAGACGAATATTGAGCAGTTGAAAAATGTTCAGGCAAACCGCGACGGCAAATATGTCAAAGTTGCCCAAATCTACGAGCAGGTCAAGATTAACAAAGGCGAATATGTCGGTTTGATGCTCCCGGAAGGCATTGTGGCAAATTATGTCCATTTTATCCTTGATGCGGCATCGGCAGGGCAGCTGACACTTGAAGCGACAAGCGACGGCAAAACTTGGAAGGCGATCGGCATTAAGGCGCGCGGGAACGCTTTTGACTTCTCGCTTAAACCGTCACAAAAAATAGCGGGCGTCCGGCTCATCAACAAGACAAACCGTCAAATTACGGCAAAGTTCGAGCAAATAAAGCTTGATATTCCCGAAGGTTCGGTCGCCAACAGCAATGCGATGGGCTGTGACGGCAATCCGTTGACATATTATGTCGTTTCCGGAAAGCCTGTCACGTTTAACGCTCCGAACGGAGAAAAAAATTGCCTCGTGCTCTGCAGCGCGCCGGAGACTGTAAAAAAAGAGCCGGGGAAAGTGACAATCACGCCGAACGCCAATACCAAAAACATTTGCGTTTTCGAGATTCTTTGGAAATAAGTATTTTTTAAGAATAAACATTTGTCGGGGAATCCCGTTCCCGCAGCGTTTGGAAACCGGCAAAAATCATGTTCCCGCAGAAAATTTGTTTCTGCGGGAATTTAATTTATCTAATTGTCAATTTTTAAAGGCGGTTTTATAATAAAAGCGTTATGAATCTCGTTGAAAAAATTGAATCCGCAACGCAAGCGGGCAACATCACTTCGTCTTCGCGCGACAACCTTGTCGAATGGATAACAGCGGGCTTTTTGCCCTCGTGGGCTTTGGAATCAATCGAGTCGCTTGTCGATGACGGGCAATATAGCGAATTGAACGATCGATTTTTTAAAAAAATCGCCTTCGGAACCGGCGGCATGCGCGGCCGGACTATCGGCAAGGTGACACCGCCGGCGGAGGCGGGAACGCGCGACCGTCTTGGCGCTCCTGAGCATCCGGCTGTCGGCACTGCCAATCTCAACGACTTCAATATTGTTCGCGCGACCGTCGGTCTTTATCGCTATATTTCGAGGATTGTTTCGGATCGTGCCCCGCGCATCGTTATCGGTTGCGACGTGCGACATTTTTCACGTCATTTTTCGGAACTGGCGGCATCGATTTGGACCAAACTCGGCGGCGAAGCCTATTTGTTCGAAGGACCGCGCTCGACCCCGCAACTTTCTTTTTCCATCCGCGCTCTCGGCACGGACACGGGAATTGTTATTACGGCTTCGCATAATCCGTCGCATGACAACGGTTTCAAATGCTATTTCCGCGATGGTGCCCAGGTCATTTCCCCTCACGCCGAAGCCATTATCGATGCCGTCAACGCTGTTTCTTTGGCGGACATTCCCCAATTTTTGAACATCGATCTCTCGGCGGTAAAATCCGTTCCCGAGACTGTTGAGCAGGCTTATCTCGAAGACCTCTCTTGCGCGGTGCTCGACAGTGAAGTGATTGCCAAAACGCCCTTAAAAGTCTGCTACACCAATATTCACGGCACCGGCGATGTTATGATTTTGCCGGCATTGCGCAAATTCGGAGTGGACTTTGTGACCGTTGACGAACAATTGCCCCATGACGGACGATTCCCGACCGTCAAATCTCCCAATCCAGAAAATGCGGAAGCTTTCACTTTGGCGCTCGCCAAAGCAAAAGAGACCGGTGCGGAAGTGATTTTGGGGACCGACCCGGACGACGACCGCGTTGGAATGGCAGCCCGCAATCGCGACGGCTCCTATACGCTTTACACAGGCAATCAGACGGGCTCGATGCTTACGGCGTTTCGTATTGCCCGCATGAAGGAACTCGGCATTTTGACGGGAACGGGGAAAGCGACAATCGTCAAAACCTTTGTCACATCTCCCCTGCAAGACGCTATCGCCGCCAAAAACGGCATCCGTTGTGTCAATTGCCTGACCGGCTTCAAATGGATCGGCGCCCGGCTTCAAAAATACCAGGAGGCACTCGAAAAAACCGTTCCCGACTACAGTTCGCTCCCGTGGCGGGAACGCGCTAAAGCCCAGTTGGCTTCGGGAACCTTTTTTGTTGTCGGCGGAGAAGAAAGTTACGGCTATCTTCATTCGGATAGCGTTCGCGACAAGGACGCAAACGCAGCCGTGCTGATGGTTGTCGAAATGGCGGCATGGGCAAAATCCAAGGGCTTGACAATCGCAGAATACCTCGACAGCATCTACAAGGATTACGGCTACTATCTCGAAAGTCTCCTCAACATCGTTCTCGAAGGCGCCAAAGGGGCAGGGCAGATCAAGCAGATCCTTGCCAGTTTGCGCAATGATCCGCCCAAGGAAATTTTGGGTAGTGCCGTAACGGAATTTCTCGATTTCGGTCGCGACACGATTAAGGATTGTGACGGAGAAATTATTCCCAAAGAAGATTTTTATTTCTTCACTCTCGACAACGGTATGAAAATCGCCGTCCGCGGGAGCGGCACCGAGCCTAAGATTAAATTTTATATTTTCGGCACTTCTTCGGAAACGGATCTCGATAAGGCAAAGGCGGAAGTCGCTGCCAAGATTGAGGCGATGAAAGTTTTCTTAAAAGCGGATGCACTCCAACGCGCGGGCGAGTAAAAGATGAAACTTGGATTCAGGCATTGTTTTTTGTTGGCGTCTCTTTGCCTGATTGCGGCTTGCGCCAAAGACGAACCCGACGATCCCGGCTTTCACAAGCCGGTCGTTGCGGGTGTTGTCGGCGGTGAGATCCGAACCGTTGGTGCTTACCTCGACGGGGTTGAAGAGGAAAATGCCAATCGCCTCAATCGTGAAGGCGACCGCTGGTCCAATCCTGAAGATTTTTAAAAAATAAAACGGCATTATGAATCAAATCAGTTTTACTCCTTACGCAAACGGCGAACTCAAAAAACTTCCCGACAGCAAACAGATGCAGGTCGTCGAGGCTTTGACCGAAATTAAGCAAAGCGCTCTTGACGGCAAGGCGCATCGGGGTGTCTATGGCGTTATCCGTCGCGACGGGAAATTTTTTTATCGGATGAGACTCGACGATCTGCGTCTTTATTTCACCTTGCATGATCAAATTCTTTTTTGCACACATATTTTAAAAGCTAACAGCATTACCGATTTCGCTTTTCGAAACAAACTGCCGGTCAAAGACGAACATCTTGTCGAGCAGGATAAAAATTTTTGGGATTATCTGGACTCTCTCAACCGCTAATTTTATTTATTGAAAATGGAAAATAACGATCGCCCTCAGGAACCGCTTTACGCGAACGTGCAAGATGCCGCCCGCATCTATCTTTTGCCAAACTTTTTTACGGCCGGCAATATGTTTTGCGGCTTTATGTCGCTTTGCACCTGCATCAAGGCAAAATTTGCCACGGATTCGCTCGCGGCAGCCAACGAACTTTATATGATCGCGGTGCTCTTTATTTTCGGAGCCTGCATTTTCGATCTTTTTGACGGACGTGTCGCGCGCACATTCAAAAAAACCTCGATGTTCGGTGCGGAATTCGATTCGATCGCCGACACGGTTTCGTTTGGCGTCGCTCCGGCATTCCTGGTTTATTTTTTGATCTTCGATCCCGCGCGCGTCGGCAATGAATTTTTGAGCGGCATTCTCGAAAAAGTCGGTCCCGCCGTCGGGTTCGTCTATCTTCTCTGCGCCGGGATTCGTTTGGCGAAATTCAATGTTCTCACCAATCCTCTCGTTCCCGGCAATGAAAAAAAATCGCCGGCATCCGATTTTATGGGGATTTCTTCGCCGATTGCCGCCGCCATTGTCGCTTCGTTTGTCGTTTTGCTCACCTCTCTCGATCCCGAAGGCTCTCGCGATTATCTGCCCTTTGTCCTTTTGCCGGTCATGCTGGTCGTCTCGATTATGATGGTTACCAACATTCCTTATCCGACCTTTAAACATATCGACTGGACCACCAAGACAAAGGCGGGAGCGTTTATCGTTTTTATTGTCGCCGCCATATTGCTGATCATCAGTTGGAAAATCGCCGTTCCCGTGCTTCTCTGCACCTATGTGGCCTACGGCCTGGTGCGGGCGTTAGTGCGAAAATTTAAGAAAACGCCTCTCAGCGAAGACAGCGACGCCATCGAGGAGACATTTTAAGATCAAAAATTCCCGTTCCCGCGAAATTGTGTTGGGGATCTTATGAAGAAAAAAAAATCTTTTATTATCGCCTGCGGCGGCACCGGCGGGCATCTTTCTCCGGGCATCGCGCTTGCGCAACGCCTTACCGCCCGCGGTTACCATTGCACGCTTTTGCTTAGCCGCAAGAAAATAGACAGTCGCCTTTCGGAAAAATACACGGATCTCGACTTTGTTCGCATCTCAGGCTGCGCATTCGGCTTGAAACCTATAAAACTGATAAAGTTTTTTTATAATCTCGTATTGTCGGTATTCGCCAGCCTGTTTTTGTTTTTGCGTCGTCGTCCGGCGGCATTTGTCAGTTTCGGCGGCTTTTTGACAATCGGCTCCGCGATTGCGAGCAAACTGCTTTTTATTCCCGTCGTTTTGCACGAAGCCAACCGTGTTCCCGGCAAATCTGTGCGCTTTATGAGCGGTATGGCGGCCCGCGTCTATCTGCCGCCGGGCGTGCGTTTGTCCGGGGCGCGCCGTTTCGCAACGCGCAGCGCCGGATTCCCCGTCAGAGAAGAAATGAGGGCGCTCGACAAGGCCGCCTCACGTCAAAAATTCGAGCTCCCGCAAACAGGAAAACTGCTGATGGTTTTTGGCGGCAGTCAAGGTGCCCACCGCCTTAACGAATGGGCAAAATCGATCGTTCCCGAAATGCTCGGACTCGGCGTGTCCATGATGGTGATCACCGGACCGGAGCAGAAGACGGACTTTTCACAGGTCCCGACAAAAAATGAGGAGACGGGCGCGTGCGCCAAATTCATCCCCTTTTGCGATGATATGGCGTCGGCGTTGTCGGCGGCGGACCTCATCGTTTCGCGCGCCGGTGCCGGTTCCCTGGCGGAGTTTGTAGCCTGTTGCGCTCCCGCGGTTTTGGTGCCGTATCCGTTGGCTGCGGACAATCATCAGTTGGCGAACGCGGAGTTTTTTCGCGAAAAAGGCGCCGGCGTTTTGATTGAGGAAAAAAATCTTGATACACTGACACCCGAAGTCAAGGCTATCATCCTCGACGACGAGCTTTTGGGGCGTTTTAGAGACAATATCCGTCGCATGCAGCGTGAGTTCGATTGGAGCAACGTCGTCAACGATTTGGTGAATTTCGCCGAAGGCAGGAGCCGGACGCTCAAATCGGAGCAGGCTTAAAAAAAATCTTGCCAGTTTTTTTAAAAGACAGGATAATTTTAGATTGTCCGCGCATTTTGGTGCGGGCGGAACTTACAAACAATAACCAACATTAAAATATGGCAGATATCATTGATGCGGTCCTCCAACAGGTGAAAGACCGCGATCCCAACCAGCCTGAATTTCATCAGGCAGTAACCGAAGTCCTCGAATCGCTTCGCGACTTCATCAAAGAAAATCCGAAATACGCCGAAGCCGGCGTGCTCGAGCGCATGGTCGAGCCGGAACGCGTGATTATGTTCCGTGTGCCCTGGGTTGACGACAAGGGCAAATTGCAAGTTAATCGCGGCTATCGTATTCAGATGAACAGCGCGATCGGTCCTTACAAGGGAGGTTTGCGCCTGCATCCGTCGGTCAATTTGAGCATTCTCAAATTCCTCGCGTTCGAGCAGGTTTTCAAAAATTCTCTTACGACGCTTCCGATGGGTGGCGGCAAGGGCGGTTCCGATTTTGATCCCAAGGGCAAAAGTGACAACGAAGTGATGCGTTTTTGCCAGTCGTTCATGGCGGAACTTTTCCGTCATATCGGTGCCGACTGCGACGTTCCCGCCGGCGATATCGGCACCGGTGCTCGCGAGATCGGTTATCTTTTCGGTTATTACAAGAAACTTCGCAATCAGTTCGAAGGCGTTCTCACCGGCAAGCCGCTTTCTTATGGCGGTTCGTTGATCCGTCCGGAAGCGACCGGCTACGGCCTTGTCTATTTCACACAAGAAATGCTCAAGACGCACGGCGAAACATTTGAGGGCAAAAGAGTTTGCATCTCCGGCTCCGGCAATGTCGCACAGTATGCGGCGGAAAAATGCCTGACGCTCGGCGCAAAAGTCATCACACTCTCCGACTCCAACGGCACAATCGTCGCCGAGAACGGCATCACACCCGAACAATTGGGCTGGATCATGGAGCTTAAAAACGTCAAGCGCGGCCGTATCGCCGAAGCCGCCGAGAAATTCGGATTCCAATATCTCGAAGGCAAACGTCCGTGGGGCGTCAAGTGCGATATCGCGCTGCCCTGCGCGACCCAAAACGAGGTTTCGGGCGCAGACGCCGAGGCGCTTGTCAAAAACGCCTGTTTTTGCGTCGCAGAAGGCGCCAATATGCCTTCGACACCTGAGGCGATCGAGGTCTTCCAAGCGACCAAGAATTTCCTCTATGCTCCCGGCAAGGCTTCCAATGCCGGCGGTGTTGCGACATCCGGTTTGGAAATGTCCCAAAACTCCCTGCGTCTCTCCTGGAGCAGCGAGGAGGTCGATCAGCGTCTGCACGGCATTATGTTGTCGATCCATTCCGCTTGCGCCAAATACGGCAAGCAGGCTGACGGCTCCATCGACTATGTCAAGGGCGCCAATATCGCGGGCTTTGTCAAAGTCGCCGACGCGATGATTTCGCAAGGCGTCTGCTAAGCGTTTGAGCAAAAACAAAAAGACCGTTCCCGTGGAAACCTTTTCGCGGGAACGATTTTTATTCCCGCGCGACAGGCAATCTGTTATTATAAATCTTTTAGATTTAAGCATTTTAAGATGGATAAGAAAAATACGACAATCGGCGTGTTGCTGCTGCTTTCTGCGGTGGCGTTGATGTTTTGGAACGCCAAAAATGCGCCCGTCCAAGCGGTAGCGTCGGACCCTGTCACGATCTCGGCTCCCGCCGTTCCCGCGGTGCAAGTTGCACCGGAAGCCGCCAAGCCCGAGGAAACCCCCGCCGTTCCCGTGACGCGGGAGGAAAAAACTTGGACGCTCTCCAACGGCGTGATCGCTTTGGAGATTTCCTCCAAGGACGGTGCTGTCAAAACGGTTAAAATGCTCCGCCAGCCGACGTCTCTTGAAGACGAGTCTCCCGTCATTTTTAATCGCGACATGCCGGTTCCCGCTCTGCAGTTGGCGACAGCGGCAGTCTCCAACGGCGTTCCCGTGGCGCTCGGTGTTGATTTTGAGCCGGTGAGCCAGACGGCATCGGAAATTGTTTTGACGGGAACGAAAAACGGTCTCGAATACACGCGAATTTACAAACTTTCCCAAAATCCCGACGGACGCGGCGCCGCGGATCCGTATCTTATCGGACACGATTTGAAGATCCGTCGCGTTTCGGGTTCTCCGACGGCGTTCCCGCTTTTGATCTCCACGGGAGCGTTGCCGGCGACGGAAGGCGACCGCGCCAATCTTTTCTTGAACGCGTCGTGGTATGCCGACGGCGATTATGAAAAGTGCAAAATTGATATTTTTAAAGATTCCAACGGCTTTTTGGGCTTTGGCGCCCATCGCGCCGCGAACAGCTTCAGACAGCCGCTCAATCCCAAGGATGATCCGCTGAGCTATGTCGCGACAACCAATCAGTATTTTGCGAGCGTTTTGGCTTTTAACGGTCCCGCGCGCAAGGCAGTTTCGCAGGTTTGGGCGTTCCCGCAACGCGTTCCCGAGGACCAGCGGATCCACGATGTCGATCTCATCGCGCAGGCTTACGCTCAAGTCGATGTCGGCGCGCTCCCGCTCAACGCGTCCATGAATCTTTCGATGCCCTATTTTGTCGGGCCCAAGGAATACACGCGTCTCGCCGATCTTGAATCGGAGATCGAAGGCATCAGCGAAGTCGTGCAGTTTACAAATTTGTTCGGCTTTATCTCAATCGACTGGCTTTGCAAAATCCTCGTTTGGGCGATGAACGCTCTCCACGACCTTTTGCCCGCATGGTCCGTCTGGTCCTGGGGATGGGCGATCGTCATTATGACTTTTATCGTCAAAGGCATCACATGGCCGCTCACGATGGCGCAACAGCGCTCGGCAAAAAAAATGCAGCTCGTTGCCGAACCCATGAAGGCCATTCGCGAAAAATACAAGGACAATCCTCAAAAAATGCAGCAGGAGACGATGAAGCTCTACCGCGAAAAAGGTATCAATCCGCTTGCGGGCTGCCTGCCGATCTTTATTCAGATCCCGATTTTTTTCGCGATGTATTGTGCGTTCCAAACTTGCGCCGAACTTCGCCTGCAAGGCTTCCTTTGGATCAGCGACCTTTCCATGCCGGATACGATCCCGGGATTGGAAAATTTTGAAATCTTCGGCATCAGCCTCCACCTTTTGCCGATTCTTATGGGCGTGACAATGCTTGTCAATATGCTGCTGATGCCGATGACGAGCGCCCAGCCGTCGCAAAAAAATATGTTTTACGCCATGGCGGTGTTTTTCCCGCTCATTGTCTATACGATGCCGTCCGCTCTGACGCTTTATTGGACGCTTCAAAATATTTTGACGGGCATCCAAACGCTGATCGTGCGCAAACAGCGTCTCGCCGCCGCTCCCGCGGGAACGACGGCTTCCGGCGATGTCAAAAATCCAAAAGTGGACATTATCCCGCCCAAACGCAAGGGCCGCGGCAAAAACATCCCGCGATAAAAAGTGACAGGCGCGCTTAACGCTGTTAGGCGCGTTGATTTTTTTAAGAAATGCAATATCCGGTTTTCGAACATTTCCATTCCTTTCAAGGCGAAGGCGTCCACATGGGAAGGTCGGCGTTTTTTATTCGTCTTGCCGGATGTCCCCTTCATTGCCCGTGGTGCGATTCCGCGGGAACGTGGAGCAGGGATGCCGTTCCCGCGGCAAAAAAAATGACGGAGGAGGAACTGGCGGCGCTCGCCGTTTCTTCACACGCGGATTTTGTCGTCATCACCGGCGGAGAACCGACGATCCACGATCTTGTTCCCCTGACGACGGCATTGCGCGCCCGCGCTTTGCGGATTCATCTCGAAACCTGCGGCGCGTTCCCGATCGTTCCCGCGTTCGATTGGGTCACCCTCAGCCCCAAACGCAAGAAACTGCCGTTGGCGGAAAATTGGGCGAAGGCGGACGAACTCAAATTTATCATCACCGATGCCGACGAACTCGCGTTTTGGGAACATTGTTTTAACGCCGCCGCTCTCGCGCAGCCGTTCCCGCAATGTTGGCTTCATCCCGAATGGAGTCGTGCCGGCGATCCCGCCTTGCTCGCGCTGATTGCCGATTTTGTCCGTTCCCGCGGATTCCCTTGGCGCGCCGGCTGGCAGATTCACAAACTTTACAACGCACGCTGATGACGCCGCTCTCCGACAAATCAACAATTCTCCAATTGGTCGCGCTCGCCTACGAACACGGCGTCCGCCATGTCGTTCTTTGCCCGGGCAGCCGCAACGCTCCGATTGTTCACAGTTTTGCCGCATTCGGCAAATTTTGTTGCCACTCGGTTACGGACGAACGCAGCGCCGGTTTTTTTGCCATTGGCATCGCCCAAAAGACAGCCGCTCCCGTCGCCGTCTGCGTCACGTCGGGCACCGCGCTCGCCAATCTTTATCCCGCTGTCGCCGAGGCGTTTTACCAAGAGATTCCCCTTGTCGTGATTTCCGCCGACCGGCCGCATTCCAAACTCGACCAGCTCGAAGGACAGACGATCCCGCAAGCCGGGATTTTCGGCAGACTTTCAAAATTTTCCGCCGACCTTCCCGAAGGCGACGATCCCGAGACTCTTTGTTATGCAAACCGTTTGGTCAACGAAGCTTTGCTCGCCTGCACTTTTCGCGGGAACGGCCCGGTGCATATCAATGTCCCGCTGTCCGAGCCGCTTTTCCAGTTTTCAAAAACCGCGTTCCCGCAGCCGCGCGTGATCCGGCGTTCCCGTGAGATGGATTTCGGCGCGTTCCCGCGACGGATGATCGTTTGCGGTCAAAGTCTCCCGCAAAACGGCGTTCCCGCGCTCGATTTGCCGGGTTTCGTCTGCTTGGCGGAACATTTGGCGAACGGCAGATTCAAAAACGCCGTCGGCAATTTTGACGCGCTTTTGGCAGCCGCCGATCCCGAGACAAAACGCCGCCTCGCGCCCGATCTGCTTATTACGGTCGGCGGGCATATTGTTTCCAAGACCTTGCGGCAATTTTTGCGGGATTTCCCGCCGCGCGAACATTGGCAGATCAGCCCCGACGGCAGTATCGCCGACACTTTCGGATGCCTGACCGCGACATTGGCGGGAACGCCCGAGCAAGTGCTCGCTCCCGCAGAAAAATTGCCCGCCGGAGATTTTGAAGCCCTCTGGCGTTCCCGAGCGCAAGCCGTTCCCGCAACAATCCCGCAAAACCTGCAAGAACGCGCCGTCCAAGCTTTTATGCAGGCGGGCGAGGGCAACAATGTGCATTTGGCGAACAGCTCGAGTGTGCGCCTGGTGCAAAAATTTCCCTGCCGCGCCAAAAGCGTTTTTTGCAATCGCGGCACCAGCGGCATCGAGGGAACACTCTCCGCGGCGCTCGGCGGGAACGCCGTCGATGACAAAGCCCTCGACTGTGTTTTGATCGGCGATCTGAGCTTTTTTTACGATATGAACGCCCTCTGCATACCGTCGCTCAATTCCCGTTTGCGCATCTTGCTGCTCAACAACGGCGGCGGAGGAATTTTTCATAAAGTCCCCGGACTGCCGGTCGAGAGCGAGGCGGCTAAATTTATTCTCGCCCCACACAAAGTCAAAGCCGCCGATTGGGCGCGTTCCCGTGGATT
>JAILGB010000013.1 GCA_024697185.1 Opitutales bacterium | reverse complement strand
TACGAGGCTTTTGAGCAATATATTGCCGACGGCAAGTTTAAACAACTCAATCCTTACCTTATCAGCAGTGAAAACGGGACAGAGGGAAGTCTCTTTATCCCGACGGATTACAATGTTTATGTTTTGCCGCGCGATCTGTATAAAGACAAGTCGAAGCTGAAAGATGACGCAACATTACTCCGTTTTTTGGACGAAATCAAAGGTTTGGGTGCTGAAAGTGGTGCAGGACACGACATTTATGTTATCAAGGATGAGTGCCATCAAGCTACAAATAATTTGGACGAGTTGAGAAAAACATTCTTCGACAAGGTGATAAATTTCTCTGCAACTCCAAAACTCTCACGCGGACAATTTCCCGATGTGGAAATCAAGGAGAGCGATGCTGTGGCGGCTCATCTGATAAAAAAAGTTGTAATGGGCGACGATACCGACACTTTGGAAGATGCGCTCACAAAATTTGTCGAAGTAAAAAAAGCCTATCTGGACAAAAATATCGGCGTAAACCCTTGCATGATCATCCAAATCTCAAACAAAGACAAGGCTGATGATGAAATCTTGGAAATTAAGAAGACTTTGCTGAACAAGGAATTGAAATGGATGCTGATTCTCGATAAAAACGGCGGCACTGCAAAAGGTAGCGACACCAACGATATTCTCGGAGCAAAGAAGCAACCGCTCAGCAAGTGGAAATACTTTGCAAAACTCGACACCAGCACAATCGACATCATCATTTTCAAAATGGTAATCACCGAAGGCTGGGACATCCGCCGTGCCTGTATGCTCTACCAAATCAGAGATTCAAAGAGCAAACAACTTGACGAGCAAGTCATCGGGCGTGTGCGCAGGAATCCAAGGCTGCTGGATTTTGAAAAGTTAGACAAAGAGTCGCAAGAGTTGGTTTCTACCGCATACGTGTGGGGCGTGAAAGAAAAGAACGAAAATTCGGTTCAACTGACACTACTATTCGGCAATGAAGTGAACAACGAAATTCAAAAAGAGGTAAAAATCAAAACCACACGATTGAGACTGTTTGAAACCGCAAAAACGATTGACATTGAAAAATTAGGGTTGAAAGCGGCAGACGAACTGGCTCCGAAAAGCATTTTCGACTTGTATCGGGACTTGCAGAAAACAACCAACGAAGTGCAGGAACATTATGGAAAATACATGAATTCATACGACAAGTTCTTCACTTTCACGAACAATATTGACATTATAAAAAAAGAGATAAACAAGACTTGTTGTGACTATTCCAAATATATGGTGGTGACGAAAGACGAAAGCGGCAAGGTGTGTGAAGCTACATTTCCTTATCGTTCGTCATATACACCGACCGAGCAGAAACGCACTATGGGTATGTGGGCATGGAAACGCGACATTGACGATGACGAGTTCAGTTTCGATTCTCAATCCGAAAAAGAGTGGGCAAAGAAATTGCTCGATTTGCAAAAGAAAGGCATTATAAAAACCGTGCCGGTTGCGAACGAAGAAATCTTGCTTGTCGGCAAGAACTTTCTGGAAAACTCTGAAATCAAATACGAGTATTACAATGGCGGGCGGCATTTCTCCTATCCCGACTTCGTGATGAAAGACAGTCACGACAGAATACATATCTTCGAGGTCAAAAGTCTGAACGCATCGACAAGTCAGAACATTGACAGTGAGGAATATAAGGGGAAAGTAAAGACCCTAAAAGACTTTTATACAGCCGTTTCTAAAGTAACTCCGCATTTGTATTATCTACCGATAAAAAGGGAAAATGATTGGCATGTGTGGTGTATGAGCGAAGGCGATTGTAAAGATAAGACATTTGACGATTTTGTCAAAGGTCTTAAATAGTTTTCCTTTTCATTTTCCCGTTCCCGCGGTGGGTTTCGTTCCCGTGGCGGGAACGGTCTTTTGTTTTTATGCGTTGCTCCTCGCGCGCGCGTAGAATAGTATATTTTTTATGGCATCAGATTTTATTTCCAACAACAAAAAAGGCAAAAACTCGAAAATTGCGGGCGATGATCGCAATTTGGTTTTGGTGGACAAGGATTTTGAGGAGGCGGACTTTGAGGACAAGGTTTGGCTGTTTTGGCGTCGTCACGGCAAGAAGGTTGTAGCGGCTGGCGTTGCGGTTTTTCTTGTTTGTTTTGCCGGGATTGTCTGGACGCAGTCGCGTCAGATTCATGTTGACGGTTTGCAGGCGGACTATGCGGCTTTGTCGGATGACGAGGCTCGTCTGGCGTTCGCGCGGGAACACATTGAGGATCCGATGGCGGGAACGATTTTTATGCAGCAGGCAGCCCGTTTGGCGTCGGCAAAGGATTTTGTCGCCGCGGCTGAAAATTACGAATCGGCGTCCCAAGTCTTTGCCGCCGGCGATGCGCTTGTGCGCGACCGTGCGCGTTTTGCCGCCGCGGAATGTTTTTACAGGGCGGGTCAGGCGGAAAAAGCGGAGTCGATCCTGAAATCTCTCGCGGGAACGCTTGAGACGGAGGAGACGGTTCGCGGTCAGGCGATGTGGACGCTCGCGCTGCTCGCTTACAGCAAAGGCGACATCGAGGGAACGAAGGCGCAGCTCGCGGAGATGGACCGCGCGCTCGGTCAGACCAACATTTATCGTGAACAGATGCGCTCTCTCAAAGAGAGTGACGCGCAGTTAAGATAGTTTTTTGAGCATATGGATGCAACGGACGTTCCCGCCATTTCAGTTTCGCATCTTTGTAAAATCTACGGTAATTACAAAGCGATCAGCGATGTCAGTTTTACGGTAAAAAAAGGCGAGATCGTCGGTTTTTTGGGTCCCAACGGCGCCGGCAAATCGACGACGATGCGGATTTTGGCGGGACTTCAGCCGGGAACGTCGGGAACGGCGGAGATCTGCGGCGTTTCTGTCGCGCGGGAACAGTTCAAGACAAAATCGTTTTTGGGCTATATGCCGGAAAACAATCCGTTGCCCTTGGATTTGCGCGTGAAAGAATATCTCTCGTTTAGGGCGCGCCTCAAGGATATTCCCGCGGACAAGGTCGGCAAGCGTGTCGAGGAGGTGATGGCGGCTTGTGATTTGGCGCGGACGGCGCGCAACAAGCTGATCGGCTCGCTGTCAAAGGGTTTTCGCCAGCGTGTCGGGATCGCGGATGCGCTGTTGTCGGAGCCGGATGTGATTATTTTGGATGAGCCGACGATCGGCTTGGATCCGCACCAGATTTTGGGGATCCGCAAGCTGATCTCGTCGTTGCGCGGCAAAAAGGCGGTTTTGATCTCTTCGCATATTTTGCCGGAGATTGAAAATGTCTGCGACCGGGTCATCATCATCAATACGGGCGTTGTTGTCGCCAACGGCACGCCGGAGGCTCTGCGCCGGGAGTTTTTGCCGACGCGGCATTTTGTTGTGACGACATCGGCGGGAACGGAAGAGTTGGCGGCGATATTGGGCGTTCCCGCGGAAGCGATTTCTGAAAACGAGCAGGGGCAAAAACTTATCGAATTTCCCAAGGACGCCGATTGCGAAGGTCTGCTGTCCAAGTTTGAGGCTGCGGGTGTGGCGTTGAGCGAATTTTACGAAAAAAAGGCGAGTTTGGAAGATGTGTTTTTGGCGGCGACGCAACGCGTCTATGATATAACTTCAAGTTTGAAATAGAGTTTTATGAGACATTTTTGGACGATGTTCTGCCATGAGTTGCGGCTTTTGTTTATTTCGCCGTCAACTTATGTCGCCGCCGTTGTTTTTTTGACGCTGATGGGCGGGATCTATTGGTTTGCCATCCAGCAGGCGGCGTTGGCGGGTCAGCAGGAGCTGTTGCCGGTTGAAATCTTTTTTCAGCTGTTTTGGGTGCCGCTGTTTATTTTGGTGCCGTTGATCACGATGCGTTCGTTTGCGGAGGAACGCGCCACGGGAACGCTTGCGGCTCTGATGACGACGCCGACACATCCGCTGACGATTGTTTTGGGTAAATTTTTTGCCGCCTATGTGCTTTATGTTTTGATGTGGGCGCTGGCGTTGCTGTTCCCGGTTTTGGCGTGGTATTTGTTAAAGGATTTTTGTCCGGATCCGCGTCTTTTGTCGTTGCCGTCCCTGATCGGCGGCGGGATTTTTGTGGCGTTGAGCGGTTTGCTTTATATTTCGGTCGGGATTTTGGCGTCCTCGTTGACGCGTTCGATGCTGGTGGCGAGTCTGCTGACGTCGGGAGCGCTTTTTGTTTTGATCGTCATGGGCGGGCTTTTGCAGCTTTTGCCCTTGGAGACTTATGAATCGCTCTCGTGGCTTCGCGAGCCGGCGGACTATTTGCGGACCTTCAAGCATTTGGAGGACTTTTATGGCGGGGTTGTGGATTCGCGGCCGTTTTTCCTCTTTACCTTGGGCACGGTGTTGTCACTTATTTTGACGACGCTCAACATTCAATCAAAGGCGTAGCGATGAAAAAGTTGAAGGCATTTTTGGACGGGATTCAAGATTTTCGCTATTTGCGTCGCATTGCGTTCGCCAACCGCGCCTTGCAGATTTTTTTGGCGATCACCTTGATCAGCGCGTTAAATTTTTTGGCGGCGCAGCCTAATTTCCATAAGCGTTGGGATCTCTCCGAGTCGCATTTGCATACGTTGGCGGCGGAGACGATGATGCTTTTGAAGTCGCTCCCGCCCAAGGTTCCCGAATCCGCGACGGCGGAAAGCCCCTGGTTGCGTGTTATTGTCACGTTCCCGCCGGCGAGTCCGGACGCTTCGCGCGAGGAGACTTATCGGATTTCGATGTTGCGCAAGCGGATTTTAAATCTTGTCGATTCGTTCAAATATGCGACGGGGCAATTGGGCGTTCCCGCCATGGTGCGCTACGAGGAAAGCGATTTGTTGAAAAATACGCGTTTGTTGAACGAAATCAGTTCCCGCGGCGGGAGCGTTTCGTCGGCGACGGCGATTGTGGTGCTCTCCAACGACAAATGCAAGACGATCCCGGCGGGCGATTTGCTCAAAGTCTCCCGCGACGGTGCCAACAATCCGACGGATGTGGACGCGTTTCGCGGTGAAGAGGCGCTTTTGTCGGCGATTTTGGAGGTGACCGACAACGAGCGTCCTGTCATTTATGCATTGGTCGGTGACGGTGAGGCGCGCATTGATTCGACGGACCGGTGGCTGGGGCTTTCCTCTTTTGCCGAGCAGTTGCGTTCCCGCCACATGGAAGTCCGCAATCTCAATTTGGCGCAATATTCCGCGGTCCCGCTGGACGCTTCCATGGTCTTGGTCGCCGCCCCGACAACGATCATCAACGAAAACACAGAGGAAAAATTGATCCGCTATCTGAAAGATCGCAACGGGCGCGTTTTGCTCTTGGCGTCACCGGGACAGCGCATCGGGCTGGAAAATCTGCTTTTTGACTGGGGGGTCCAGCTGACGGATTCGATCGTCGTGGAGACAAACGAAGCCAAACGCCTGCCCAACGATAATGTTGCGATGAACCTGATTTCGGCGACACCTCACAAAATCACGGAGATCTTGGCAAATCAAAAATTGCCGCTGGTCGCTTCCCGTTTTCGTGAAGTCCGCAAAGATATCGGTGCGAGCGAGGATGCGACGCGAGTGGTCTCGCAACTTGTTTTTTCGTCGATGGGCGTCAAAAACCGTTCGTCGCAACCTTATTCCTGGTCGGAGTGCGACTATCTGTATGGTCCGTATGAATACAATCCGGAACGCGGCGATGTCGCCGGACCGATTTGTATCGCGGCGGTGTCGGAACGCAAAATCGAATCGCGCCTGGGCGTGTCTATGACGGGCGGACGGCTGATCGTCGTCGGTAGCGGCGATATCGCCTCCAACAGTCAGCTGCAAAACGGCGGGAACAAAACCTTCCTTCTCAACGCCGTCAATTGGCTGATCGAACGCAATTTTACCGTCAATGTCCCGCCGAGACCGATCGCGGATTTTGTCCTGACCGCCTCGATGCCCGATTTGACCCGCGTCGCATGGTGGTTCGCTCTTCTGCCGAGCCTCGTTGCCGCATTCGGACTGTTCATCGCCTTCCTGCGCCGGAGATAACTTTGTTTTTGCCGTTATGAAATTTAAACTGACTTTTTTCCTCTTGCTCGCCAACATCGCCGTTTTTGGAGTCTTGTGGCATGAACTCGCCAAAAACGATATGCCGGTCGGCGCCGAACATTCCATCTTTACCGCCGGGATCGAAAAAATAGATATTGCCGTTCCCGCAGATAAGGAAAGTTCTTTTTCCCTCGAAATCAAAGATCGCAACTGGATCGTCAAAAAAGGATTTGACTGGCCGGCGAACACCTTCGCCGTTCGCGAAGTTTTGCACGGATTGCATTTTTTGGACCCCAGAAATTCTTTTTCAGTCAAAGACGCCTTGGAGACGGGTTCCACCTTGGCGAGTTTCGGACTTGAGACGCCGCGCATGATCGTGACGATCAGCGACAATATCGGCGACCGCGAATTGCGCTTTGGGGATTTGACCCCGGACGGAACTTGCGTTTATGCGCTTTTGCCTGACGGCGACCGCATCGCGCCTTTGCCCAAATCGCTCCTTTTTACACTCTCAAAACAGGCGGAAGATTTTCGCGTGAACGAAGTTTTTATGCTGCGGCCTTTTGAAATCCAGGCGCTTACCGTCCGGATCGAAAACGGCGCGAGTTCGCAGCGTATCGGTCTCAAGCGTTCGCTCGTCTCCCAGGGGAAAGGCGTTCCCGCCACGCGCCAATGGCTTTTTGAAACGCCGATTGCCGTCAAGGCGGAGTCTCAGATGACGGAGGAATGCGTCAATCGCCTTGTCGGGCTTAGTCGCGGGAACTTTGTCGATGCGTCGGCGCAGACGGGACTCGACAAGCCGTCAATGCGCGTTTCGCTCGAAAGCGCCAACAGTTCGGAAACGCTGCTCGTGGGAAATGCCGTTCCCGAAAATCCGGAGCAGCTCTATGCCAAGTTGGAAAACAATCCGGCGGTGTTTACGGTGGAGCGCGCCGTTGTCAGCGAATGGAAGACGGCGGCGACAGATTTGCGCGATCCCTATTTCTTTGACTTTGATCCGGCAGTTTTGCGGGCGATTGAGATTGCTGATGCCGACGGCAAATCGATTCGCCTGGTGCGCGTGAACAATACGGAAGTCAAAGAAGTCGTCAAGGAAGTTGAGAGCGGAGAAATGGATTTGGACAACGTTCCCGCTCCGATACAAAAGGCGGAAAAGGCGATTTTCTCGACATGGGAGATCCCGGGAACGACATTGGGCGTCGATCCCAAAGTTTTGGACAGTCTTGTCGAACGCTTGCGCCAGTTGCGGGCGATTTCCTATCCCGTCTCGGCGGACATTTTGCCGACTTCGGCGGAATATATCCAGGCGCAGGCGTTTGTGAGCGATACGGCGTCTTTGGTGGAACAGGCATCCCTCGGGCTCGACAAACCGATTTGGACCGTCACGATCTCCTTGGCGGGAACGGACGGCAAAACAATCCAAAAAGTCTTAAAAATCGCGGAGGCGACAAAAGATTATCTGCCGCAGCATGCGCAGGTGGAGCATTCGATTTATTCGATCGACAAGGATTTGAGCGCCAATCTTTCCGTCAGCCCCTTGCGTTATCGTTCCCGCAATATTTTAAAACTCCCGGCGGGAACGACGGTTGAAAACTTGAAAATTGTCGATTTGCGCGACAACGAGTCCGTCATCGACGAATCCCTGGTGGCGGGAACGCAAAATCGGGCATTGGAAAGCTTTTTGAAACAATGCGAAAACATTCAGGCGGAATCCTTTATCGACAGCAATTTTTCACAGACCTTCGTTTATGATTATTTGGACGCGGGCGTTCCCGAGACTTGGGCTTATCGTGTTGAACTGACTTACAAGACGCCGACGGATACGGAGTCAAAAACATTGACGCTCCATTTGACGCGGCGCCTCGGCGGCAATTTCCAAATCGCCGGACTTGAAGCGCAAAATATCGTGTTTTGCCTGAATCAAACGGCTATCGACGCGTTTCACGCATTGACGTTTAAAAACTATGCCGAGAAAAATATTTTGAACACCCGGCCGACGGGCGCAAAATAATTTTTAAAAGTCGCGTTCCCGCAAAACGGCGTTCCCGCGATTTATTTGAGACCGAGGTCGGCGCGCATAAATTCGACAATTTGTTTGAATTTTTGCGCGTTTTCGTTGGAGGTCTCGATAAGGGATTCGTGCGCGGCGAGAATGGTGGCGTTGTCCGCCGGACTCGCTTCGCGGGAGCTCTGCGTTCCCGAGGAAAGGATTTCGTCGGTTCCCGCGTGGGTGATGCCGCCTTTGAGGACGGTGGCGAGGATTTCGAGCCCGAGATTGATGATGACTTCTTCGATGCGTTTGTTGGCGCGTTGGAGGATGAGCTCGGCTCCGCGTTCCCGCATATCGTTGGCGGCTTGGGTAAGGAGACCGAGAAGTGTGCTGTCAACGCCGGTGCATTCGTTAAAATCGACAATCAGTTTTTTATAATTTTCATCTTTGCCGATGACCTCAAGAAATTTTGCAAAATCGTTGCAAGTCGTATAAACGGCGAGCCCTTTGATTGAAACGAGAACGTCGTTTTTGAAAGTTGTTACCAAATACTCAGTCATAAATCTTGGCTTTATTATAGTGTGTTGCCGTGGAGTTGGCGAATTTTAAGATGGAAGCCCTACGGGCGTTTTGCGGGAACGAGAACAATGTTTTCGCGAATTTCCCCGCTGAATTTGATATTGCCTCCGGGCGAGGTGATAAAAAGTTTTTTGAAGGGATCCGTCCAGGCGGGAGGATCAAAGGTGAAGACAAATTCGATGGCGTTTTCGCGGATGACGAGCGCGTCAAATTTTTTTGCGTTCCCGGCATCATCGACGATTTCGGCATTCAAGGCGGTCAAAATCTGACGTTGGATAAGGGCGGGATTGCAAGTGACGGAATAAATCAGCGAAGTGGCGACGACGCGATCCGGACGGATGACGGGAACGGCGAGCGGAGCAGGGGAAAGCTCTTGAGCCGGCGCGGCGATCGTGCGGGAAATCCCGGGAAGATGTTGCGGGACATTTTGAGCCGGAGCCGGTGCGGGAACGGCATTCGGACGGGCGTTTTCAAAAGCAAACCAGCAGACGCCGACAATAATGATAATGGCGAGGAGGGAAAAAATCCGTTTGGGCAGCCGCCATTTGAAATTGATAAAAAAACAGATGATGGCGATCCCGGAAAGCAGGTAAAGGAAGATTTTGAGAAATTCCCGGAGATTTTGAGGGTCGATCATAATTTAAAATTCGTATCAAAAATGATGTTGATGTAGTTGATGAGTGTGGAGCCGGCTTCGCCGTTCCCGCTGAGAATTTTTCGGGCGACAGCCGCGTTTTTGTTGGCGGGAACGATGTTTTCAATCGCGATTTTGTCGCTCGCGGGAACGCGGACCGCCTCAAATTTTAGCGGAAGTCCATACCAGGTGAAATGAATGCGCCAGGCGTTAAAATCGTTCGTTCCCGCAAAAATGGCGGGACAGCGTTTTTTCAAGTCCGGGATTTTTTTCACGGGAACGACGGCGCAAAAATCCGCTTTGAGGTCTTTGAACCATTTTTCAAAATCGTCGGATTTAAAAAAAACAACAGGGTCGGAGCCCACGAGATTGAAGCCGTTGTCGTTCCCGTGGAGATTGCTGTCGGGACCGAATTGCCGTTTCATATAATTGTCAAAACCCGTTTCGCCGAGCGCCAAACCGACTTCGAAATGCAAGTGGGCGTCGCGTTTGGGAATATCATAGACGGTCGAACTGCGCCCCATAATCCCGAGCAGTGTGCCTTCGGTGACGGGCATCCCCTCTTTGATTGCGGGAGCGATGGCTGCCATGTGTGCGTAAAGCGTGTAGATTTCCAAACCGTTTTTGGCATGGCGCAAAACGACATAGCGGCCGTAAGAGCCGTTGTTTTCGCGACAGATATGGGAAACCGTTCCCGCGAGGACGCTGTAAACGAGGTCGCGAGGTTCGCCGGAATGCATTCTCGCTGTCGGGCGGATGTCGATACCTTCGTGAAACCGCGTTCCCGCGTTGCGTGTCATCCCGAAAAGAGCGGACTGGAGTCTGCCGCTCGCGGTAGCCTGCGCCCAATTTTGATAATTTTCATCAATCGTCAATGCTGTCGGGCAACGTGCCGCAAGCGTTCCCGCCGTCAGACAAAGCAAGAGTGGAATCGCTTTAAAAAGCGCCATAAAATTTATTTTTCCTGCTTATATTCCCGCCAATCGAGGATGTATTCGTTGAGATTGAAACGCAAATCTCTAAGCTCCGCGTCGATGTCCTTGGGATCTTTTTTGTTGCTTTCGATATAAAAGAAAAGATCGTCGCGACGAATCGGGCGGATAATTTTGCAATAGCCGATGGGATGCCCGTCAACGACAAGAAAGAGGCGTTTGATCTCGCCGCGTTTTTTTGCCGTGGCAAGCGCCGCCGATGACATTTGATAAACATTCATCCAGGCGTCGTCTTTGAGGCGGAGGCGGACACCGGGAACGGACAGACCGGTGAGGGGATCGTCTTGGATCAGCAGGTCGGCATTGGTAAAAGCGTCGATCCCGGCAACGACAGGTCGGGTGACATAGGCGGTGATGCCGCTGACCGGCATGACGATTTTTTCATGCAAACCAAAAGAACTGGAGCGCGACGGCGCTTCAAGCCAAACTTCAATGGAGTGCTTGGGAATGGGTTTTGAAAAACACGCAAAAATAAAAAGCGGTGCTGTGAGGGTGAGCAGGAGAGCGATTATTTTTTTCATAAACTTATTGAACGAGGGTTTCGAGAGCGTTCCCGACGATGGAAATTTCTTCGGGGCTAAAATTGTTCATGGGAACCGAATAATCGGTTTTGCTGCGGACGTGTGTAAAAATGCAGGGGTTGGCGAGCGGTGAATTTTTTACCTTTAAAATCCGTTTGCGTTCGAGCAGGAGCGCGAGCAACTGTTTCATCAGTTCGCCTTCCGGACTCGGACTTTCGTTGTAGAGGGAGATAAAAAAATCTTCCTGGCTTTCGATCTGGCGTCTTCGTTTGAGGAGTTCCGAATCGTTGCTGCTAAAAATGCGCTTCCATCGTCCTAAAATCGTTCCCGAACAACTGAAAAGGGGGAGATTTTGTTCGAGAATATCAACGCGGTCAAGATTGCCGTCGGGCGTTTTTAAGATCAGACAAACCACCGTTTCGCCGTCTGAAAAATTTTCTCCGCTGACGGCACATTTTTTTGCGAGTGATTTGATGGTCCAATCCATTATTTATATTTGTCTCGTCTTGCGATATTGGATGATGTCGTCGATTGAGACGAGGGGATAGTTGTAGCGCCGGGCGTATTCGGCGACTTCGGGGAGTCGCATCATCGTGCCGTCGGGATTGGTGAGTTCGCAGAGGACGCCGCAGGGTTTTTGTCCGGCGAGGCGCGCGAGATCGACTGTGGCTTCGGTGTGCCCGCCGCGCTCGAGCGTTCCTCCGGGACGTGCGACGAGCGGGAACATATGTCCGGGGGTGACAAGGTCTTTTTCCAATGTCGCCCCGTCTGCGATTGTCGCGCGGACAGCTTCCAAACGGTCAGTCGCGGAAACGCCCGTCGTGACATTTTTTTTGCCGTCGATGGAAATTGTAAACGCGGTCCCGTAGGCGCTCGAATTTTTTTCAACCATCATCGGAAGTCCGAGTTCCCTGACTTTTTCCTGGCTTAGGCAGAGGCAGATGATGCCGGAGCAGTCGCGAATTTGTTGGGCGATTTGTTCGGCGGTAAGCAGTTCGGCAGAGAAAATCAAGTCGCCTTCGTTTTCACGATCTTCATTATCGACGACTAAGACGCCGTTGCCGTTCTTAAACGCTGCGACGGCGCGTTCGACTCGTTCGTTCGCGTTGCCAAATGCTTCTAAGAGGTTCATAGGATTATTATAAAAAAACTGCTTTTCTTTTACGATACCAAAACGGCGTTCCCGCAAAGGAAACGCCGTTTTTAGAGATTGTCGGATTTTTATTTTTCCTCAACGGAGTTTCCTGCCTGATCGATCCAGCGTGCGCAGTCGACGATAGTCCAGTTTTCATCGTTAAAGTAGAGTTCGTCTCCTTTGCTTTTGCCGATGAGCTGTTGGGCAAGGCGGGTATTGTAGGAAAGGATGTTGCGTTGCGTATCCGAATCCCATGCGCCCAAAATCGTATAGGTGGCTTCCGTGCCGCTCGCCGAGCGAATCTTGACGATGGTGCCCATACTGATTTTGCCGCCTTCCAGAGCGGACGAAAAGTCGGTGACTCTCGCGTTGCTGATTTCTTTTTCCAAACCTTCCTTTTTGGCGTTCAGCACGGTTTCGTTCTGGCGCGCCATCTTGTATTCGGAGTTTTCCGAAAGGTCGCCCAGTTCGCGGGCTTCCTGGATCGCCCGTTTGTTTTCCGGGATTTTGTTGTCGATAAGGTCTGCGAGTTCGTCTTGCTTGATTTTGAGCGAAGCGACTGACACATAGAGCACGGTTGATGACTTTTGATGCTGGCCTTCGACAAGATTTTCAATGCTCTTGTAAACTTTGATAAAGCGCGAAAGGAGCGATTTTTTCGCAAGTTCCGAGTAGCCTTGGATCATCTTGAGGGATTGTGCGAGGTCGCGGGCGACATTCTCGTCCGCATCCGCCAGGAGATCGTTGATCAGATTGTAGTCGGTGCGAACTTCTTCCGCCAAGGGGTTTTTGCGGCTGTTGCTTGCTGCGATTGATTCGCGGTCGATAACTCTGAAGATCAGAGAGAGAAGACGGTGGGTGAGCAAGGGCTTGATCCCGTCTTTAAATTTCGGATTGTTGCGGTTTTTGATGACCCAGATCAACAAAGCGCTCGAAAGATCCTGATTGTCGAGTCCTGTTTTGAGGAGGTCGCAGACATTCTGTGCTTTTTTGCGATCGCAGAGGAAAAGAATGCACTCGTTGGCGAATTTGCTGTCCGCTTTCCCCAAAAGTTCGAGGACAACCTCGAGCCATTGCGGATCTTCTTCGCCCTCTCTGGGATCCTTGTAGATACGTGAAAGCAAGTCGAGCAGGCGTTTCAGGTATTTTGTATCCTGCGGAATGTCTTTGGCGAGCTGTGAAAGTCTGCCGGCATTCTTTTCGGCGGTAATGATTGAGGTTGAAGTCGGTTCGAGCTGATCGACGTCTCCTCTAAAGAAGCGGCAAAGGTCGTTGCGCACCCAAATGCCGTGAAGACGTTCCGCCGCATTCAGACGCTTGGCGTCCTTGAGCGTGACTGTCAAATCGTCCAAAATGTTGTGGAGTTTGGCGATCGTCGCGGGATCGCTTGTCGAATAACTGAAAAGCGGCTGGGGCTGGCCCGGGAGTGCCTTCGGCAATTCCTCGTTTGCGGAAAAGGCGAAGAGCTTCATCACCAGTTCGATTTTGCGCTTCGGTTTTTTCTCGCGGAAAAATTCTTCGAGCACTTCCTGTTCGGGATTGACGGTCTGCCCTTTTTCACGCAATTCGTAGTAGCCGTCTTTTTTGGCGGGCGTTCCGACATATTCGTCTTTTTGCAGCTCTTTTTTTGCCGCTGTCCACCATTTTTTCAAATCTTCACCGATGAGGATGTGGGAAAGAATGGACTCGATCTCCGAATTTGTCATAATCGAAGTCACCGTCGGGCGTTCAAGTTCGTCGATTTTCGCCAAGGTCTCTTCCAAATTTTTCTTTGGAATGATTTTGACATGATTTTTTGTGTCGATCAATTTGACAAACGCGCTCGATGCGAGAATGGCTTTGACCAATTCGACGCGATTGTGTTTCGCCCAGTCCAAGATTTGTGCGGGATTTTCTTTAAATTGCGACAAAATATGATTTGCCGGCAAGACTTCGCATTTGGTCAAGAAAAATTCGGGCGCCATCTTGTGGTCTTTTTTGCCGGATTCCGGAAAGTCCACAATCAAGCGATTCTCTTCAGGGCTGTAACTCTTAACCTCGCCCAGTCCCCAAGCATGGTGTAAGCAGTAGGTGCTTCCATTGTCAAGATTGCAAAGGTTTTCCGTAACCTGTCCGCTTGCATCGGAGCCTGTTAATTTTGATTTTAATTGGTCAATATTTGTGAGTGCCATTTTGCGAAAATTATCTTCTATTATAATAGCACCGACGGCAGGTCAAATCAATAAATTTTGAATTTTTTAATTTTCGGATACCGCGTTCCCGTGATAAAAAAAACGTTTGTCGCCGACTTGCGAAAAAGTCGGGCGTCTTTTACAATTTTGTAAATAAAATTTTATGAATAAACTTTTAAAGGCGGAATTGTCGGCTCTTGAATCTCTCGGTTTGGAGTTGGTTTCTCAAGAAAATCCTTCGGCGGTGCTTGACGGGGTTTTGTCGATATTGAGTTCCAAAATCGCATTGACGCGCTGCATTTTCACGATGCGGCACGGGGATGTTTTTCAAATCGAGGCTTCGACGGATTTGGACGACGGCGAGCGTCGTTTGGGCAAATATCGTTTGGGCGAAGGCATTACGGGAACGGTGGCGAAAACAGGCGTTCCCGTTCTGGTTCCCAATGTTTCAAAGGATCCGCGTTTTCTCAATCGCACCGGTTCGCGCGCCACGGAGCAGGAAAAATCCGTCGCGTTTTTGTGCGTTCCCGTGCTTTATTCCCAACAGATTATCGGGACTTTGGCGGGAGACAGCCCGACGGGAACGATTGAAGTTTTGCAGGAAAAACTGCGTTTTCTCGGGATTGTCGCCAATTTGACGGCAGCGGCAGTTGCAAAGTGCTATCAGATGATCGAGGAGCGCGAAGCTTTAAAAGAGGAAAATTTGCGTCTTCGGGAATATTTTGACGACGAGGCGCTCGAAGGCATCATCGGCAACAGCAATTTGATGAGGGCGGTTTATGAAGGCGTTCATCAGGTGGCGCAAACGGACGCGACGGTGTTGTTGCGGGGATCTTCGGGAACGGGAAAAGAACTCGTCGCCGCAGCCATTCACAATTTGAGCGAACGGGCAAAACGCCCGTTTGTCCGCCTGAACTGCGCCGCCTTGCCGGAAAATCTTTTTGAAAGCGAACTTTTCGGTCACGAAAAAGGAGCATTCACGGGCGCGATCGCCCAACGGGTCGGGCGCGTCGAAGCCGCAGAGGGCGGAACGCTTTTTTTGGACGAAATCGGAGATCTTTCACCGGCATCCCAAGTAAAAATTTTGAGACTCTTGCAAGAAAAAACATACACGCGGCTGGGCTCCAACCAGGAACGGCGCGCCAACGTGCGCTTTGTCGCGGCGACATCGCGTCCGCTCGAAGACTTGATCGCCGCCGGAAAATTCCGGGAAGACCTCTTTTACCGGCTCAACGTCTTTCCCTTGAACTTGCCGGATTTGGCGCGTCGCAAATGCGACATTGTCCCGCTCGCGGAGCATTTTATAAAAAAATACAATCTGCGCTATCACAAAAATGTCAAACGGATTTCCGCTCCCGCTGTCAATCTGCTGGTCGCCTACGCCTGGCCTGGCAATGTGCGGGAACTTGAAAACTGTATCGAGCGCGCGATTTTGACCGCCAAAAATGATTGTATCCGCAGCTACAATCTGCCCAGCGCCCTCCAGGCAAAAAGTTCCCTCCCGAGCGACGAGTCCGCGGGAACGCCAAAAACGACCGGCTCCGACACCTATAAAAATTTGATCGACAATTTTGAACGCGAACTGCTGACGGAATCGTTGCGCCGGAACAACGGCAACCGTTCTGCCGCCGGACGGGAACTCGGCCTCTCTCCGCGACTGATGCATTACAAAGTCCATATCCTCGGACTTGAGTCCGTCGGCAAAAAGGACGGAGACGAATAGACGGTAAAAAAGCGGCCGCCAAATTTTGTCTGGCGACCGCCCCGCATTTTATTGCTTGTTGTTTGTTTGTAGAAAGTTTGTAGTTTTCCACTTTTATAATAAGCAATTGCCGTGCCAATTTTGAAAAAAGTTCTGAAACGCCCATAAAATAAGCGTTCCCGCGATTTTTACGGGAACGCTTATTTTACAAAAATGTTAAAAATTTGGCGCCACTATTTACAATTTTGTAAAAATAGGAAGTGGCGTCCCCACCAGGAATCGAACCTGGATCGAGCGTTTAGGAAACGCTAGTTCTAACCCTTGAACTATGAGGACTTGTTTTTTTTAAATTTTTCGGAAACGCCGGAATTGGGCGGTTTTTGTCGGTGGGAACGTGATTTTTTAGAGTTCCGCGAAGACGTTTTGGATTTGGTCGGCGTTTTTGCCGCCTCCCATTGCGAAATCCGGTTTTCCTCCGCCTTTTCCGTCGAGTTTTGCGCAAATAGCGGCGACGATTTTTCCTGCCGCCGCTCCGTTTTTGATGGCGGCGTTCCCGCAGGCGGCGCAGATGGAGACTTTGTCGTCTGCGATTTTTGCGCCGAGGATGACGATGCCGTTTTCGCCGAGCTGTTTGATGATTTGGCTGGCGAGTTCGCGGACGTCGTTCGGGTTTTGGGCGGGAACGACTGCGGCGACTTGACGGTTGCCGTTGAGATCTTTGGCGCCTGCGATTAAGTTTTTGGCGACTGCGGCGGCTTCTTTTTGATGAATGGATTTGAGTGTTTTTTCGAGTTTTGTTTTTTCCTCGTTGAGCGCGTCAAATTTTTTGTCGAGTTCGGCGACGGGTGTTTTTGCTTTTTCGGAAAGTTTTTTGAGGAATTTCGTCTCGTCGGCGGCTCTGTTATAAGCGGCTTCGCCGGTGAGGGCTTCGATGCGTCGGGTTCCCGCAGCGATGGCGTTTTCGGCGACGATGCGGAACAATCCGAGTTCGCCGGTGGCGCGGACATGGGTGCCGCCACAGAGTTCCATGGAGTAGCCGTCAAGTTTTTGTGCGTTCCCGCCCATTTGGATGACGCGGACCTTGTCGCCGTATTTGTCTCCAAAAAACTGCATGATGTTTTCGTTGTTTTTGACTTCATCGTGGGCGACTTCCGTCCAGGAGACGGTGTCGTTTTGCCAGATGAGTTCGTTGACGCGTTTTTCGACGGCGGCGATTTGTTCGGGTGTGAGGGCGTTGTGATTAAAATCGAATGTCAGTTTTTCGTCGCTGACAAAGGAGCCTTTTTGTGCGATGTCCTTGCCGACGATCTCGTGCAGGGCATAGTGCAGCAGGTGGGTTGCGGAGTGGTTTCTCTCGATGGCGTTGCGACGTTTTTTGTCCACGCTGATGAGGGCTTTTTCTCCGGGAGCCGGTGCGGTGTCGCCTTCGATAAAGTGGAGGAAGACGTTCCCGCTTTTTGTTGTATCGGTGATTTTAAAGGCGTTCCCGTTGCAGAGGAGCGTTCCCGTGTCTCCGACCTGTCCGCCCATTTCGGCGTAGCAGGGTGTGCTGTCAACGATGACGGCGATTTTGCCGTTGCTTTCGGCGATTTCGAGGATTGTCGCCTCGGTGCTGAGGCTGTCGTAGCCGAGGAATTGTGTTGCTTCTTTTGTCTTGATCTCGGAGAGTGCGACAATTTGCTTTTTTTGTGCGGCGCGTGCGCGTTCCCGCTGCTCGAGCATGAGGGCTTCGAACATTTTTTCATCGATTTTGTAACCGCGTTCCCGTGCGAGGAGTTCTGTCAAGTCGAGCGGAAAACCGTAGGTGTCGTAGAGGAGAAAAGCGGCCTCGCCGTCAAAAACATTTTCGAGCTCGCGGTTGTTTAGGAAAAAGTGGGCGAGAGCTTCCCGAAAATCGCTGATGATTTCGGCGTTTTCGGGGCTTGCGACTAGGCTTTGCGCCGTCGCATAAAGTTTTTTTACATCCGCCCGTGTGAAAATACGGCGTGCGAGCGCTGTGTTGATCGGTTTGTCAAATTCGGTGATATAGACGGCGATGGCGTGTGCGAGCCTGTCGGCGATCGCTGCAATGGCGGTGTTCCCGTTTTGGCTCGCTTCGTTGGAGAGGTCGAGGACGTCGGCGATGCCGAGACGGAGTTCCCGCGCGGCATTTTTGAGCATCAGGATTTCTTCAAAAATCTCCAGGCCGCCGTCGAGTGTTTTGTTAAAGGTTTCCTCTTCGACCCGAATGCAGTCGCGGACAAAATCGGCGCGCTTGGCGATTTCCGGGAAGGTTTGCGACATCGTGGCGACGAGAACATCGACGAGTTTGTAGAAGAAGGGTTCCTTGAATCCGAGGGTGCGTCCGTAACGGACGGCGCGGCGCAAGATGCGGCGCAGGACATAGTTGCGGTCGGTATTGCCCGGAGTGATGCCGTCGGCGATTGCGAAGGAAAGGGTGCGAATGTGGTCGGCGATCACGCGAAACGCGATGTCGATTTTCTCTTGTTCGTTGGCGCCCTGTGTTCCCGCGGTCGGGAGCGTCGAGGTGTATTTTTTGCCGCTCAAGTTTTCAAGTTCCCTGAAAATGGGGGCGAAAATATCTGTCTCGTAATTGGAGATGACGCCTGAAAAGTCGGTGAAATTTTTGGTGCATTGGATAATGGAGGCGGCGCGCTCAAATCCCATGCCGGTATCGACATTTTTGGCGGGGAGCGGTGAGAATGTTCCGTCCGGATTGGCGTTGAATTCCATGAACACCAGATTCCAAATCTCAATACATTGCGGCGATCCCGTATTGACGAGGGCGCCATTTGTGTCGCCGGCGGGCGTCAGGTCGATGTGGAGTTCGGAGCAGGGACCGCAGGGGCCGGTGTCGCCCATCATCCAGAAATTGTCTTTTTTGTTGCCGTTGACGATGTGTTTTTTGGGATCAAGTCCGGCGGCGATAAAAAGTTGTTCCCAGGCATCGTAGGCCTCCTGGTCAAAACTCGCGGGATCGCCTTTGGATTTGTCGGGGCAATAGACGGTCGCGTAGAGGCGTTCTTTTGGGAATTTCCAAATTTCGGTAATCAGTTCCCATGCCCAGGCGATGGCTTCTTTTTTGAAATAGTCGCCGTAAGACCAGTTGCCGAGCATTTCAAAAAAAGTGTGGTGGTAGGTGTCGAGTCCGACATCGTCGAGGTCGTTGTGTTTGCCGCCGGCGCGAATGCATTTTTGGGTGTCGGCTGCGCGCTTGTTGGGATAGGGGCAGGGGATTTGTCCCAAGAAAATGGGGACAAACTGGTTCATGCCGGCGTTGGTGAAGAGCAGATTGGGGGAGTCGGGCATCAGGCTCGACGAGGGCACGATCGCATGTCCTTTGGATTTAAAAAAATCGAGAAATGACTGGCGGATTTCAGAGGATGTCATAATTTTTTAAATAAATTTCAGTTCCATTATAAAGTGCTCGCGCGTCTTTAACAAATAAAAAGGGCGAGTCGTTCCCGCGAGTTTGTTATTTGTCGCGGAGCAAATTATAATGAAGTCAATGGGAGCAGGTAAAATCTCAAGAATAACAGGAATGTTCAAGTTCCCTAATAATTGTTTTTCGGGAACGTGTAACAATGGATTTGTAGATTTTGGCTTATGATGTCGTTTCCGCCGCCGGGTAGGCAGGCGCAGAGTGCGCCGTTGATTGTTCCCGCCGATTTGCCGACTTGGCTTGTCGAGCGCGATGAGGATTTTTTGGCGTTTAACAAGCCCGGCTGGGTTGTTTGCCATCCGTCCAAAAACGGACCTTGGTCAAGTTTGGTCGGGGCGACGCGGGAATGGTTGGGTTTGGAGACTTTGCATTTGGTTTCGCGGCTGGATCGGGAGACGAGCGGGATTATTTTGATCGCGCTCAATCGGGAGGCGGCGAGCCGTGCGCAGACGGCGGTGGAGCGGCATTGGGTTTCCAAGACTTATCTGGCGATCCTTGAGGGCGAAATCTTGGAGCCGCAGTTGGTGGATGCGCCGTTGCGTCGGGATACGGCGAGTCCTGTTTTGGTCAAGCAGACGGTTGGAGAAGGTCCGGATGCGCAGACGGCGGTGTCGTTTTTTGAGCCTCTGGTTCGCGGGAACGGCTTTACGCTGGCGCGCGTCGAGCTTCATACGGGGCGCAAACATCAGATTCGTGCGCATGCGCAGTTTATCGGACATCCGGTTTTTGGCGACAAACTTTACGGGAACGACGAGCGGCTGTATTTGGAGCTTTGCGAAAATGGTCTGACGCCGGCTTTGCAGGCGAAATTGGCGTTCCCGCGGCAGGCCTTGCATGCGGCGCGCTTGGTTTTCAAGAGCCCGCAGCTGCAACGCACGTTTACGGCTCCGTTGCCGGCGGATATGGCGGATTTTTTGCGGGAACGGCTGTCGTTGAACGATTTGGACATCGGACGGCTTTTGGCATAGAAGAAACGGCTTTGCGGTCGGACTTTGAACATGATGGTCGGACGCGAGAAAAATCTTGCGTTTTTTTTTTTGACTATTTTAAAATAAGTATCAAATTTTTCAGACTTACAACAAACTTAAAAATCGAAAATTATGAAAAAACTTATTACAATCAGTTCATTGCTTGTGGTGGGAACGTTTGTTGCCGGTGCGGCGAGTGTCGTTCCGCAGGATTTGCAAAACGAGAACCTCTTGTTCTATTGGGATTTTGCAACGAGTGCCGATCCTACGAAAAAACCGGGCAGTGTTTCGGTCAATAAGGACCATCTTACCTGGAACGAGGCAGGCTACGGACACAGTGAGAGGTCAGCGATTTATTCGAGCAATGTCGGGAACGCCGATCTTTATGCCAACAACTTTACAGTGAGTTTTGATGTCGCCAATTTTACGGCAAATAACTGGGAGAATCTGCTTTCCGTCTATACAAACGGATCGAGCGGTGACAGCCACGCGCTGATGCTTCAAAAAAACAATTCCGGCAAAATGATGCTTTATGTCGGTGGTATCGGTGGCAACACTAATTATTTTGGCGGCTCGACGACGTCAAAAAATGCGGAATTTGTCGATTATTCGACGGTTCATAATAGCGACTGGACGACTTTGACATTCACTTCCGACGGTTCGACTTTTAAAGTTTATGTCGATGGTGTAGCTGTCGGTGAGGGAGCTTCGTTGACAACGACGGAGACCAAGATCACGGGCTTCCAGTTTTTGAGCGCGTTTGGCGGCAGCCGTGTCGCGACGAGCGGCGACTTGGACAATATCGCGATCTGGAACACGGCTTTGACGGCGGCTCAGGTGTCGTCGCTTTGTGCTCCGGTTCCCGAGCCGTCGATGTTCGGTTTGCTGGCGGGCTTGGGCGCTTTGTCGCTCGTCGGTGCGCGTCGCCGTCGCCGCTAAGAGCGATACGGTAAAAAAAGGGCGTTCCCGCGACTGTTTGCGGGAACGCCCTTTTTTGTCAAAAACCGATTTCGGGCAGTTAATTTTTTTGGGGTTCGTGCGGGATTTTGGGCGCTTTCTCGTTTGTCAATTTGTCCATATCGTTTTATACTTGTATGTATTATGGCACAACAATCTATTCCGAAGAATTACGAATCTACACAAGTTGAGGAACTCTGGTATTCGCGCTGGTGCGCGGCGGATTGTTTTAAGGCGGATCCGGAGCGGGTTACGGCGGCTCGTCCGGCTTATTCGATCGTGATCCCGCCGCCCAATGTGACGGGCGTTTTGCATATGGGACACGTGCTCAACAATACGATTCAGGATATTTTGTGCCGGCGCGCGCGTTTGGAGGGCAAAGAGGTCTTGTGGCTGCCGGGAACGGACCATGCGGGCATCGCGACGCAGGTGATGGTGGAAAAACAACTGAAAAAGGCGGAAGGCAAAACGCGTCACGATCTCGGTCGCGAAGCTTTTCTCGAGCGCGTCTGGCAGTGGAAAAAAGAGAAGGGCGGGATTATCATCAACCAGCTCAAAAAACTCGGCTGTTCCTGTGATTGGTCGCGGGAACGCTTCACGATGGACGAGGCTTATACGCGCTGCATCCAGAAGATTTTTGTCGATCTCTATAAAAAAGGCTATATCTATCGCGGCAAGCGGATGGTCAACTGGTGCCCGGCGTCCTTGACGGCGCTTTCGGACGAAGAGGTGATCATGGAGCCGCACAAGGGATTTTTGTATTATTTTAAAATCGAAATTGCGGAGGAGCGGGGAACGTTTTTGACGATCGCGACGACGCGTCCGGAGACGATCCCGGGCGACTCGGCGATTGCCGTCAATCCCAAGGATCCGCGTTATCAAAAATATATCGGCAAACACGCGTTGCGCCCGTTGCCGTTTGAAAATCAGGAGCCGATCCCGATCGTCGGGGACGAGTCGGTCGAATTTGAATTTGGAACCGGTGTTTTGAAAGTGACGCCGGCGCATGACAAAACGGACTTTGAAATCGGCCGCCGCCATCATTTGAAGGTGACGGACATCATGAATCCCGACGGCACGATGAACGCGCTCGCCGGCAAGGATTTGGCGGGAATGGATCGTTTTAAGGCTCGGACACGTTCGGTGGAGATGCTCAAGGAATTGGGACTTTTGGTCAAAGAGGAGCCCTATGAAAACAAGGTGGGGATTTCGGAGCGCGCCAAGGTGCCGATTGAGCCGCGTCTGTCGGAACAATGGTTTTTGCGTTATCCGTCGGTCGCCGAGGCTCGCGCCTGCGTGGCGGACGGCGTGATGAAATTTCATCCCGAACGTTGGTCCAAGACTTATGAACATTGGATGGGCGGTCTCCAGGACTGGTGTATTTCGCGACAATTGTGGTGGGGGCACCGTATTCCCGTCTGGTATAACAAGCAGGACGCGTCCAAGATTTATTGCGATGTGACGCCGCCGGCGGACGCAGAAAACTGGGAACAGGATCCCGACGTGCTCGACACATGGTTTTCCTCGTGGCTGTGGCCGTTTGCGACGATGGGCTGGGATATGGATTTGCCGGAGGAAAAAATGCCGGAGCTTTTGAAAAAGTTTTATCCGACGACAGATCTCGTGACGGGGCCGGACATTATCTTCTTCTGGGTGGCGCGCATGATTATGGCGGGCTATGAATGGCGCGGCGAGATGCCTTTCAAAAATGTCTATTTTACCGGTATCGTTCGCGACAAACTCGGTCGCAAAATGTCCAAGACGCTCGGCAATTCTCCGGATCCGCTCAATCTGATTGCGCAATACGGCGCGGACGCGTTGCGCTTTGGGACGATGCGCTCGGCACCGCTTGGGCAGGATGTGTTGTTTGACGAAAAAAATGTCGAGTTGGGACGCAATTTTTGCAACAAGCTTTGGAACGCGTCGCGTTTTCGTCAGATGAGCGGCGAGATGTCGGACAACAGTTCGCTCGACGCCATTGTCGCGCGAATCGATCCCGCGCTCTGCGATGCCGACGATCACGCGATCCTTGACGGGATCGTGCGTTTGACACGCGACTGCAGCATCCATTTTGCAAATTACGAGTTCAACGCTTATACACAGGCGCTTTATTCGTTCTTTTGGAACGATTTTTGCGACTGGTATGTCGAAGTGGCGAAAACGCGCCTGGCGGACGAAAAGCTCCGCGGGAACGTTTTGGCAATCCAGGATTTGTGTCTGCGGCAGTTTTTGCTCGCGCTCGCTCCGCTGACGCCGTTTATTGCGGAAGAGCTTTATCATTTGCTCGGGTATATTGCGGAAGGTCAATTTTTGCAGGATCAGCAGCTGGCGACGGCGGAGGAGATTTTGGGACTGCTCGAAAAACGCGGTTTGAAGATCGACGGGAACGCGGTGGCTGAGATTTCGCAGATCCGGGACTTTGTCACGCAGACGCGCGCGCTCAAATCGCACAACAACGCGGGAACGCGTCGCGACTGCCTGTTTGTTTTGGCGGTAAAGGACGTTTCCGCGAAGGAAATTGTCGAGCGCAATTTGGCGAAGCTGAAGAGTCTTGTCGGCGCGCAATCGATTGAATTTGTTCCCGCGGGAACGGAAACCAGCGGAGCTTCGACTTTGACGCCCCTGGGCGTGATCTCGCTCGATATGACAGGTCTGGTCGATAAGGAGGCGGAGACCAAGCGCCTGACAAAAGAGTTGGAGAAGCTTGATAAGGCGATTGCGGCGGGAACGGCAAAAGTCAACAATCCCGCTTTTGCCGCCAAGGCGCCGCCCCACATCCTCGAAGGCGCCAAAAAACAATTGGCGGAGACACAGGCGAAACGTGATGAAATCGTAAAACTCTTGGGCAATTTGTCAAAGTAAAATGCTTTATTATCTGCACAAGTTTCGTTTTGACGTTTGGGGTCCGCTGCGTTTGTTTGAATACCAGTCCACGCGGGCTGCGCTTGCGGCGCTGATAGCGTTTGCCGTTGTCGCGCTGATGGTGCGTCCGCTTTTTTATTGCTTGCGTTCCAAAATCCAGCCGCAGCGCGACGACGCGCTGATGGGCAAGTCGGTCAACCGGGAAAAGGTGCCCACGATGGGCGGCATTTTGATTTTCGCCTCGACAATTATCGCGACATTGCTCGCCGCCCGTCCCAATGTTTATGTTTATTCGACATTGACGGTCTTTATCGGAATGAGCCTCGTCGGCCTGTTTGATGATTTGAAAAAAGTGCGGGAACAAAAATCCGACGGGATTTCGGAAAAAGCGAAATGGCTGGGCTTGACTTTGTCCGCGCTGGCGGGCTTTTCGATCTTGATGTTGAGCGATACGGCGCGTCATAACATCTGCGAACTGTGGATTCCGTTTTGGTCGTCACCGCTTTTTGGTCCGGAAGCCTCGTCGGCGATTTTTGCGACAGATGCCGTTCCCGCGCTTTTGCTTTGTCTGTTGGCGGCCGGCTTTTATTGGTTTGTGACCGTCGGCTGTTCCAATGCGGTCAACCTGACGGACGGTCTCGACGGTCTGGCTGCAGGTTGCGCTCTTCCCAATATTCTTTCTTTCGGGCTTGTCGCGTATTTTTCGGGAAATTTTATTTGGTCCAACTATTTCAGTATCAATTCCGTTCCCGGTTGTGGCGAGTTGGCCATATTTTGCGTGGCGTTGGCGACGGGAGTTATGGCGTTTTTGTGGTATAACGGCGAGCCGGCGGAAATTTATATGGGCGATGTCGGCGCGCTCGGTATCGGCGGCAGCATCGGCGCTGTGGCGGTTGTTTCCGGACAGCCGTTCTTGCTCGCCGGCACCGGACTAATTTTTGTCGCCGAGGCGGGATCGGTTATTTTGCAGCGCCAATATTTTAAGCACACCAAAGCTCGAACGGGTGAGGGGAAACGGCTTTTCAAGCGTGCGCCGATTCATCACCATTATCAGGAAAAAGGTTTTAGGAACAGCAAAATTGTCTTGCGGATGTGGATGATTACAGCCGTTTGCTGCATCGTTGCATTGCTGACTTTGAAATTGCGCTAAACCGCGTTCCCGCGGGAATCAGAACGTTCCCGCAAGAATGGCGTCGGCGACGGCTCTCCCGACATTGAAAAGATTGTGCATGGCGGGAACGAAAATGTCGGCGCCTTCGCAGTTGTCTTCGCTGTTCATGTTGTCGGAAAAGTTGCGGGAACGCCAAAGTTTTTCCGCTGTGGCGCCATTCATAAATTCATCAAGATTGACGGAAACGCGTATGACGATGAGCCGTTCGAGCAAAGCGAATTTGTCCGCGGTGACGGCAATCGCGCTTTCTTCCATTTCGGAAGCCTTGTAAGGATCCGGGCAGGGGTAGGCGCTTGTGATTTGTTTGGCGAGATCGTGGAAGACTTTGCCTTTCCAGTAATTGTCGCTTGAAAAAATCGTTCCCGTTAAAATTTGAGGTTCGCGGTCGAGTTGCGGATTGAAGCGGCGCATGAAATCGCGCGTTTTGGGCGTGGAACTGACGGGAACGCTTTTTGCGATTTGGAGCGCGCGGACGACGGTCGGCGGATGGAGTTTTTTGAAGGCGTGCTGGTCGCCCGCTTCGATTTTAAACCACTTGAGCTCGCCGTTTTCGGCAATAAGATGCCCATAGTCGCCATCGACGACGGCGCTGCCGATAATGACATCGCCCATGACGGTCGTCTCAAAATCCGTTCCCGCACAACCGATGGAGAGAATGTAGGTGTCGCTAAAATCAAAGCGGGGATCGCTCAAAATTGCGCTAAGGGCTCCCGCGGCGTTGATTTTGCCTTCACGTGTAACTGCCATTGCGGCGTTCCCGCAGACATGAAGGCGGTCGCCGGCGCAAAGTCCCCGGATTTCGAAGCTTTCGCTTTTTTTGAAATAGTGCCGATAAAAAAGTTCGCCTTCGCCGGTTTGTCCGTTCCCGAGTTCGCCAATTTCAAACTTGGCGACAATGAGCAATTTGATTTTGTGGGGAGGCATATTCCTATTCTAAAGAAAAATTCCGTTCCCGCAAAGGACGGATTTTGGCGGGAACGCCTTTGTGTTTGTCAATTTTTGTCTTCCAAATTATAATTCTTGTATATGTATAATATTCTTTTGTTCACGGGCGTTTTGGTTTTAGTGTTCGTCTGTATTTTGGCGGTTCTGTTTATTTTGATGCAGCGCCCGAATGCGAATGCCGGTATGGGGTCGGCGCTTGGCGGTGCTGCGACGGAATCTGTTTTTGGCGGTGAGACGATGAGCGTTTTGACAAAGACGACATCGGTCTTGATCACGATTTTCTTTTTGTTGTGTATCGGACTTTATTTTGCATTTGTCGCCCGCGGTGAGCGGCAGGCGGCTCCGGCGGCGGATTTGACCCTCCAGGAAACGCAAGCGGTGGAAGAGCAGTCCCTTTACACGGACGCGGACGGCAATCCGATTTCGATGGAGCCCGTTCCCGCGGAACAGCCGGCCAATCCGGAACAATAGGTGTTTGAGAAAATTTAATTTTTAAAAATATGTGGAGCGATTTTAAAGAAAATTATTTTTCGTTTGACGCATTGAAATTTGCGATCGACGTAAGCCGTGTGGGCTTCCCGAAAAATTATTTCGAGGACAAGTCTGCGATGCTTGACAAGGCTTTCGCGGATATGCGCTCGCTTGAGGCGGGCGCGATCGCCAATCCTGACGAAAACCGCATGGTGGGGCATTATTGGCTTCGTGCGCCGCAGTTGGCGCCGACGGAGGCTTTGTGTGAAGAAATCGCCAAGACGACGGAGGCGATTTTGTCCTTTGCTGCGGATGTTCATTCGGGCAAAGTGTCGGGAACGGCGGGCGTTTTTAAAAATCTGCTTTGCGTCGGGATCGGCGGTTCAGCACTCGGCCCCCAGTTTGTCGCGTCGGCGTTGGGAATGCCCGGCAAGGATAAGATGGCGGTGTATTTTCTCGACAATACCGACCCCGACGGTATGGATGCGGTTTTTGCCGCTCTCGAAGGGAAACTGGGCGAGACGCTGACGATTGTCACCTCCAAATCCGGCAGCACTCCGGAGCCGAGCAATGCGATGATTGAGACGATGGCGCGCTATCGTGCGGCGGGATTGGATTTTGCCCGTCATGCGGTCGCTGTGACAGGTGTCGGCTCGCAACTCGACAAAAAAGCTGTCGAAGAAGGCTTTATCGCCCGTTTCCCGATGTGGGACTGGGTGGGCGGCCGCACCAGCGAAATGGCGGCAGTCGGACTTTTGCCGGCGGCTCTGCAAGGTTTGGATATCCGTTTGCTTCTCGCGGGAGCGGCTGCGATGGACTGCCAAACGCGCGTTCCCGCCGTCAAGGAAAATCCCTCTGCGCTTTTGGCGCTTGCGTGGTATTATCTGACCGCCGGCAAGGGCGAAAAAGATATGGTGATCCTGCCTTACAAGGATCGCCTGTTGCTTTTTGCGCGCTATTTGCAACAGTTGATCATGGAATCGCTCGGCAAGGAGAAGGATCTCGCCGGGAACGTTGTCAATCAGGGCATTTCCGTTTACGGGAACAAAGGCTCGACCGACCAGCACGCCTATGTGCAACAGTTGCGTGAAGGTGTTAACAACTTTTTCGCTACGTTTATCGAAGTTTTGAAGGACCGCGAAACGGCGAGCGTTCCCGTCAACGCGGACGGTGCAACGTCGGGCGATTTTTTGGAGGGATTTTTGTTGGGGACTCGCGAGGCGTTGACAGAAAAAGGCAGAGCGTCCGTCACCCTGACGATTGAATCCGTCGATGCCGCCTCCGTAGGTGCATTGATCGCCCTTTTTGAACGTGCCGTCGGTTTTTATGCATCGTTTATCGGGATTAACGCCTACCATCAGCCGGGCGTTGAAGCCGGCAAAAAGGCTGCGGCAAGCATTTTGAAAATCCAAGCTCGAATGATCGAGTTTTTGAAGGCTTGCCCCGGTGAAAAATTTACGGCGGAGGCGCTTGCGGAAAAATTAAATCTTGAAAATTCTGTTGAAATCGTGTTTAAATTAGGTATGCACCTCTCAGCGTCGCCGACAACCTCGGTGACGGCTACCCCACAAACACCCGCCTATAACACGACGTTTTTCTACAAATAATTTAAACCAACTATTGATCTCGTATGAACAGTAAAATCTCGCTTATCCTTCGCATTCTCGCCATTGTTTTGGCGGGCGCCGCTGTCGGCCTTTGGTTTTTGATCAAAGGTGAAATCGACAATGCGAATCTGAAATTGCAGCCCTTGAAACAATTGGCGCTGACTTCGGAAGAACCGGAGAAATACACTGAAAAGGGCAAGCCTGTCGATTTGAAGGGCGCACTTGAAATCGTCGCTCCCGTTTATAAGGAAGTGAACTATCGTCGCGAAAAAAATCGCAACGATGACGATACGATCGCCAAGTTGACAAAGACGATTGAAGAACGCGACAGAACAATTGCTGAGCAGAGCGCGACCATCGATGACAAAGATAAAGAACTCGCCGATCTTACCCGCGAGAAGGGCGAACTTGAAAACAAGGTCGCCGAAGCCGAAGCGCAAGTGTCCACTCTCGAAGGTCAAGTTCGCCAGTCCAAGGCGGAAATCGCGACATTGACGGAGCGAATCGCCTCGATGAAAACGATGGACGAATACAACGAGAAACTCGACGAAATCGCGGATCTCGAAAGCCAAATGCAATCTGGAGAGCGCCGTTATGCGCGTCTGCGTAACTATGCGCGTTCAAAGGGTGTTGCGATCGACAACAACGAATATCCTTCCGCGCTTTATGCGAAGGCCGGTTATTCCCAAATCGAGGTTCCGTTTGAAAACAAATATGTGACGGCTTCCGTCCAGATGATCGATCTCGCTCGTGGCTTGCTCCAAATCAATGTCGGTGTTCTCGAGAAGAGCATTTTCAAAAACGGTCAATATGAAGTCGTTGTCAACGGCAAGACGATTGGGCAGATCGAAATCGTCCAATGCTATCAGACAACAAGCTTGACGCATATTCTCAGAGGGTCGGATTTCAAAACCCTTAAAGAAGGTGACATCGTCAAGTTGATTCCGTTTGTTCAAAAGCGCTAATGAAAAGTTTGCTTTTAATCGTTCTCGCAGGAGTTTTTCTCGCTTTGGCAGGATGCCGTGAGCCGGATATGGTTACGGACTCCAATTTGCCCGCAAGCGGAGCTCCGCAGTCCTGGGAACAAACAATGCCGGGAATGAGCGGTATGAATCCGGGAGATAATTAAAAGTAGAAATCATTGCAATAAGGCGTTCCCGCAGAGAATTATTTTTCTGCGGGAACGTTTTTTATAAGTGCTTTAATAGTCGCTATCTTAAAAAAGTTCCCATTGTTTTTTTAGAATAAAACGGGAAGGAGTCTTAAAATTTTTTTTAGGAATAAGGCAAGCCTTATCCTGTTATTGCGAAATTTTCTCAAAAAATGCTTGCAATTGCGAAATTTTCTCAATAATATAGTTTTATCGTTCCTAAAACGGGAATGAATAACCATAAAAAAATTATGTCAAAAAATCAGTTATCAAAGTTAGGATTTATCCTTGCAGCGGGAGCATTTTCCGCAGTTAACGCGGCTGCCGGCGTTTTTGTCATTACAGATGACGCATGCCCTGCAGCAAAAGGCGATTTGGAAGCCCATTTGAATTGGGAAGCTGCCATCGCAACAAATCATGGCAAAGCTGTGGAATATGCTCCGGCGATTGAGTTCGCTTATGGCGCTACGGACACGCTTGAGATTGGCGCTTCGCTCGATTTTGGTGGCGTTTACAACAGTGGTCATTTTGCGCGGGTGACGGATGGGGAGCGCATCAACCGTTTCAATTTTACGGGAATTTCTCTTGGATTGAAAAATCAGATTTTGGATCCGGAAGCGGAGAACAGTCCGTTCGGTTTGGCTTTTGTCGGCGGCTTTTCGTGGGCTTTTGCGGATGCTGCACAAAATTCCGCTCGTGACATTACATTTGAATTGGGCTTGAATTTCCAAAAGAATCTTTTGGATGGCGATTTGATTTTGGCATTTACGCCCGCTGTTGCGTTTACATCTGTCAAGGGCGACAAAGCTGCGACAGGCAGTTCGGATACGACATTTGACTCGACAGAGTATTCTTTGGCGGGCGGTGTTTCTTACAGTGTCGGAGCGGGTTGCCGTCTTGGTGTCGAGGCGGTTTACACAATCGCTTACAACTCGGAAGGTTTTGATACCGACCAATTTTATGCGGGGCCTAATTTCTGCTACGAAGCAGATGCGTGGTGGTTGACGCTCACGGTCGCTCCGCGTCTCTTTACCTCGGCAGACGATGTTATCGTTGCGGGACAATTTGGCTACGTGTTTTAATCAGATACTTTCGGAAACTTGGCGGGATGAAAATCGTTCCGTCGGGTTTCCGAGAGGTTTTTATTTTAATCGGTTCAATAAAATTTTAATTTTATGATTCCATTATCAGAATTGAAAGTAGGCGTTCTTGCGACGGTCCAATCGATGGATGTTGAGAAAACGGTTAATCAGCGTTTGATGGCTTTTGGTTTAGTTCCCGGAACGAATGTGCGCATCGGCCACATTGCTCCGTTGGGCGATCCTATTTCAGTGCACTTTGGCGCTCAAAGCGTGATGTTGCGTCGCCGTGATGCAAAAAATGTTATTGTAAACCCGATTGAGGAGTCCAAATAAGATGGCTAAAACTTTAAATGTTGCTCTTGTCGGGAACGCCAATACTGGCAAAACGACTTTGTTTAATTCTCTGACCGGATTGCGTCAGCGTGTTGGAAACTATCCAGGCGTGACGGTTTCCAAGTTTTCGGGTCCGATGACCTTGCCTTTTGGAGAGCAGGTGGAATTGGTGGATTTGCCCGGTATTTATTCTTTGGCGGCGACATCGTTGGACGAACGTGTTGTTATCGATGTGCTGTCTGGCGTGATGGAAGGTTGTCCCCGCCCGGATGCGATTGTCTGCGTCATCGACATCAACAATTTGTCGCGTAACCTTTTTTTGGCGACGCAGGTCGCGGATCTCGGCTTGCCGATGGTTTTGGCGCTCAATCAGAGTGATTTGGCGGCAAAAGATGGATTAGTCGTCAATACGGATTTGTTGCGGGAACGATTGGGCGTTCCCGTGATTAAGATTTCCGCGCGAAAAGGAACAGGGATTGAAGAATTGAAATTGGCAATTTCCGATGTCGTTAAAAATGGAGACAGGATGAAGCGTGTCGAGTGGAATTCGGCGACAAAGGAGGCGATAACTGTTTTGCGGGAAGAGCTTGGCTTGGCGGAAGATCAAAAGGTTTCTGATGCTGAGTTGCAGCGTGTTATTTTTGATGTGGCATCACCGCTTGCGGACCGCTTGCTTGAAAAACAGGATCTCGAGCGCGTCGGTTCGGCTTTGAAAAAGGCTCGTGCCTGCATCCGCGCTGTCGGGGACAATCCGCATTCGACGGAAGCGATTCAGCGTTATGCGTTTATCAGGGGGATGCTCAGCGGAGTGACGCGGCAGACCAAAAACCGCAAATCGTTCACGTCTATTTTGGACAAAATTTTATTGAACCGTGTTTTCGGTTTTGTGATTTTTGTCGCCATTATGTATGCCGTGTTCTATTGCCTTTATACGCTTTCGGGAATCCCGATGGATTGGATTGAAGGGCAATTTGGCGCGCTCGGCGAATGGCTTGGCTCTTTATCTTCTTTGGAGGATATGCCGATTGTCCGTTCGCTCATTGTTGACGGTGTCATTGCCGGAGTCGGCAGCGTTCTTGTCTTCTTGCCGCAAATTTTGATCTTGTTCTTCTTCTTGGGCTTGCTTGAATCGACGGGTTATATGGCTCGTGCGGCATTTTTGATGGACAAGCTTCTCGGCTGGTGCGGTCTGAACGGTAAAAGTTTTGTGCCGATGCTCTCCGGTTTCGCCTGCGGCATTCCCGGTATTATGGGCGCTCGCACGATTGAAGACCCGAAGGCTCGTTTGGCGACAATTCTTGCCGTTCCTTTCATGAGTTGCGGTGCGCGCATGCCGGTCTATGTTTTGATGTGTGCCATCCTTGAGCGGTTGACAAATCCCGCGACGGCAGCAACGGTCTTCGTTTGCATGTATCTCGTCGGCATTGTCGTCGCCGTTCCCGTGGCTTGGATTTATACACACTTGGTGATGAAATCGAAGGCGGCGCCGTTTGTGCTCGAAATGCCGCGTTACCAATTGCCGCGTTTGCGTGATGTCGCACTTCGCGTTTGGCAGAGCGGTGTGGCATATACAAAACGTGCGGGAACGATTATTTTTGCAGTGAACGTCATTGTTTGGGCGCTTTTGTTCTTCCCGTATAGTGAAGATGAAGCCTTTAAGGACGGTGTCAAAGAAAAGTTTATCGCGCAAAATGCGAGCGAACTGAAGATTTCGGCTGATGACTATGCTATAATTGTTGACAGTGCGGAAACCGAGGGCGCAGTATTGTTGGCAAGCGATGCCAGAATCGATGTGAATGCTTTTAATGACGCTGTCGCAGATCTTATCGGTAACGATACGGAAAAATTTGTCGCGGATAAAGCTGAAGAACTCCAAGTGCCCGCAGAAATGATTGTTGCGGTGCTTGAAGAAGACGAGGAGGCTGAAATCACGCTCGATGATGACGCAGTGGAAGCACTTGCGGAGGAATATGAAAAGCGTTGCGAAGCGATTCGCGAATCGTATGTTGCGCTCAACGCCAAAGCACTCAATGTCTCCGAGGATCTTATCGCGGCAGTTGTCAATCGAGAAGATTTGGTCGCGGAAGTCGAAAATCGTATTGCGGAAGAATGCCTTGTGCAATCCTATCTCGGTCGTTTCGGTCGTTTTTGTCAGCCGGTTGTCGATCCTTGCGGCTTTGATTGGCGCATTACCATCGGCGTTCTCGCGTCGTTCCCGGCTCGCGAAGGCATAGTCGCGACACTCGGTACGATTTTCTCGCTCGGCAATGAAGAGGATGAGGAGAGTGATTCTCTTAAAGACAAGATGATGAACACGGTCTGGGAACCGGGAACGCCTCGCGAAGGGACGCCTGTTTTCACGATCTCTGTTCTTATCGGAATTATGGTTTTCTTTGCCCTTTGCGGCCAATGCCTCGCGGAAATCGTCGTTATTGCGCGCGAGTCTTCTTGGAAATGGGCGATTATTGCCTGGACGCAAATGACTTTGCTTGCCTGGATTGCAGCCGTTCTTATTTATCAAATCGGTTCGCTGTTCTAAATTATGGCAGAAAAAATCATCATTAGCATCTTGTTGCTGGCCGCGTGCTTTTACATAGTTTTCGCGGTTTATCGGAAGTTCCATTCCAAAAGTGGCGGATGCGGGTGCGGCTGTGGCTGTCATAAACATTTAAAAGATTTTCCTAATAAAAAATAGGGTTAGTGTTCGTTATACGCGCGTCCCCGCAGATTCGTTTGCGGGGACGTTTTTTTATATGTGTTTTTCAATAGGGTTTTGTTAGAATTAAATAAGATATATGTTAGAGGCGCTTGAGTTTGTTTTTGAAATTGTCGTTGTGCTTTCATTAGTCGCGGCAAACGGCTTTTTTGTCGCAGCGGAATTTTCTTTGGTCAAGGTTCGTTCGAGCCAGCTTTACCCTTTGCAAAAAGACGGCGGTCTCGGTGTCCGTTCGGCGATTAAGGCGACGGAACATTTGGATGCGGTGCTTTCTTCGACGCAGTTGGGAATTACACTTTCTTCGCTGGCGCTCGGATGGGTGGGCGAGCCCTTTGTCGCCGCGCGTTTTGCGCCGTTGTTAAATTGGCTGCATATCAACGATCCGCACCTTGTCGCCGGTCTGATCGCGTTCGCCGTGATTACTTTTATGCACATTGTCTTCGGCGAGCTCGCTCCCAAGTCAATTGCGATACAATATCCGATGAGAGCATCTACGATGGTCTCGTTCCCGTTGATGCTTTTTTATAAAATGCTCTATCCGTTTATTTGGGCGCTCAACGGGACCGCAAATTTCTTTTTGCGCCGAGCCGGGATTCATCCGGCGAGCGAAAATGCCCATGGTTTTTCGCCGGAGGAAATGGAATATGTCCTCTCGCATTCCCGCCATTCGCATTTGGCGGATGAGGTCGTCAACAAAATTATGCTGCGCTCTTTGAGAATGCGCGACACGCGGGTTTCAGAAATTATGTTGCCGCGCGATGAAATCAACTGTCTGTGGCTTCATGCAAAGTCGGAGGAAAATTTGAGGATTTCCCAAAAAACAGGGCATTCCCGCTATCCGGTTTTTGACGGGGATTTGGACAAACCCGTCGGAATTTTGATGATGCGGGAATGGCTTTGGCAGATGCAACTGCTTGGCAGCGAAACTCCGATTCAGCCGCTTTTGAGGGAAATGTTGACGTTCCCGCCGGAAATGCCCGTCGTCACTGTCCTTGAGCGTCTGCGACTCTCGCAAAACCATCTCGCCCTTGTCGTCAACAGCGAAGGCAGAACACTCGGTTTGGTAAGTTTTGAAGATTTGCTTGAAGAAATCGTCGGAGATATTCGAGACGAGTTTGATACGGACAACAAAGAAATTTTTGAACAAACTCCGGACACGATCGTAGTCGCGGGAACGCTTTCGATGCACGAACTCGAGGCGGAGACCGGATGGGTGCTCGAATGGGAGGGCAATTCGACACAGACGGTCGCCGAATGGATCAAACACGAGCATTGCCACCGATTGCCCAAGCGCGGCGAAAAAATTATGATCGGCGATTATGAAATCATCCCGCTCGAAACGCCCGCCGGATCTCTCAAACGCGTGTTGTTGCGTCGCTGCTGGAAAGAGGAAAAACAGATCCCTGAAGCGTTAGAATCCGCAGACTTTTGCGGGAACGCCGATTAGAAAACGACTTGCGGGAGCTCGGCATTTTGAGTATTTTTGAAATAAGACCCGTTGTTTTGAAAAATATGAAAAATTTATTTGCTTTTCTCGTTCCCGCGCTTTGCATTTTGTCGGCGACATTTGTCTCCGGAGCGGAGGATGCCGTTCCCGCCGCCTGGTATGAGACGGAGTTCCCAAAGGGCGTGATGAAAGCGGGGAAGCGCTCTTCTTCGGCGAACAAGAAACAGTTGGAGGTGCTCAAAGGTAAATTTGTCGGCATCTATTCTTCCGCTGCCTGGTGCGGCTATTGCCATTATTTTACCCCCCAATTGGTCGATTTCAGAAAAAAGCACGCGGACGAGTTTGAAGTCGTTTTCGTTTCTTCCGACAACTCGGAGGCGGCGATGGTCGATTATTGTAAGAAATATAAAATGAAATGGCTGGCGGTGCCGCTCGGCAGCAAGACAAAGACCAGCCTTTCGGACGGACTTCCCGGCCTGGTGGTGCTGGCTCCCGACGGGAGCGTGCTCCATCGTATGTCCGGAGCTTCGGCGGCAATGCAGGCAAAAAAGCCGGACCCGCGCTTTGATCAACTTTATAAAAAAATGTCCGATTGGAAAAAACAACACGGGAACGCCAAATAAAGTGCCTTCCCGAGATTTGCCGTTCCCGCTACAAAAAAATCCGTTCCCGTAAAAATTTGCGGGAACGGATTTTTTATATGACCGTCAAAACTTATTCGTCGCCTCGAACTTGAATATGAACGTCTTTGAGTTGGCGTTCGGTCACCGGTGACGGGCAGTTGGCCATAAGGTCTTGTCCGCGCTGTGTCTTGGGGAACGCGAGCAAGTCGCGAATGGAACTGCGACCGGCGAGCATTGTGACCAGGCGGTCAAAGCCGAGCGCGATGCCTCCGTGGGGCGGTGCTCCGTAGCTGAAAGCTTTGAGCATATAGCCGAAACGCGATTCGACGACATCTTTCGGGATTTGCAAAACATCTTCAAAGACTTTCTTTTGCAAAAGCGGATTGTGAATACGGATTGAGCCGCCGCCAAGTTCGACACCGTTGAGCACAATGTCATAGTGTTGGCCGCGAACTTTTTTGGGATCCGTATCCAAGAGGGACATGTCTTCCTTGACCGGCGATGTAAACGGATGGTGCGCGGAGACATAGCGGTTTTGCTCTTCGTCCCAAAGCATCAGCGGAAATTCGATAACCCAGAGGAAGTTGAATTTGTCTTTGGGAATGATCAATTTTCCGCGGGCTTGGAGCAATTTCGCCGCTTCAAGACGGATTCGCCCGAGAATGGCGGAAGCCTGTTCCCACGGGGCTGCGGCGAAGAAAACAATGTCGCCGTCTTCAATGTTGAGCTTTTCTTTGAGCGCGGCTTTTTCCGCATCTGAGAAAAATTTCAAAATCGGAGATTTCCATTCGCCGTTGGCAGCCTTAATGAAGGCGAGTCCCTTGGCGCCAAGAGTCTTGGCGATCGTTTCGAGATGCGTCAATTCGCCTTGGGTGATATCTTCGAGCCCTTTGGCGTTGATGGCGCGGACAACGCCGTTTTCGCTGTTGGCGACATTGTTAAAGACTTTGAAGGAGGAGGTTTTGAAAAGCTCCGTAAAATCTGTGATTTCGATCCCGAAACGCGTATCGGGCTTATCGACGCCAAAGCGGTCCATCGCTTCCTTGTAGGGCATCCGCGGGAACGGTGTCGGAATGTCGATGTCGAGGACTTCCTTCCAGACTTTTTTGAGCATGCCTTCGATGAGCGCATAAATGTCTTCGCGTTCGATGAAGGACATTTCGATATCCACTTGGGTGAATTCCGGCTGGCGGTCGGCGCGCAAGTCCTCGTCGCGGTAGCAGCGCGCCATTTGGTAATAGCGTTCGATGCCGGCGACCATCAGCATTTGCTTGTATTGCTGCGGCGATTGTGTCAGCGCATAAAATTGTCCGGGATTGAGGCGGCTCGGCACGAGAAATTCTCGCGCGCCTTCCGGGGTTGATTTAAAAAGTGTCGGAGTTTCTACTTCAACAAAGTCTTGCGAATCGAGATAGTTGCGAATGGCATGTCCCGCCTTTGCCCGCATACGCAGGAGATTGATGTTGCGCGGACGGCGCAAATCCAAGAAGCGGAATTCGCCGCGCAGGTCTTCATTGACTTTGTCCGCCTTGTCATCGTCCATCGGGAAGGGCAGCGGCGCGCAAATATTTTCGACGACGATGGATTCGGCGACGACTTCGATTTTGCCGGTTTTCAGTTTTTCGTTGATGGTCTCGGGTTCGCGGAGCGTCACCCGGCCGGTCACTTGGATGACGGATTCGTCTTTGAGTCCCTTGGCAATTTCGTGCACTTCGGCATAATCCGGGTGGCAGACGATTTGAGTGACTCCCTCGCGGTCGCGCAGATCGACAAAGCGCACGCCGCCCAAGTCGCGGACTGTGTCAACCCAGCCGATGAGAGTGACAGTCTTTCCGTTGTCTTCAATGGTTAAACTGTTGCAATTGTGTGTGCGAAGCATATTTATAAGTGTTATTTTCTAACTATTTTATAATTTTGAAGAACGAGGTTCAAATGAAAATTTGACGGGAACGCGCGATTGCGGGAACGGAAAACAGTTCAGGCAAAAAGCCAACAGGCGATGGCGGACATCGTTCCCGCGAGCAAAACATAGAGGGTGAAAAACGGGATGACCGAACGCCAAATGGCGGATTCTGAACCGCCGAGCCCGATTGCGCCCGCGCCGATGACGATGCTTTGCGGACAAATCATTTTGCCGATTCCGGCACCAAAAAGATTGGCGGCGACTGTCCAAAAGGGATCGAGACCCAAACTGAGCGCGGCGCGCATTTGGACTTCGCCGAAAAGCACTCCCGTCGAGGTTCCCGATCCCGTCAAAAATGCGCCGACGGCACCGATCCATGGCGAGATAACCGGGAACGTCGTTCCCGTGATGCCGACGAGCGTTTCGGCGATATTGCCGATCATTCCGCTATAACTCATCAATTTTGCCGTCGCCATGACGCAACAGATCGTGAGAATCGTTTTAAAATATTGGCGAACGGTTTTTGAAAGTGTCATCGCAATCGTCTTAAAACTTGCCTGTTGGCAAAGTCCGCCGCAAAATGTCGCCAGCAAAATCAAAACGCCCGGAGTGCTGATCCAGTAGAAAGTCAAAGTGTTCGGATTGTCTCCGCTATAGATTTGGAGATTGGAGGAAAAAGTTCTCAAAAATGAAAAAACGACCGGGCAAAGTCTCGATGCGATCGCCAAAAAAGCGGTGACAAAAATAAACGGCGACCAGGCGCGGCAGATTTCGGTGCAAGCAATATTTTTTTGCGGGAACGCATTGTCCGCGGGAACGGGATTTTCCTTTTTTTGGATTTTGACGAAGGCGATGATGGCGAGCATTGTGCACGCGGCTCCGACGATGTTGGGGAGTTCGGGACCGACAAACCAGGCGGTTGCCGCCCAAGGCAAAGTAAAGCTCGCCGCCGCAATTGCCGTCACCTGCCAGGAATCTTTAAGCGCCTGTCGTCCGGCTCCGACGGCGAGCATCAAAAACGGCAGGAGAAGGGTTTGAAAAACTTGAAGGCAGATCAAGCTTTTGGAAAGTTGCAGAACATCCAGGCCGGTAACGGCGCTGAGCGTTTCGGTGGAGACGCCGACGGCGCCAAAGGACGTTGGCATCGAATTGCCGATGAGGCAGACGAGGACGGCGCGCATCGGCTTTATCCCGAGGGCGACAAGCATGGAGGCGGGAATCGCAACGGCGGTCCCGAAACCGGCCATTCCCTCCATAAAGTTGCCGAAGCCCCAGGCGATGAGCAAAATGAGAACGCTTTGATCGGTTGAAATCGTGCCGAGTTGAGCCTTGATTTTTTCCATCGCTCTCGTCTCGACGCAAAGATTATAACAAAACAGCGCCGCGATAATCACGATCCCGATCGGCCAGAGCGCCGTGGCGAAGCCTTCTGTCGAAGCTGTAAGGATTTCCAGGGAATTTTGCCCGCGACAGGCGGCAAGCAGGACCGTTCCCGCCAGGGCGATCAGACAAGCGCGATGTGCCGCCATTTTGAAAACGCCCAAGGCCAAAATCAGCCAAAGGATCGGAAGACATGCTGTCAGGAACGGGAAAATGTTCATACGTATTTATCTTAACGGTGTCGCGGCTCGTTTCGCAAAGTTTAAAATCAAAATGCCGTTCCCGCGGATTCGGCGTTCCCGATTTTTCAAGGGAGGACTTTCAGATTGCGGGAACATCGGACTTTTGCTTAAATGGGTAGGAAATGAAATTTTTTGATCCTGCGAAAATCTGTGTGCTGTCGCTTTTTTTGATGAATATCTGCAATGTGTCGGCGCAGGATGTCCGTTTTGTCCCGGAGAGTTTTCCGGATGTCAGTTCGCCGGCATTCAAGGCGCTTTCTTTGGAGGAGCAGAAAAACGCTTTGGTCGGCAACGAATTGGACGGGGACGAGTTTGTCGATTTTTTGATCCTCCATCGCAAATATGTTGTAAACGAAGATGCGTTTTGGGGCCTCGAGGGTGCGGCAAAGGCGCAACTCTTGCGCAGATACCACAACAAGCCCGTTGAGGCTGCGGAAATCGTGGCGGATGTTGTGGCGGCTTATCTCGGCGATGAAGTTTTGGAACATTTGCAACAGGAACTCGACAGGTGCAATCAAAACCTTTCCAAGGAGACCGTTCCCGCGGATGAAGAAAATCTCGATCGTTTGCGGGAAGAGCTGATTATCGATTTTGAGTGCCAGCGCCAAGTTTCGTATCGAAAATTTATCCACAGCATGGCGGTGGAACGGTTTTTGGCATTTCTGGTCGAAGAATGCGACTCGGGAACGGCATTGGAACTTTACGAAAGCACCGGACTCGAACAAAAAATCGGTTTCGGCAAACTTTCCGACTGTTACGAAAAATATTTGAAACGCATCGCAAAGGAAGATCCTGTGGCGTATGAAAAAGGCAAGGCTGTCAAAATGGATGTTCTTGCAAAAATTCGTGCGGCGGAATCGGAAAAAGAATAATTTTTTGTCGTTCCCGTAAAATTCCCTCTTTACTATTTTCGCGGGAACGCGCATACTAAATCTAAACAAATTTAACCCAAAATCTATATAAAATTATGGCAAAGACTCCAATTCGTGTTGCGGTGACCGGTGCGGCCGGCAATATCGCTTATTCTCTCATTTTCCGTCTTGCGGCAGGTGATGTTTTCGGCCCGGATCAGCCGGTTGCCCTCAACCTCGTCGATATCGAGCCGATGCTCGGCAAGGTTAATGCTGTCGTAATGGAACTCAACGACTGCGCGTTCCCGCTCGTGGCGGACATCAAAGTGGCGTCGGATCCGATGGAAGGCTTTAAGGACTGCAACTGGTGTATGCTCGTGGGCTCGGTCCCGCGCAAGGACGGCATGGAGCGCAAAGACCTCCTCGGCATCAACGGTAAAATTTTTGTCGGCCAAGGCAAGGCGATTGCCGCTGTCGCCGCCAAGGATGTCAGCGTTTTTGTCGTCGGCAATCCGTGCAACACCAACTGCCTGATCGCCTGCCGCAATGCCGCCGGCGTTCCCGAAAATCGTTTTTATGCGATGACACATCTCGATGAAAATCGTGCCAAAGCCTTCCTCGCGGAAAAAGCCGGCGTTCACGTGAACGAAGTCAAGAATATGACAATTTGGGGCAACCACTCCTCAACACAGTTCCCGGACTTTACCAACGCGACAATCGGCGGCAAGCCGGCAACGGATGTCATCACCGACAAAGCATGGCTTGAAAATGAATTTATCCCCCTGGTGCAAAAGCGCGGCGGCGCTGTGATTAAGGCTCGCGGCGCTTCTTCGGCGGCTTCGGCTGCCAACGCGGCTCTCGCGACCGTGCGCAAGCTCGTCACCCCGACTCCGGAAGGCGACTGGTTCTCCGTGGCGATGATGTCCAACGGCGAATACGGCACCGAGCCCGGCATTATCACCGGTTTCCCGGTGCGCACCCTCGCTGACGGCAGCCACGAGATCGTCAAAGGTTTGCCGATCAACGATTTTGCCCGCGCCAAGATTGACGCCTCCATCGCAGAGCTCAAGGAAGAGCGCGCAACGGCGTCCGACGCTCTCGGCATCCAACTCTAATCGGATCGAAATAAAATTTCCGCGGGAACGACAAATTCCCGCGGAATTTTTTTTGGCCTTTGCGGGAACGCGAATTCTTTCGTTCCCGCGAAAATAAATTTCGTTCCCGCAAAATTCGGACCAGAAATAAAAAAAGCGCGTTCCCGTAAAAATTGTGGCGGGAACGCGTTTTTTTTGGGGGAAGACGGAAAAACCTTTTAGGCGTTTTCGAAAAACGCCTTGTAGGCTTTGTAGGTCATGTAGGTGTCGAGTTTGGAGGCGACTTCGCTCGGTGCGTGCATATTGAGCAGCGGCGTTCCCATATCGATGACATTCATGCCGTAACGCGACATGAAGAGGGCGATTGTGCCTCCTCCGCCGACATCGACCGCGCCGAGTTCTCCGACTTGCCAGACGACTCCGGCTTTGTCAAAGATCTGACGCAGGCGACCGACAAACTCGGCGGAAGCGTCGTTGCAACCGCTTTTGCCGCGCGCGCCCGTGTATTTGATCATGCAGGCGCCGGCGTTGAGGATCGGCATATTGTTGGGAGAGGAGCATTCCGGGAACATCGGGTCGGCAGCGGCGCAAACGTCGGCGGAGAGCATTGATGAAGCTTCGAGCGCACGGCGGACGAGGATGTCCGAATAATTTTTTTCCTGGCGGACGCAGAGTTCCGCGATGGAGTTTTCAAAAAATGTGGAATCCATACCCGTCGCACCGACTGAGCCGATTTCCTCTTTGTCGCAGAGCAGGACAACCGCGGTTTTTTGTGGCGTTTTCTTGAGATCCATCATCGCTTGGAGTCCGGCAAAAGCGCAAATGCGGTCGTCGTGTCCGTATCCGGTGATGAGGGAGCGGTCAAATCCCATTTCGCGCGGCATTCCCTGGGGCACGAATTCGAGTTCGGCGCTGAGCAGATCCTGTTCGGTGAGGTCATATTCTTCTTTGAGGATTTGCAAAACGTGCAATTTCACTTTTTCTTTGACCGAGTCGTCGTCTTTTGCCGCCGGAACCGGAGTCGAGCCGACGATGACATCAAGGCGTTCGCCGGAAAAAGCCTCGCCGAGTTTGAGCGCGCTTTGAGCCTGTCCGAGGTGAGGCAGGATGTCGGAAATCATGAAGACGGGATCGCCGGGATTGTCTCCGATGCAGATATTGACTTTGCTGCCGTCGGCTTTGACGCAAGTGCCGTAAAGCGCGAGGGGACGGACGACCCATTGGAATTTTTTGATCCCGCCGTAGTAGTGGGTGTCAAAATAGGCGATGCCGGATTTTTCCGTCAGGGGAACGGGTTTGCAGTCGATGCGCGGGGCATCGGTGTGTCCGCCGACGACATTGACGCCGGAGGCGACGGCATCTTTGCCGATAACGGCGGCAAAAAGCGTTTTGCCGTGATAGCCGCGATAAACTTTGTCGCCCGCTTTCAGATTTTTAAAATTTTCGAGCGGCTTGAAACCTTTTTCCTCAAGCAGGCGGACCGCTTCGGTGTAGGCGCGCCGTTCTGTCTTGGCATAGGCCAAATAGCGCAAATAGGTTTCGATGTATTTGTTGAGTTCCGCTGTTTCTTCCGCCGACAATTTGTTGACGGCGTCCTCGCGTTTGTAAACGCCGGTGATAGAACTTTTCTTAGATTTTTTCGCTTCCATAACACAATCATTTTACTATTCCGCCGGCGTTCCCGCAAATTTGCCCGTTCCCGTCGATTCCGTTCCCGCGAAAATTCTCAATTGTCAATCCGCCTCGTTGCTATTTATAATTGAACCATATGGCAAATCAATATCCTGAAACAGAAGAAACAAATCCGGTGGCTGTAAAGCTTTTTAATAACGCCTGGGCTTCCCTCGAAGCGGAATTGGGCGCAGACAAACTGCTTTTCCCGCCGGCAATCTATTGGCTCAATGGCGCTCCCGGCGCAGGCAAGGGCACCCAGACGCCCGTGATTCTCGAAATGCTCGGACTTAGCGCCCAGCCGCTCGTGATGAGCGATTTGTTCAAGACACCGGAAATGAAGGCGATTATGGCGACAGGCAAATTGATCGACGACGAAACCGTTTTCGGGCTTTTGTTGCGCGCCCTGCTCAAGCCGGAATACAAGGGCGGCGTCATCGTTGACGGCTTCCCGCGTTCCGCCGGTCAGGTCGCCTGTCTGAAACTTTTTGCCAAAAAATTGGCGGAGACACAGGCAAAGGCTCCCAAGTTCGGCTTGGTGATGCTCTATGTCGGCGAAAAAGAATCCGTCGAGCGCCAGCTGAAACGCGGTCGCGAAATGCAGGCGGCAGGTCTTCCCGTGCGTTCGACAGATCTCGATCCCGAAAAAACCTTGGTGCGCTACAAGGAATTTGCGGATAAAACACTCGGCCCGATTGAAACGCTCGACGGCGTGTTCCCGTATTACAAAATCAATTCCTTGGGCAGTATCGAAGAGACGGGCGCGGAAATCCGCAAAGTGCTCGCGAATGTGAAATAAGCCTTTCGGCAAAAAAAGAAAGACGCGTTCCCGTGATGTTTCGGGAACGCGTTTTTTTGTCGCGGGAACGGCGATTTTTAGGATTCCCGTGTTCTAAGCCTGAAAATAATCGCGGCGACAAGCCCGCCGAAAGTGTCGCAAAGAATATCTTTTTGCGCGTCCCAAATGTCGCCTTGGGAACCCAAAAAGGCGGCGCCGGTTTCGCCTCCGTCGATTTCGGCATAAATCCACTCGATGATTTCCCAAACGCCGGCGAGGGCGACGATAGCGACAAATCCGAAAATACAGGCGACATTGACGCCGTTTGTCAGTTTTTTTCTAAAGACAAATTCACAAATAAGCAATGCGTTGAGCCCGACGGTAAAGTGTGCGAGCCGGTCAAAATGATTGCGTCCGAGCTCTGAGAGGGTTTCAAAAAACGGCACGTTTTCAAAACTGTAATGGGCGCCGATTGTCTGTAAAATGCACCAGATTGCGGCAAAAAAGTAGGCGAGATTTGAAAAACGGAAGCGCGGGAACGCCAACGCCAGCGAAACAAAATAGACGACGCACCAGACGATTTCCACCCGCCATACCGCCGTTCCCGCCGGCGGATTTATCCCGGAGAGGACAATGGCGGCGAATACAGAAAACGCTAAGATTTGAGGAAAATAAATTTTAAGAACATTCATTGTAAAATATTCTGTATTTTTTATTTGAAGAGTCAATAAAATTTTTGGCAAGACTCTCGCGGGAACGCGCTTTTTGGGGTATAATTGACTTTATGTTGTCCACAAGAATCATTCCCTGTTTGGATGTTAAAGCCGGGCGCGTCGTCAAGGGCGTGCAGTTTGAGGGACTACGCGACGCGGGCGATCCCGTGGATTGTGCGCGAGCGTATGAGATGCAGGGTGCGGACGAGCTGGTTTTTTTGGATATTACGGCATCGAGTGACGGGCGCGCGATAATGCGCGGGGTGGTTGAGCGCACCGCCGATCAGGTTTTTATGCCGTTGACGGTCGGCGGCGGTTTGCGGTCTGTCGAAGATATTCGCGCAATGCTCAATGCGGGCGCGGACAAGGTTTCGCTGAACACCTCTGCGATCAAAACGCCGGAATTGGTTTTTGAGGCGGCTCGAAAATTCGGCAGTCAATGCATCGTGGTTGCAATTGACGCGCGACGGGATTCCGTTCCCGTGGGAACGGATCAGACCTGGCAGGTTTATTCGCACGGCGGGCGGACACCTTGCGGGATCGAAGTTATCGAATGGGCAAAAAAAGTCGTGTCGCTCGGCGCCGGGGAAATTTTGCTGACGAGTATGGATTGTGACGGTGTCAAAAACGGTTATGACATCGAATTGACGCGTCGGGTGAGCGAAGCTGTCGGCGTTCCCGTGATCGCCAGCGGCGGTTGCGGCAACCTCAAGCATATGGTCGATGTTGTCAAGGAAGCAAAGGCGTCGGCTGTTTTGGCGGCATCGATTTTCCATTTTGGCACTTATACGATCCGTCAGGCGAAAGAGGCGATGAGAGACGCCGGAATTTGCGTGAGACTTTAAGGGTAATTTTTTTAGTTCCCGTGATTTAAAAATAAACGTTCCCGCGTTGAGGGGAGTTTGTTCTTCTATGTTCGCGCGCGCCACTTATAGAGAAAAAAGGTTTTTGCTCGAAAAATACCGCAAAATATTTTATCTTAGTCCTATGAAGACAAAAATTTGTTATGCCTTGCCGTTTGTTGCGTTGTTGGCGGCTTGCAGTGAAAATGTTGCCGGTGAAGCGCCTTCGGTCGAAAATGCCGTTCCCGCGACGACGCCGTCTGCCGTTCCCGCGACGGAACGGGTGGCTCAGACTCCCGCGGAGGCGACCCCTCCCGCTCCGGCACCGGAGGAATGGACGATCGGTGAAGTGACGCGTGTCGTTCCCGTCGATTTCAGCCCCGCAGCCTATTTGATCTATACGACGGGCAATGTTGTTTTTAGAGTCGAGTTTTACGCGAGCGACATCGTGCGCATTCAGGCGGCGCGCAACGGCGAGTTTGAGGATCCGCTCAACGATCCGACGGCGGCGCAGATCCTGGTGGACGATATGCCGGTTTTGCGGGAACGCGTGACTTGCGAATTTTTGAACAATCGCGTGTTTTGGAAGACGGGAGCGGCGACTTTGATGCTCGATTCCAAACGCGGGACTTTTTCACTCTACGGCAACAACGGGAACGAAATCTGGTCTGAGACGCAGCCGTTGTCGATCAGTAAAAAAACGACGACTCAGCATTTGAAGTCCCATCCGGATGAGTTTTATTACGGTTGCGGTCAGCAGCAAGGGCATTTTTCCCACAAAGGCGCGAAGCGTGTGATCGCGGCGACGGGCTGGACGGAAAATCAGGCAGCCAATCCCGCGCCGTTTTACATGAGTAATCGCGGCTATGCGGTTTTGCGCCATACATTTGCCACGGGCGAATATGATTTTAGAGACGACAATGTGATTACGACCCGCCACAATGAATCGCGGTTTGACGCGATTTATTTTGTCGGCGACACGTTCCCGCGCCTTTTGGATCTTTATACACGCTGCACGGGACGTCCCAATTTTATCCCGATTTGGGGATTTGAACTCGGAGATGCCGACGCGTATATGACGCGTGACAAAAAAACAAAAGAGCCGCTGCTCGGCGAGGACGGCAGATTTGTCGAACTGACGCCGTATTCGCTCGAACGCGTGGCGGAAAAATACCGGGAACACGATATGCCGGGCGGCTGGATGCTCGTCAATGACGGCTACGGCTGCAATTACACGCAACTGCCTTATGTTGTCAAAAGTTTGGGCGAATTAGGATTCCAGACCGGACTTTGGACGGAAGGCGCCCTCATCCGCATGGCGCGCGAAGTGGGCGTTGCGGGAACGCGAGTCCAAAAGCTCGACGTGGCCTGGAGCTCGGATGTCAACAAGACGACCCGCGCCAAAAAACTTTCTCCGGTCCAACACACGCTCGAATGTAACAAAATGGCATGGGACGGAATCGCCAACAACTCGGATTCGCGTCCGCTGACCTGGACGGTTCTCGGCTGGGCGGGAACGCAGCGCTACGCCGTTTGCTGGTCGGGCGACCAGTCGGGCAACTGGGATTTGATCCGTTACCATATCCCGACACTTATCACGAGCGGCATGTCCGGACAGGCTTATGCGACAACGGATGTGGACGGCATTTTTGGCGGGTCGCCGGAAACCTATACGCGCGATTTGCAATGGAAATGTTTTACTCCGGCGATTTATGTGATGAACGGCTGGAGCGACGGCGAGGCGATTTCGGGCGTTCCAAAGAAAAGCCCGTGGTGGTTTGACGAACCGTATCGTTCGATCAATCGCAAATATTTGAAACTCAAGGGGAGAATGTTGCCCTACATGTATAAATACGCCCATGACGCCGCCTTGACGGGAGCGCCGATCGTGCGCGGATTGATTTGGAACTATCCGCAGGACCGCAAAACCTGGGATGCGACAACCCAATACGAATTTATGGTCGGCGAAGACCTGCTTGTCGCACCGGTCTTTACATCGATGCTCCTCAATAAGGGCTGGCGCAAAGAGGATATCTACCTGCCCGAAGGACAGTGGGTCGACTACTGGGACGGCAGACGCGTTCCCGGCAACTATACAATCGACGCTTATCCGATCACGCTGGAAAAATTGCCGATTTTTGTCCGCGCGGGAGCGATCATCCCTATGTATCCGGAAATGCTTTACGGGACGCAAAAACCGAAAGATCAGATTACTTTTGATATTTACCCCTGGGGCAAATCCTCGTTTGAAATGTATGAGGATGACGGCACGACGCGCGCTTATCGCGACGGCGCCTACACCAAACAGCGCGTGAGCGTTGCCGCGGGAACGGACAAGTCTGCCGATATCGCAATCGAAGTCGATCCCGTCACCGGCCATTTCGAAAAAATGTATAAAGAGCGTTCCTATGCGTTCGAAGTGCATTACGAATTTGAACCCGTCCGCGTGCTCGTCAACGGCGAGGAGATTTATAAATATTCCGGAGCCGCCGCTTTCGAAAATTCCCAGGCTGGCTGGTATTACGATCCCGCGGACCGCAAGGGCATCGTCCATATCAAAACTAAAAAACAATCGATCTTCGAGCCGCTTTCCGTCGTCGTGGACTGCCCGGAAGGTCTCGCCTTGGCTGCCTTCGAGCCTTATCCGTTGCCTCCGGTGACCGGAGAGTTGGACAAGTCGGAGTTTGCCGTTTCCGCCTCTTCGGCACAGCCCGGCGCAGAAATCAAGGTGGCGTTCGACGGCGATCCCAATACGATCTGGCACTCCAAATACGGAAAACACAACGAGGGCGATCCCGCCTACCAGTATCCCTACACGGTCGATATTGATTTGGGCAAAGTTGTCGCCGTCAACGGATTTGCCTATGCGCCGCGCCAAGATCTCGGCAACGGCACCATTAAAGGTTATGAAATCTGGATCGCCGGCAAAGACCGTCAGTTCCAAAAAGTCGCCGAGGGCGAATGGCAACACGCTTTTGCGGACGAAACAAGAAAAACCGCGCAGACCCAACGGACGGAGTTCCCGACAGCATGGGCGCGCTATGTGCGTCTGGTCGCGACTTCTTCACGCAACGGCGACAGTTTCGCCTCCGCGGGAGAATTTGACGTTCTGCAAGATTTGAACGCCGAAGCCTTGCCCGATGAAGAAATCCTGATGGGCGACGGTGAGGCGTTCCCGCCGAAGTCCGTCGAAGGCGAAGCGGCTTTCAATCGCAGCTTGTCGGCGGAAACACTCGTCGTGGACGGCAATCCTGTCGCCAACGGCATCGCAGTGCGTGCGGGAACGACGATTACCTACTGCTTGAACGGCGAATGGGAAAAACTGCTCGGATTTGTTGGTCGCGAAGCCGGCGGAAAGGGCGAAGTCACCTTTGACATTTACGCCGACGGCAAACAAGTCTTCAACCGTCGCGGCATGAGCCCGACATCCGTCAAACAGCTGATCGATCTCGACATAAGTGGCGTTCAGGAAATCAAACTCGTCTTCGTGGCAGACCAGGGCGGCGATCCCGCCGACACCGGTGTTTGGACGGAAATGCGCCTGACGCGCAAACAATAAACCATCGCAAGTTTTCCCGCGGGAACGAAAAATTCCCGCGGGAACGAGCGCTTTTTAAAATATGGATACAATTTTACTCGGTGTTAACATTGATCACGCGGCAACCTTGCGCCAGTCGCGCTATCGCGATTATGAAGCCTGTTGCGGCAAGATGATCGAACCGGATCCCGTCGCCGTCGCTTTGGCGGCAGAGCAGGCAGGAGCGGACGGCATCACGGCGCATTTGCGCGAAGACCGGCGCCACATGCAGGATCGGGATTTGCTGCGCCTGCGCGAGGCGATTCAAACACGCTTGAATATGGAAATGGCACCGACGGAGGAAATGATCCGTTTCGCATTGCAAATCCGCCCGGACTCCGTCTGCCTTGTTCCCGAACGCCGCGAGGAGGTTTCCACGGAGGGCGGTCTCGATGTCGCGGCGCGGATTGAGGATTTGAAGGCGACGACTGCGGCTTTTACGGCGGCAGGCATTGTGACAAGCCTTTTTATCGATCCGGAGCCGAAACAGATCGAGGCTGCGATTAAGATTGGCGCTCCGTGTATCGAAATGCACACCGGAGCTTACGCCAACGCTTTTTACGATGTTCCCGCGCGGGAACGCGAATACGCCCGCCTCTGTGAAGCCGCCCGGCTCGCCCATTCCGCGGGAATGTCGGTCAACGCCGGTCACGGCATCAATTACATCAATATTGCGCAGATCAAAAAAATTCCTCATCTGCACGAACTCAATATCGGGCATTCGATTCTTTGCCGTTCGATTCTTTTTGGTATCGGCGAAGCCGTTCGCGAAATGAAGGCGCGGATGGGAGTATAGGAGGTTTTTTATGTTGCCGGCTCCCGAATTTTTGCTTCCGCAACTGCCGGCGGGAACGGCGCTTGCCGTCGGTTTTGACTTGGAGAGCGTCGAGCGTGTCCGGATTGCGATCGAACGGAGCGGTGAGGCGTTTTTGGAACGTGTTTTTGATCCCGGGGAAATTGAGGAATGCCGTTCCCGCGGGAACGCTTGTTGGCAAAGTTTTGCGGCGCGTTGGGCGGCGAAAGAGGCTTTTGCGAAGGCGGCGGGAACGGGGATCGGCGCGGAAATTTCTTTTAGGGACTTTATTGTCGAATCCGACGGGAACGGTTGCCCGCACGCGAAATTGTCGGCGGCGGGAACGCGGCAAATGGAGCGTTTGGGCGCGTCACGAGTTTTGTTGTCGTTGTCGCACAGTCACGGATTCGCGGGAGCGTTTGTAGTTTTGGCAAGATGAAATTGAAACTGATTTTTTGGTCGTTTGTCGCCGTTGTCCTGTTGTCGGTCGGCGGGATTGTCTGCTATACGAATTTTTTTATGGTCTCGCAGCCCAATTTTAAGGTGCGGCTCGACCAGCTCTTGCCAGGCAAATTGGAGGGATGGCAGGTGACGGAAGTCCCATTGGGCGAAAGCAAAGGCATGATCGAACATGTGAAGAAAACGCTTAAGTTTGACGATTATGTCTCTCGAATCTATCGCAAGGGCTCGTTGGAGATAACCGTTTATGTCGCGTATTGGAAGCCGGGAACGCGTTCCCCGGTCGATGCGGGCGGACACAATCCGGACTCTTGCTGGGTTAATTTCGGCTGGTTGCGGACGGTCCGCGAATATTCGATTGCGGACTGCTATGTCGGGCAACATCGTTTACGTCCGTTTGAATATGGCGTTTATGAAAAGTCGGGCAATGCGATTCCGGTGTTTTTTTGGCATTTGCTCAACGGGGCTCCGCATGCGTATGCCGACCATCGCGACGGCTGGCGCGACGGTTGGGCGGGTGTGCTTTTCAGACTGCCCAAACGTATTGAGGATTTCAAGCGCCTGGGATTCAATCAGCGGCAGGAACAGGTTTTTGTCCGTATTTCGTTTGAAAACCAGCGTTTGGAGGATGTTTTGAAAAATCCGGACTTTGTCGCATTTATGGAGCGTTTGGCACCGCTGGGAATTTTTATGGACAGTTCCTGGGGACGGGCGCCGGTGGAACCGTTGGCGGCGGGAACGCCGGAAAAGTCCTGGGAGGGAGTGCAAGTCGCCCCGAAGGAAGAGAGTGTTCCCGCGGAGGTCGCGCCGGAAAAATCCGTTCCCGCCGAAGCCGGCAAAATCGTCGAGGATAATTGCGAAGAGTGGGGACTCGGAGAGATTTGAATTTGTTTGCGTTGCCTGAAATAATATTTTAAAATTTGAAAACTAACCAATTAAAAAAACATGGCAGTATCATATAAAGAACTCGGTCTCGTCAACACGAAGGAATTGTTTAAGAAGGCTCACGCGGGCCATTATGCGATTCCTGCGTTCAACTTCAATAACATGGAACAGATGCAGGCGATCATCCAGGCTTGCGTTGAGGTCAGCTCTCCGGTTATTCTTCAAGTTTCGAGCGGCGCCCGCAAATATGCGAATGCGACCCTGTTGCGCTATATGGCTCAAGGCGCTTGCGCTTACGCCAAGGAGCTCGGCAAGGAAATCCCGATCGTCCTCCACTTGGACCACGGCGATTCTTTTGAACTTTGCAAATCTTGCATTGACTCGGGTTTCTCGTCTGTGATGATCGACGGCTCGGCGCTTCCGTTTGAAGAAAATATCGCGCTCGCCAAAAAAGTCGTGGAATATGCTCACGCGCACGACGTGACGGTTGAAGGCGAACTTGGCGTTCTCGCCGGTATCGAAGACGAAGTCTCCCACGAAACATCCAATTATACCCGTCCGGAGGAAGTTGAAGAGTTTGTGAAAGCGACAGGCGTCGATTCGCTCGCAATTTCGATCGGCACTTCCCACGGTGCTTACAAATTTAAGGCCGCCCAATGCACCCGCAATGAGGAAGGCATTTTGGTCCCGCCGCCTCTGCGCTTCGACATTCTCGAAGAAGTCGAAAAACGTATTCCTGGCTTCCCGATCGTCTTGCACGGATCTTCTTCGGTTCCGCAAGAATATGTCAAGATTATCAACGAAAACGGCGGCAAACTCGACGACTCGGTCGGCATCCCCGAAGATCAGCTCCGTCAGGCTTCGAAGCTTGGTGTTGACAAGATCAATATCGACTCGGACGGCCGTTTGGCGATGACAGCAGCTGTTCGCCGTGTGTTTGCAACAAAACCGGCTGAATTTGACCCGCGCAAATACCTCGGCCCCGCTCGCGACGAGCTCAAAAAGCTCTATATGCACAAATGCGTTGACGTTCTCGGCTCCGCAGGGCAGGCGTAGTTCTCAGGGCTACTACTATTTGTATAAAAAGGCTCTGTCTTTTGAAAGGCAGAGTCTTTTTCTTTTTTCATAAATTTTTTCTTTTTTTTAAAATGAAAGTTCTCATCCCTACAAAATTGAACAAAGTCGCCGCAAATCTCCTGGCGGGGCAAGGCCTGCCGGTTGTTCAGGATGCGGAGACCGACTTGGAAACGCTCGTCGCCGCCAATCCGGATACGGTAATAATGATTGTCCGTTCCGAAAAAATAACATCGGCGATCATCGACGCGCTCCCGTCATTGAAACTGATTGTTCGCGCGGGAGCGGGATATGACAATATCGACTGCCAATACGCCCGCAAAAAAGGAATCGATGTTATGAATACACCGGGCGCGAACGCCAATGGCGTCGCCGAAGAGGTTGTCGCCATGATCCTCGCCTGTTATCGTCATATCGTTCCCGCGGATACGACGACTCGCGCCGGTTTGTGGGAAAAGAAAAAATATATGGGTCGCGAAATTACCAAAAAGACAATAGGAATCGTCGGACTCGGGAACATCGGACGTCTGCTTGCCAAACGATTGCAAGGATTTGAACCCGTGCTTATCGGCTATGATCATTTTTTGGCAAAACAGCGCGCCATCAACATCGGCGTGACCCCGGTCGAACTCGATACGCTTTTTGAGCGTTCCGACATTATTTCCCTGCATGTTCCCGGCGGTCCCGCGACGCAAAAAATGGTCAGTTTTGATTTGTTGAGAAAAATGAAGGACGGGGCGATGCTCATCAATTGTTCCCGCTACGGAGTCGTTGATGAGGAAGCGTTGGCGCAAGTTGTCGCCGAAGGCAAAAAAATCATTTACGCGACAGACGTGCACCCCAAAGACGCCGCTGGCGAAAAACCTTCTTCCGCCGTCGCGGATCTTGTTTTGCCGCATCTCGGCGCCAACACGGAAGAAGCGAATCGCAACGCCGCCAAGCGCGCGGCAGAACAAGTTATCGCCTATTTCGAACGCGGTGACACTTCTTGCGTCGTTAACGCCCAAGGACCTGTCGGGCTCGATCCGCTCCAATTGCAGCTGGCAAAAATGTTGGCGACTTTGGGACGCCTGGTCGGCGGGAACGGTGCGATTCGCCGTGTCGATTGCACCCTCGGCGGGTCGTTGAGACAGTTTAGAAAATGGTTTACGCCGCGAATCCTGGAAGGCGTTTTGCCGGAGGCTGAAAAGAATTTAAACTGGGCGGCAGCGGAAGATTCTTTGCGGGAACACGGCGTTATCTATCGGGCAAAAGAGCCGCTTGTCGGCAATGTCGAAGAAGATTCCATCGTCGTGGAAGTCGTTTCCGAACGCGACGGCTCGACTCTGACGAGCACCGTCCGCGGAATCGTTGCCGAAAACGCTCCGATTGTCTCCACCATCAATGGATTTAAGGGACTTTATTTTGATTTGACCGGAAATCTGCTTTTTGTGCGATATACGGACAGGCCGGGAGTCTTGGCGCATGTTACAAAGGTGCTCGCCGATGCGGAAATCAATATTGAAAATATTTCTGCACCGATCGATCACTCGATTTCGGAAACATTGGCTGTTATCAAAACCAACAAACCGGTTTCGGGCGCGGAAGTCTCGGCGGTAATGACCCTTGTCAAAGCCATCGACGCTTTTGCCGTGACTTTTTAAGACCGGCAGGATCGGATTTGCGTTCCCGTGGAATTTTTTCGTGGGAACGTTTTTTGTTCGGGAACGTTGCGATTGTCGGGCAGAAATGGTTTTACCTTGCGGGAACGAAAGTTTATAATCGTAGTCTGAGAAAATTAAAAAAACAATGCATACGAACAATTCTCCTCTTTCGACCTGGGCGCTCAATGTTTCGCCCTCTCCAACGCTTGCGGTTGACGCAAAAGCAAAGGCCTTGAAGGCTGCCGGCGCGGATGTTTGCGGTTTCGGTGCCGGCGAGCCGGATTTTGACACGCCGGAATTTATTCGTGAGGCTTGCAAAAAAGCGCTTGACGCGGGGAAAACGCGTTATGTTCCTGCGGCGGGACTTCCCGCGCTTCGCAAAGCTATCGCCAACGATTATCTTTCAAAAGGTTTTCGCAATATTGACGAAAGTTGCGTTGTGGTCAGCCCCGGCGGCAAAATGTCCTGCTATTTGACGATTTTGTCAATGGTCAGCCCCGGCGAAGAGGTGATTATCCCCGCGCCGTATTGGGTGAGCTATCCTGAAATGGTCAAATTGGCGGGCGGCATCCCCAAATCCATTTTCGCCTCTGACAAGGAGGGTTTTAAGATCACGCCCGAGCAGTTGAAATCTGCGATTACGCCCAAGACAAAAATGTTGATTCTCACATCGCCGTCCAATCCGACGGGCGTGGTTTATACACGCGAAGAGTTGGCGGCAATCGTCGAAGTGGCGCTTGAGGCGGGCATTTATATTTTGAGTGACGAGATTTATGAAGTTCTCGTTTATGACGGTGCGACAGCCTCTTCTCCGGCGACATTTTCGGATGAAGCGGCGGCTCACGTGATCACTTGCTCCGGTTTTGCCAAGGCTTATGCCATGACGGGCTGGCGTTTGGGAATTACGGTCGCGCCCAAGCCGATTGCGGCGGCAATTGCGCGTTTGCAGGGACAGATGTCGTCCAATTGCACGACATTTGCGCAATATGGCGCGTTGGCGGTTTACGAACAGCCCGAAAAGGCGAAAGCGGCGATTGAAGTTATGCGCACGACGTTTGATCGTCGCCGCAAAACGCTTTGCGACGCCCTCAACGCGATCCCGGGCGTCAGCTGCCATTGTTCCCGCGGCGCATTTTATTTGTTCCCGAACATCAGTTCGTTCGGGCTCAGTTCCGTGGACTTTGCGGCGCAGTTGCTTGAAAAAGAGCTCGTGGCAGTCGTTCCCGGATCGGCATTCGGCGCGGAAGGCTATATTCGTTTGAGCTACGCGACTTCGGATGAAGTCATCAAAAAAGGTGCTGAACGCCTGGCTCGTTTTTGCTCCACTTTAAAAAAATAACTCCCAATCAGTAAAAAATGGCACAGAAAATTGCATTGTTGTCCGTCAGTGACAAAACAGGATTGCTTGATTTTGCAAAAGTCCTGGTTGAAAAATACGATTATAAGTTGCTTTCGACGGGTGGGACGGCAAAAATGCTCCGTGCGGGCGGTTTGCCGGTGACCGACGTGAGCGAACACACGGGTTTTCCGGAAATCATGGACGGACGTGTCAAGACACTTCACCCGCGCGTGCACGGGGGTCTGCTTTGCCGTCGCGATCTTCCGGCGCATATGGAACAGGCTGCGCAACTCGACATTCCGATGATCGATATGGTCGTGGTCAATCTCTATCCGTTTGAAGCGACTGTCGCAAAACCGGACTGCCCGTTTGAAGACGCGATCGAAAATATCGATATTGGCGGTCCTTCAATGTTGAGAAGTGCGGCAAAAAATCACCAGAGCGTTTTTGTCGTGACCGATCCCGCCGACTATTCGCGTGTTTTGGCGGCGATGGAGGGTGATCCCGCCGACTTGCCGGCGTTTCGTCGCGAACTCGCCCTCAAGGTTTTTTCACGGACAGCCGCGTATGATGCCGCGATTGCCAATTATTTGGAAAAGCAAAGTCCTTGCGACAAATGCGCGCCGGCGTTCCCGAGACAGTTTAATTTGAATTTGAAATCCGCCCAGGAACTGCGTTATGGCGAAAATCCGCATCAGGGCGCCAAGCTTTATGGCGATTTCCATAGCTATTTCAAACAATTGCAAGGTAAAGAACTCAGCTTTAACAACATTATCGATATCACGGGCGCGGCAAATTTGATTGCGGAATTTAGTGATACGACCGTTGGAATCTTGAAACACACCAATCCCTGCGGAATCGCTACGGCGGCGACACTCGCCGAAGCTTGGGATCAGGCCTTTGAGACGGATAAACAGGCTCCGTTCGGCGGCATCATCGTGACCAATCGTGAAGTCGATCGCGAACTGGCGGAGCGCATCGCGCATATTTTTTCAGAAGTCATCATTGCTCCGGCGTTCTCGGCGGAAGCCCGCGAGATTTTTGCCAAAAAGAAAAATCTGCGTTTGATGGAACAGTTGAAGCCCGTTTCGGCGGACAAAATGTATGATATCCGTTATGCGATCGGCGGCGCGCTCGTCCAGGAACGCGACTTGAAGCCAATCGATCCCGCGGCCTATCGTGTTGTGACAAAACGCCAGCCGACTCCGGAGGAAATGAAAGCGATGATTTTCGGCTGGAAAGTCGTCAAGCATGTCAAGTCAAACGCAATCGTTTATGCCGGTTGCGAACGCACGCTCGGAATCGGGGCCGGTCAAATGTCGCGCGTCGATTCTTCGCGTATTGCCGTCTGGAAGGCGGGAGAAGCGGGACTTTCTCTCAAAGGCTCAGTAATCGCATCGGACGCATTTTTCCCGTTTGCAGACGGTCTGCTCGCTGCAGCGGATGCGGGTGCGACAGCCGCGATTCAGCCGGGAGGCTCGGTGCGCGACCAGGAAGTCATCGACGCCGCCAATGAACGCGGCATGGCTATGATCTTTACCGGTCACCGTCATTTCCGCCACTAAGGCTGTCACAGACCAAACATCCCGTTCCCGTGAGGCGGTTGCTTTGCGGGAACGCGTTTTTTTGGCGCGGGATGAGAAGATTGGCACGGAAAATGCTACAAATGAATTGCGGGAACGCGAAACGATTTATTGTTCCCGCAAAATAAGCTTTTACTAACAAAAAATATTATGGCAAATACAATCAAAATCAAACCGCTTGGCGGACGCGTTCTCGTGAAACGTTGCGAAGTGGCAGAAGAAATCAAGGGCGGTATCATTATTCCCGATAGCGCTAAGGAAAAACCGATGGACGCGGAAGTCGTCGCGCTCGGCACAGGTAAAATCGTTGACGGAAAAAAGCAGGACTTCAACGTCTCCGTCGGTGACAAGGTCGTGCTCGGCCGCTATTCGGGAACGGAAGTCAAATTCGGCGATGAGACTTATCTGCTCGTCAATGAAGACGAAATTCTCGCCGTTATCGCATAACTTTAAAAATTGAAAGGTAAAATATTATGGCAAAAAAACAAATTTTGTTTGATGAAGCGGGTCGCCGCAAAATCCTCGCCGGCGTTTCAATGTTGGCGAAGGCTGTAAAAACGACGCTCGGTCCTAAAGGGCGCAATGTGATGATCGATCGCAAATACGGCGCTCCCAAGGTGACAAAGGACGGCGTGACCGTCGCCAAAGAAGTCGAGTTGGCGGATCCGTTTGAAAATATGGGCGCCAGCATGGTGCGCGAAGTCGCTTCCAAGACCGCAGACAAGGCCGGCGACGGCACAACGACGGCTACCGTGCTCGCCGAAGCCATTTATCGTGAAGGCTTGAAGAGTGTTTCGTCCGGAGCCAATCCGATTTTTGTCAAACGCGGTATCGATGCCGCCGGTGAAACTATTACAAAAGAAATCGCCGCTATCGCCAAAAAAATTGAGAGCAGCGATGAAATCAAGCAGGTCGCGACCGTTTCCGCCAATTGGGATTCGGATATCGGCTCCATTATCGCTGAGGCGATGGACAAAGTCGGCAAAGACGGAACCATTACCGTCGAAGAGGCAAAAACAATCGAAACGACACTCGATGTCGTCGAAGGTATGCAGTTTGACAAAGGCTACCTCTCGCCGTATTTTTGCACCAACGCGGAAACGCTCGAATGTGTGCTCGACAACCCCTATATTTTGCTGTTCGAGAAAAAGATTTCCTCGATGAAGGACCTCTTGCCGATCTTGCAAGGCGTTGCTAAGGCGGGTAAGCCTTTGGTGATCATCGCGGAAGATATCGACGGCGAAGCGCTCGCAACGCTCGTGGTCAACAAGATTCGTGGCACTATCAATGTTTGCGCAGTCAAGGCTCCCGGCTTCGGCGACCGTCGCAAAGCCATGATGGAAGATATCGCCATTCTGACAGGCGGCAAGTTTGTGACGGAAGACCTTGGCATCAAGCTCGAATCCCTCACGATCGCCGATCTCGGCACCGCAAAACGCGTCGTTGTTGACAAAGACAACACGACGATTATCGAAGGCGCCGGCAGCTCTGCCGATATTCAAGGACGTGTCAAATTGATTCGTCGTCAAATCGCAGATACGACTTCCGATTATGATCGCGAAAAACTTCAAGAACGTTTGGCGAAACTCGCCGGCGGTGTCGCTGTCGTCAAGGTGGGCGCCGCTTCGGAAGCGGAACTCAAGGAGAAAAAAGACCGCGTTGATGACGCCTTGCATGCGACACGCGCGGCTGTCGAAGAAGGTATCGTTCCTGGCGGCGGTGTCGCATTGCTCCGCACGGCAAAAGCTTTGGACGCTTTGATCAAAAAACTCGACGGAGATGAGCGCCTCGGTGCAAAAATCGTCCGTCGCGCGATCGAGGAGCCGTTGCGCACTCTCTGCGAAAATGCCGGCGTTGAAGGCTCCCTCATCGTTAAAGAAGTGCTCGCAGGCAAGGGCAATTTTGGCTACAACGTTGCAACGGACACCTACGAAGACCTTGTCGCCGCAGGTGTTGTCGATCCCGCAAAGGTCACGCGCACGGCGATTACGTCGGCAACATCCGTCGCTTCGATGTTGCTCACGACAGAGTGCCTGATCACCGATATTCCCGAAGAGCCGAAACCGGCAGCTCCGGGCGCCGATGCAGGCATGGGCGGAATGTATTAATCGTTCCCGTTAAAAAAAGTCCGTTCCCGAGAATTGTTCGCGGGAACGGATTTTTGTTTAAAATTGCGCTCCCGCCGGGGAATGTTTTAAATTGTTTGTTAATCATGAGTAAACAGAAGCGTTATTTTTTAACAGAAGATGATTTGCCGACACATTGGTATAATGTTCAGGCCGATATGCCGAACAAGCCCGGTAAGATGGTGAATCCTGTCACGAAAAAAGAGATGACAGTCGATGATTTGTCGCATGTTTTTGCCCGGGAGTGCTGTGTTCAAGAACTCGATCAGGAACATCCGTGGATCGAGATCCCGGCGGAAGTGCGCGAAATGTATAAAAGTTATCGCTGCACACCGCTTGTTCGCGCGTATGCGCTTGAAAAAGCTTTGGGAACGCCGGCTCATATTTATTTTAAAAACGAGAGCGTCAATCCGCTCGGTTCCCACAAAATCAATTCGGCGCTCCCGCAATGTTATTATTGCAAACAGGAGGGAACGACAAATGTGACGACGGAGACGGGAGCGGGGCAATGGGGTGCGGCGCTGAGTTATGCCGCAAAACTTTTTGGGCTCGAAGCCGCTGTTTTCCAAGTGAAGATTTCCATGCAGCAAAAGCCTTACCGCAGCAGTATTATGCGGACATTCGGCGCTGTGGTGGAGGGTTCCCCGTCGATGTCCACCAAGGCGGGACGCCGGATTTTGACGGAAAATCCGTTGCATCCCGGTTCGTTGGGGACGGCGATTTCGGAAGCGATCGAATTGGCGACTTCGACATCGCATTGCAAATACACCTTGGGCTCGGTGCTCAATCACGTGACGCTTCATCAGACGATTATCGGTCTGGAGGCTGAAAAACAAATGGCGCTTGCGGGAGAGTATCCGGATATTGTGATCGGTTGTTTTGGCGGCGGCTCCAATTTTGGCGGCATCTCAATGCCGTTTTTGCGGCACAATTTTTTGGATGGCAAAAAGACGCAGTTCATCGCTGCGGAACCTGAAAGCTGTCCCAAGTTGACGCGCGGCAAGTTCGGTTTGGATTTTGGCGACGAGGCGGGTTATACGCCGCTGATCCCGATGTTGTCGATCGGCCATAAATTTAAGCCGGCGAATATTCACGCGGGCGGTTTGCGTTATCACGGTTCGGGAGCGATTGTCGCCGAGCTGGTGCGGGACGGTTTTGTGACGGCGGTCGATATTCCTCAGTTGGAATCGTTTGAGGCGAGTATTTTGTTCGCGAGAACAGAAGGCATAATCCCGGCGCCGGAAAGCGGTCACGCGATCGCGGAGGTGATTCGTGAGGCTCAAAAATGCAAGGAGTCGGGCGAGGAGAAAGTGATTCTTTTCAATCTGTCCGGACACGGCTTGATCGACATGACGGCTTACGAGGCCTATTTGCACGGCGATTTGCAAAACTTTAAGGTCAGCGAAGAGGAAATCGCCTTTAATCTTCGCGAAAATTAATTTTTTGTCGCGGGAACGCCGATTTTTCCGACTGTCAATTTTTTGGCGGTCGGAAATTTATTTTTGATTCAAAAAGGTTTCGAGTGTTTGGGCGATGTCGGGCAGGGCGAGCGTCGCGAAATCTTTTTGGTGTCGGAATCGAAATTTATTTTTTAAATTTTCAATTGTCTCCGGTGACAGGAATTTCCATTTTTTGCCGGCATCGTTAAATCGTTCCCGCGAGTTTTCGTCGATGAGGCTTGCACCTTCGTTGTCGAGCCAGAGCAAAACGCGTCGGACGACAGGCAGTTCGGGGAAAATATTTTCGAGGGCGAGCTGATAAAGCGCGAGCTGGCAGGAATAATGGGCGGCGTTGCAGTTGTAAAGATCCGTTATCGGCTCGAGCATGGTCTCTGTTTTAAAAACATTGAAGAGATTGCTGTTTGTTTTGTAATCGAAGATGACGAGACCGTTGGGCTGACCGTTTTTGACCTCGAGTGCGAGCAGGTCAAATGTGCCCGCATAGCCAAGTGACAAATTCATAACTTTGTTTTCTGCCGCGACGGGAATGTATTTTATGGATTTGAAGTCGTTGTTCAAAAAATCCCAAAAAGCGTCGACGGCTTTTTTGTGGGGTACAGTCGCGGGATCGCTGTCGGGAACGAAGTCTGCGGGAACGGGGAATTGAGTTTTTTTATAAAATTTTTCTTCGGCGTAATTGTGAGTCCGGGTGCCGGTGTCGCAAGAACGTTTGGAATTGAGTTCCCAGCTCTTTAGGATTTCTTCGACCGGTTTTCCTGTTTGTTCGGAAATCCGTTTGGCGTTCCCGTGTGAGTCAAATTGCGGTGCGAACTGCCGGCAGACTTGAGAGACGGAGACGAGTTCGTTCCCGCGAAATTCGTAGCGATGGTCATCGGGATAAAAGACAAGCTCGGCGGACGCTTTTTCGAGACGTTCGCGAATCGTTTTGATGAGACGGGAGATTTGAGGACCGGCCATAGATTTGATTTTATATTTGTTGGCGGAACAGATAAAGAAGGAAAACGGACGGATGTGCAGAACTAAAAACTTGCGGTCGGTGCGGTAGCGTTTTATTTTATTTTTCTATGAGGTTTCTCTTTGTTGCGGTTGTTTTATTTTGCTCGGCAGGGTTTGTCTTGGCTGGAAAATCGTCGAAGGCGAATCGCGAAGTTGTTGTCATGGAGAAAAGAGAATTGTCGCCGGATGAGCGGATCGAGCTTTATTTTTCGATTGTCAAAGAAAATCCGCGATTGTCGATAAAAGAGCGAATTGCCGTTTATAAAAAGACAATCGATGAACTTACAAAAGAACACCCGTTGACTGACGAAGAGCGGAGAGCACGCTACAATGCGATTCTTTCCGATGTGCGCGAGAGGGAACGGGATTTGACTGACGAAGAGCAGAGAGCACGCTACAATGCGATTCTTAACTTATCCCGTTCGAAATTGTCTCCGGAAGCGTTTATCGCGCGTTCGGATGCGATTGTTAACTTATTCCGTTCGAAATTGTCTCCGGAAGTGCGGCGCGCGCGTTTGGATGCGATTGTTGCGGGCGAATACAAAACTATTCGGGAAAGATGCGCGGGATTGTCCGCTGAGGAAAAAGCGGCGATATGTCGCGGGCAAATTAGAATTGTTGGTGGCGGGAACGCGGATTTTCATGTGGCGCTTGTCGGTGACGGTAATTTTTATTTTGTTAAAGATCGCGCTGATGCCGTCCATTATCTCGGGACTGATTGGATTATAAATCAATCAAATGACTGTTTTGATGTTTGGCGTGTCAAGATCGTCGATTATCGTGACAGCCCGGATTTTACGATCGATCTCCGCTCTCGTTGGTGACGGGGCAGTTTTTTAGTCCTTATTTTTTTCATTAAAATTTTGTATGAAAAAGTTTGTTTTTGCGTTTCTTGCCTTTTTTGCCGTTTCGATTGTCCTTGTTGGCGGCATTTCCGCCCGCAGACAAATTCCCGCCAACGCGACGCGCGAGGAGAAGGCTGGCATGTGTTGCGGGAGAATCAGGGTCGTTTCTTCATCCAGCAATAGCGACTTTCGTGTTCGCGTCGTGGACGGATACGGATCTGCAGACCTCCGTGTCCGCCTTGTGAATGACGGCACTCCGCCATCTCCCGGCAATTGGGCGTTTGTTGAGACGAGTGAAGATTGGAGCGTTTGTTTTGTTGACGGCGGAGAGGATTTTTCTGTCTATTTCTCTCCGTTTTGATTTTGTGGCGGGAACGGGTTTTGAGAGGGAAATAGATCGACTTTTTGCGGGAACGTCTCTAATCTTGTATTGATGATTTCGGCGGAACAAGCGAACAAAATTGCCAAGAGGGAGGGGATTCTCTCGATGGCGGTGAATATTTGTTTGGGGATTTTCAAGTTGTGTGTCGCGTTTGTCACGGGATCGCTGGCGGTGATGGCGGACGCTTTTGAGACGCTGTCGGACTGTTTTTCGAGCATTGTTTTGCTTATTGGCTTAAAAATTTCAAAAATGCCGGCGGACGACGGGCATCCCTATGGGCACGGCCGTGCGGAAATGATTGCGAGTATCGCCATTGCGATTTTATTGGCGGTTGTCGGATTTTCTTTTATAAAGGACGGAGTGTTGAAGATTTATTCGGGCGATCGTGTGGATTATGGATTTTGGGCGATTTTTGCGATGGTGGTGACGATTGTCTTCAAGGAAGGTTTGGCCCAATATGCGCTTTGGGCTGCCCGCAAGACAAAGATGACATCGTTGAAGGCGGATGCGTTTCATCATCGGAGCGATACGTTGAGTTCGGCGATTTTGCTTTTGGGGATGCTGTTTGCGTTTGTCGGGGCAAAGTTTGGGATCGATCTTTGGTGGATGGATGGCGCGTTGTCGTGTGTTGTGGGTATTTTGTTGTTGCGCCTGGCAAAAAAAGTTTTGTTTGAGACGGGTTCGCGTTTGCTCGGCGGCAAGATCCCGGCGGACTTGGAGCGGCAGATTTTGCAGATTTGCCGAAGGATCTACGGCGAGGATTTGGGCTTTCACCAATTGCATTATCATGATTACGGGACGCATATTGAGATAACGTTCCATTTGCGGTTTCCGGGGGATATTAAACTTGTGGAGGCGCACATGATTGCGGACAAAATCGAAGATTTGATTTATGACGAATTGGGTGTCGATGCGACGATTCATCTCGATGTGAAAAAGACGCATTGACGGGAATGTGCGGCTTTGCGTGGGAACTTTTTTTTGATTTTTGCGGGAACGAGGTTTATAATTTAAGAGAAGATTGCGATGTTCGCGATTTGAAAAATTGTTTTAAACCTCAAAAATTAATAAAATTATGTCTCTCGAATCATTCTTCAACCCGAAGAGTATTGCGGTTGTCGGCGTTTCCGGCGATCCTTCCAAACTCGGTGCGGTTGTTTTCAACAATATTATTTCCGCCGATTTTAAGGGCACGCTTTATGGCGTCAATCCCAAACTTGACGGTCAGGAAGTTTATGGCAAGAAATGTTATGCCAGTGTTGACAAGTTGCCAGAGGCGATGGATCTTGTTGTGATTCTCGTTCCCGCACGCTTTACGGAGCCGGTCATTGATGCGTGCATTGTGAACAAGACGAAGAATATTTCGATTATTACAGCGGGTTTTGCCGAGGTTGGTGAAAAAGAACTGGAAAAGCGCATTGCCCAAAAGTGCATGGACAACGGCATCAACCTTCTCGGGCCGAACTGCTTGGGTCATATTGCGACATTCAACAATCTTAACGCTTCGTTCGCGGATGGTTTCCCCGCACGCGGAAATGTCGCGTTCATTTCACAATCGGGTGCCTATTGCTCGGCGATTATGGACTGGGCGGCCGGCAAGGGCATCGGTTTCTCTCATTTTATTTCGATCGGCAACAAAGCCGCTTTGGGCGAAGATTCGCTGCTCGCAGCTCTTAAGGACGACCCGGATACAAAGGCGTTCGTGTTCTATTTGGAATCTTTGAAAAACGGCAAGGCGTTTCTTAAGGTCCTCAAAGAGGTTTCCGACACGAAGCCTTGCGTGATCATGGAGCCGGGCAAGAGTTCCAAGGCCCAGGCTGCGTCTTTGTCGCATACGGGTTCGCTTGCTCCCAACTATCGCGTTCTCGAAATCGCCTTGCAGGGTGCCGGAGCGATTCAAGCTTACAACGACCGCGAATTGTTCGGCCTGCTTGAGATTTTGCAGTATTCCAACCACAACGAATACGACGGAAAGCTCGCGGTGCTCACCAATGCCGGCGGCGTCGGCGTTTTGACATCAGACCTTTGTGAAGACGCCAAGCTCGATTTGGCTCGCCCGAGTGATGCGACGATTGAAAAATTGCGTGCTGTTTTGACACCGGAGGCTTCTGTCGGCAATCCGATTGACGTTGTGGGCGACGCTAAGGCGGATCGTTACGAAAATGCTTTGCGTGTGCTTTGCGAGAGCGGCGAATACAAGAACATCCTTGTGCTTTTGACGCCGCAGCGCGTGACCGATCCTGTCGGCACGGCACAGGCTGTCGTCAAGATCGCGCCGCAATTCAAGAATGTCAATATTTTCTGCGCGTTTGTCGGCGGCGCCCGAGTCGCGGAAGGTCTCAAGGTGCTCAGTGAACACAAGATTCTCAATTATGAGTATCCTGTCGATGTTGTCCGTCTGCTCGGCTTGCTCAAGGCGCAAATGGTTTATCGCGGCAAAAAACTCGCGACAGTCAATGTCGGCGAAGTCCCCGCGGATATCAAGGCGAAGATTGCAGAGGCGAAATCGGCAGGACTCGCGTCGCTCCCGCAAGAAACCGTCAATATGCTGATGGATCACTATGGGATTGACTATCCCAAATGCGGCAACTTCACGGACAAGGCAAAAGCCCTCGAATTTTGCAAGGCGATTTTCCCGAAGCCGGTCGTTTTGAAACTCTCGGCTCCGGATGCTTTGCACAAGACGGAAATGAAGGGTATTTACTTGAACATTGCCGATGAAAAAAGCTTTGAGGAAGCCTGGGGCGGTCTGTGGGGCTCGATTGAAAAATTCCAGCTCAAGGGTGCGTCCGTTTTGATTCAGGAAATGATTGTCAAGGCGACGGAAACGATCATTGGCGTCAACAGCGACAAGAATTTCGGTCGCGTGATGGTTTTCGGTACAGGCGGTATTTACACCGAAGTGATGCGCGACACGACGATGCGTATTTTGCCGTCGGAAGACTTTGATCAGATGATCAAGGAAACCAAGGTTGGCAAGATCCTTAACGGCGTTCGCGGAGAAGCTCCCAAGGCAGTCGGTCCGCTCGCGGAAACCCTCAAAAAGGTGCAGCAGCTCGTGCTCGAAGTTCCCGAAATCACAGCGATTGACGGCAACCCCGTGCTCGTGACAGCTGACCGCGCCGTTGTGGTCGATTTTAAAATGCTGCTCAAATAATTGACGCTTCCAATCAAAAAGGCGTTCCCGCGGAAAATCTGCGGGAACGTTTTTTTTACGGGAACGGGACAAATTGTTCTTTTTGAAAAAATTGCCCGTATGTCGGCTTTGGTTTAGACTTGTTTTATGAGTGATTCAAACGAAGAGAAACAAGGGAAGGTTTACGCGCGTTTTGTGACGGAGATGAAAGTGCGCCCGGACGATATCGATCTTTTTCAACACGTGCACAGTTCGCGTTATATGGACTATCTGCTGGCGGCGCGTTTTGACCAGATGGAGCGCTGTTACAAGATGCCGATGTCGGAATATCTTGAACGCAATATGGGGTGGTATCAGACGTCGATTACGATGAATTTTAAAAGCGCCTTGCTGATGGGCGATGAGTTTTTTGTGGAGACCGGCATTTTAAAATTCGGTATTTGTACAATCGACCTTTCTTATCGGATTGTCAGAAAAGCGGATAATAGAATTTGCGTGGACGGAACAGCGACTTATGCGTTGATTGATTTGAAAACGCAGCGCGCCATTCGTATCCCCAAAGACGTTATCGAGCGGCATACCATTTAGGGCGTTCCCGCGATTTTTACGGGAACGAAGTTCTCATAATAAAACTTGCGTTTTTTTTTCTGTTTTAGAATTTTGTCAGCGGATGAAACTTATCCGTCTTGCGCAGGACAATTTTCTTGCAAAACAGTATAATGAAAGGTTTACTATGGCAACATGGCAATGTTCTAAGTGTGGAACGGTTGTACAGTCAAATGCCCGCCCGATGGTGACGCGCTGTCCTAAAGGTGGTTTTTACCAGTGGCAGAAATTGTGCAATTAATTGTTTTACCGATTTAAAAATAGAAAATCCGTTCCCGTAATTTCGCGGGAACGGATTTTGTTTTGTCGTTAATTTTTACCGCACTTCGTTGCCGGTTTCCATGTTGATGACTTTGAAGTTTTCGACATGGTAGTTGGGGTCGGCGCGGAAGCTCAATTGAATATTGTAGGCGCTTTCGAGGTCGATCAGTGAATTTCGGTCGATAGTGCGCAAGCGTTCGAGGTTGAGCGGGTGCAGGAAGATTCGGAAACTCAGTTGTTTGCCGATGTTGGCTTCGTCGCTGCGGATTTTTCGTGTGACGCTGACGACGCGGCGCTGGATTTCGACACTGATGGCTCTGGCATTTTTGACGATGCCTCGTCCCTGGCAGTAGGGGCAAACCATGTAGAGTGAGGTCGTGTTGCTTTCCTGCTGGCGTTGGCGCGACATTTGGATGATGCCGAGTTGGGAGATCGGCAAGATTTGGTGTTTCGCCTTGTCTTCTTCCATTGCGTCGCGGAGGGCGTTATAGACGGTTTTGCGGTCTTTGGGGTTTTTCATATCGACGGTGTCGATAATGATCAGCCCGCCCAAGTTGCGGAGTCGAATCTGTCTCGCGGCTTCGCGGACGGCTTCGATATTTGCCTGAACGATGAAGTTTTTGGCGTCTCCTTCGCCTTTGTGACCGCTGGTGTTGACATCGATGGCGGTGAGGGCTTCGGTTTCGTCGATGACGATTTCTCCGCCGGATTTGAGAGGAACGCGTCGGGCGTAAGTCTGCTCGATTTGGCGTTCGATGTTGTAGCGTTCAAAAATCGGGATGTTGTCTTTGTAGAGTGCGACTTTTGAGCGGCTGCGCGGCGAGATCTCCTCGACGAGTTCGAGAACGGTGTTGTAATCTTTTTCGTTGTCAACGAGGATTCTGTCGATATCTTCTGTCAGGAAATCGCGAACGGTGCGTTCGATAATGTTGGGTTCCTGGTAGAGCATGCACGGCTGCTGGGTTGTATTGATGACATTGCAGATCGCCGTCCATTTTTTGAGCAGCATGTGGAGGTCCCGCACAAAGTAACGAAGCTTTTTGCCTTCGCCGGCAGTGCGGATAATAATGCCCATTCCTTCTGGAATTGTGAGTTTTCGCAGGAGCTGTTTAAGGCGATCCCTTTCGGCGCCGTTTTCAATTTTTCGCGAGATTCCGCATTGTCCGGAGAACGGCATCAAGACCAGGAAACGTCCGGGGATTGCGATATTTGTCGTTGTTCTCGGTCCCTTGGTGCCGATTTGCCCTTTGGTGACCTGGACGACGATTTCGCTGCCGATAGGGAAGAGCTCGGGAACGTCTTTGGGTTCGTAGTGCCGCCGTGATTTTTGTTCGGCGGATTCGTTGTCGCGTATAAACTCTACGGAGGAGTCGTTGGCTGCCGGGAGCATGTCCCAATAGTGCAGGAAGGCGTTTTTTTGTTCGCCGACATCGACGAAGGCGGCCTTCAGACCTTTTTCGAGGTTTTGAATTTTTCCTTTGTAGATGGCGCCGACCACACGCTTTTCATCGGTTCGTTCAAGATCGTATTTTTCGAGAACGCCGTTGGTGAGAAGTGCGGTTCTGCGTTCGAGCGGTTCGCTGTTGATGATGAGCTCGCGGAAGGTGTCCTTGTCTTTTGAGAAGAACTTGACAACGCGTTGGACGAGCGGGAGTTTTTTTGCACGGGAGGCGGCATCGTTTTTGATCTTTTCGATCTCGACGGGTCTGGCCTCTTGTTTTTTGGGGGGAGTGCGAAGATCGTCATGTTCGTCACGAGGATAATCGTCTTTGTCTGGGATGTCTGGCATGATTATTTATTGGTTTTGTGTTAGTGCCGCCGGGTCCGATCTTTTCGTGCGTGAGCGTAAACGGGTTCGGCATTTCCCTCGGGTGATGCACCGGGTGCGAGTCGTTTTTTGCACCTGAACCGAATACTCTGCTGCGCCACGTGATGGGATTGGCAGCGTGAAATTGGATTTAAAGCTGATATAAAGTTTTTTGGATTTCCGGTTGGCTGATAATTTTGGGTTGGGGATTCGATTTGCGGTGAGCATAGACGCTTTGCAAGAGTCCCAAGAGGATGAAACAGCTGAGCACAAAGGATCCGCCGTAGCTCATAAACGGGAGCGAAAGTCCCGTAACGGGCATCAGACCGATATTCATGCCGATATTGATAAAAATGTGAATAAATAGAATGACGGCGATCCCGGTCGCGATTAAAGAGCAAAAAGGATCGTTTATTTTGTAGGCGATCTGGATAATGCGAATGAGCATCAGGAGGTAGATGCCCAAAATCGTCCCGCAGCCGGCGAAGCCGTATTCTTCAGCGATGACGGAAAAAAGAAAGTCGTTGTGTGCGGCGAGTTCCGGCAGATATCCGAGTTTTGCCTGCATGCCGTTTGAAAATCCGGCGCCCGTCAGTCCGCCTTTGCCGACGCAAATAAGCGACTGTCGTACATTCCACGACGATCCCGTTCCCCGCGGATCAATGGTTTCGGGATCGATAAAAGAAAGCAGGCGTTCCCGCTGATAGTCCTTGAGCGGCACCCACGAGACTGCCTGATATTGCCCCCGAATATCTCTTGCGGGATCGCGCGGGTGGTCATTGGCCTCGTAATAGTCAACGATGCGTTCCCGATAGAAATAAATGTCGGTGGCGATGATGCCGCCCAAAATCGCGCCGATAGCGAAAACGACGATAAAAAATCTGGACTTGAGCCCCGCCATCCAGAGCAGCGCAAGCGCCAGCGGCGGATAGATCAAGGTGGAGCCGAGATCGGGCTCCACAACGATCAGCCCGGCGGGAACGCCGACGATTGCGGCAGTTTTGACGACAGAAGCATAGGATCGTCTAAAACTCGTCAGCGGGGAAAATGAAAGGGTTTTGGCGAGGAAAATCAAAGCGGTGATTTTCGCGAATTCGGAAGGCTGCAGGCCGAAAGATCCTAAAAAATACCAGCGGCGGGAACCGTTGACATCGTGAATGAAATTGCCGAAATTGATATGGGTCAGAGCGGAAATGGCGATGGGAACAAGCAAAACCGTTCCGAAAATATAAATGAGAATGGCATTGTTTTTAAAAAACTGAGGCGGGGTCACCATAATCCCGATGTAGGCGCCAACGCCCAAGGCGATAAAAACAATTTGCTTGATCCATTCGTCGCTCCCGCGAAAAGAGCCGGAAGAATAAATGCCCAAAACACCAAAAACACAAAGAATGATAATGGCGATCGGAGTGATCTTGTCCATTTGGGCGCAAAAATCAAACGCCTTTCCCAATGCGGAAAAGAACGGATTGATTTTTTGGGGACGACTTTCGATCATTCGCGCGTCTATTTTAACATAAAAAAAGGCGAAATTCGAGGAAGAATTGCAGCGCGGCTGTAAATCCAAATAAAATTTGTCGTGTCAATCCTAAGTTGTTAGACTTGGGGAAGAGAGAGTCGCTGTGTCCTTATTTTCAAAAAAAACAACCTCGATTGCGAAAAAGGCTAAAGATTGGCATTCTGAAATTGATCAGAAGGCCAAATCGTCGTTGGTCAGCCGGGCTGCGCGTATCAAGCGGTGGGTTTTGAGGCTCAAGGGGGTCGCGATTGCCTTGAGTGCGGCATTTTTGGTTTTTATTTTTACCAATTTGTTTGTAAAGATCGCTTCGTCGGATGAGGTTAATAAAGCTTATCATATCAATGATGTTGTCTTTCATTCGGACGGAGCGCTGGACAAAGACTGGTTTTTGAAATATACGGGTTTTTATTCGAGTATGGTAATGACTCGAAGTGTTTATGATGTCCAAAAACAGCTTTTGGACTATCCGCAGATTTTGCGCGCCGAAGTTGAACGGGATGAAAAGAATCATTTGTTGACCGTTCGCGTGCAGGAGAGGCGGGCTTTTGCGCGCGTAAAGTTGGCGGATGGAAGCGTCAATATGGTGGCGTCGGATGGTGTTTTGTTCCCGGAGACGTATTTTAATGCGATGGCGGATGAGGCGTTTCCGTTTGTGACGGATTATGAATTGCGGGAAAACGAGAACGGTTTCAAGGTCTTGTTGAAGCATGAAAGTTTGCGCGATTTTTTGGAGGCAGTCCGTTTGACGAGCGCGAATTTGCTGTGTGAATGGGAGAGCGTTTCATTAAAGCGCATTCCCGAGAAACTGCTCCCGCTGCGTTACGATCAGTCTTGGGCGTATTTTGTGGTCTCTCCGAAAGAAGGACGGATGGATGCGGGTTTGCCTCCGATTAAGACGCTCGCTTTTTCGGCACAGCGTTATCAGGACGAGCTGGCTTTGTGGATATCGGAGGATACTCAAAAACAGTTGAAGGATTATTTTGACAGGAACAGCGCTTGTTTTCTGGTGCCATGGAAAGTTGTTTTCATGCTTAGTACAAAAGGCAACAACAAATTTATCGAGTTGCGCATTATCCCGTTGGCTTCGATTCCCGCCGCGGGAACGACGGATGCGCGCCACGGGAACGAGGCCGGCGCCACGGGAACGCCGTCGCACGCTCGTCCGCGTCCGCCGAGTTTGGTCCGGCCGTTGAACACGCAAAATCCCCGTCAGCCGGAACAGAGACAAAATTCACAGCCTCAACGGCCCCGCAACAGGCCGAACACTCCACCCAATGAGGTTAATCCGAGATATAGGAACCGTTAGTTATGCAAGCCGCTTTATACGCCATTGTTGATGTCGGGACAGCGTTCACAAAAGTTTTGATCGTTGAGGTGAATCCCGACTTGAAGATTTTGAGTTCTGCCAAAAGACCGACGCAGGGGATGATCCGCGGGGAGATTTTAAATATGCAGGCTTTGAACGAATGCGTTCACGGCGCGATCAATGAAGCGGAAAACAAAGCGCAGCTCGCTGCCGGGAACGTTCATCGTGCGGTCATGTCGATCAGCGGATACCGGCAAGTCGCCGGACGTCCGATTTCAGGCGTGACCTCGACAAAGGCAAAATGTGTTTCTGCTGAAGATATGCGAACGGCGAAGGCGGACGCCTATGCGCATTTGCCGCAAGAAGGCTATTGTATCGTTCATCGTGTCGGGCAATGTTACAGCATCACACCAAACGGAAAGGCGGCGGAGTTTACCAAAACCCCCCAAGGCAAGGTGTCGAGCGAACTGAAATATTACCTTTGGATGGTGGAGGGCAAAAAGGATTATTTGACGGAAATGGTCCAAATCGCCAATGCATACGATCTTCATGTCAGTGAACTTTTTGCCGCGTCGCTCGCTTCCGCAAGGGCGACGGAGACTGGTGACGGAAGCAAAAATCGTCTTGTCGTGGACATCGGCGCAGGAACGACGGATTTTGCCTATTATGACGAAGAGGGCATCTTGCGGGGAACAGGTGTCATCCCTGTCGGCGGAATGAATATCAATCGCGACATTACTGTCGGAATGCACGCGGAAAATGAAAATGCGGAGAAGCTGAAAACATCGTATTCGTCCGCCATACTGAGCAGTGAAGATGCCAAAAAAGATTGCGGTTTGCCCAGCGGGGAACGTTACAGCCGTTATATTTTGAACACGATCGTCAGCGAGCGCGTCGGCGAGCTTTTTGATCTCGTCAGGAGAGCGCTCCCGCCGGAGGCGAAAGTTTCCTCTCTTGTTCTTACCGGAGGAACGGCAAAATTAGATGATATTGCCGTTGCCGCCGGCAACGTCTTTAAGGGGGCGACTGTTACGGTCAGCGAGCCGAAATTGGAATTTGCGGAAAATCTTGACGATCCTTCTTTTAGCACGGTTGTCGGCTTGGCGTCATTGTTTGAAAAACAATATAAAGAGCGACTTAAAAGAACGGACAGGAAAAGTGTCTGGCAACAATTAAAGGAACTTTTTATTTAAGTCAAAAATGGGACATTTGATGCAAAACGATTTGAAAGTGGCGCTTGTCGGAATCGGAGAAAGCGGTTGCGGATACGTTTCAAAAATAAAAACGGACGCTTATCCGGTCAAAAAAATTTATATTGATACGGACGCTCGCGATTTGGGGAAATTGGGTGATGTCGAGAAACTGATGCTTTCGGGGCCGGCAGGTTTGGGGACGGGATGGGATCCGCAAAAAGGGGCTGTTGCCGCCCGGGACAATTCCGAAAGGATCGTAGAGCTTTTTGCCGATACGAAAATGGTCATTCTCGTGTCGGCGTTCGGCCACGGGACCGGAAGCGGCGCAACGCCGGTAATCGCCAGAATATTGCGGGAACAGCAAAAATTTGTCGCGGCATTTGTGACGATGCCGTTCAGCTATGACGGGGACGTTCCCGTCGCCGCGGCTCGAGAAGCTTATAGTCTGTTGAGTCGGGAATGCCATTTTTTGTTGAGAATCGATTGTGACAGACTTTCTTTCTTCGAGTCGCAAGGCAGCATTGTCGAAATGTATGAAAAACCTCGCGAATGGATCGACTGCAGCGTGCAAAAGATTTTTTCATTGTTGTTTTCCTCCGATGAAAATTTGCGCATGGATTTTGTCGAGTTCCATAGCTTTTTCCCCGTCGCGGGAGCGCCGACATTGTTTTCGATCGGCGAGGGAGACGGGGCGGACGCGATTCGCTCGGCATTGGACAGCCTGAGCGCCTGTCCGCTCATCGAGCCGCAAGACAAAAGCGACACGGCGGTTGTCATCGTCAGTATTGCGGCGTTCCCGACCGGAGAACAGGCGAATCTCATCGCAAGCGGCGTCGCAAAAAAAATGGGCGCGACAAAACGGGTTCGCTTGTGCTACGACATCGTTCCCGGCATGGGGGACAAGATAAAACTTTGCGTTATCGGCGCTATAGATATTAAAGCGGCGGAAAATCGCCGGAAAAAATATTTAACGCCGACAGATGTCACCAACGCGATGCAGGATTCGGGATCGTTCGCGCTCGACTATACGGGAGAAGGCGGACTGCCGATTGACGATCGCGGCATTTTTGAAGGCGTGCCGAGACTGCTTTACGAGGGTGAGGATCTTGAAGTGCCGACCTATATCCGCCGACGCGTGAATTTGGAAAAAAGCCTGAAGGAAGCGCAGAAAAAGTAATTTGCGGAAAGATATTTTAAAATCGTATAATTAGGTCGTATGGAAATGAAAAAAAATGCTTGTGACGAAGAAAAAAACGAGGCGGGAACGCCGAATTTGCAAATTCAAAAAGAATTTTTGAAACAGCGCAAAATTTTTCTTTGGGGAGCTGTTGAGGATGCGACCGCCCGCGATGTGACGGAGAAATTGCTTTATCTCGAACAAACGGGCCCCGGCGAGCCGATTACTTTTTATATCAACACGCCCGGCGGTTCGATTACGGCGGGAATGGCGATTTATGATACGATCAAATTGATTTCCTCTCCGGTAACGGTAATTGTGACGGGGCTGGCGGCATCGATGGGGTCTATTTTGTTGAGCGCGCCTCAAAAAGGGCGCCGCTTGCTTTATCCGCATGCCCGAGTTCTTATCCATCAGCCGTTGATCAGCGGATTTTTTGAAGGTCCGGCGACAAATATTCAGATTGAGGCTGCCGAAATGGAGACCTTGAGGGAGGAATTGAACCGGATTTTGGCGGAGGCTTCCGGACAGCCGCTCGAAAAAATTACAGAAGACACGGATCGCGATTTTTGGCTCTCGGCGGAAGAGGCTATAAAATACGGGCTGGCGGACGGAATCGTCGAGCCGGACTGCGTGAAGGCCGTTCCCGCAAAAAAATCAAAAGCGAAAAAATAAAGCAGATGGGCGCGGAAGAAAAAGGATTTGAGCAATGGCTCGCGGAGGCGGAGTCTGGCGACGATCGGGCAATGCTGACCGTCGGCATCTATTATATTTTTGGCGAAGGTGTGGTCGAGCCGGATTTTTCCAAGGCGGAAAAATGGTTGGAGCGGGCTGCGGATCTCAACAACGCGGATGCGATGTTGGCGTTGGCGATCGCCTATGATGAAGAGGAGCTTGGGCATTGCGATAAGGTTTTGGCTTACAGCTATTTCAAGCGGGCTGCCGATCTCGGGAACGTCGATGCGCTTTACAAGGTGGCGCAGGCGCTGTTGACGGGAACGGGCGTTCCCGCCGATACGAAAGAGGGCTTGCGTTTGATGCACCAAGCCGCCGATCTCGGGAGCGCAGACGCTTTCGAGGCCCTGCATCAAATGCACCACCATGGCCCGGGCTGTGATTGCGGCGACCACAACAATTGAGTTTTTATGAATTATAAAGATTTGGCAAATAAAGTTATTGAAAACTTGCCCGAATACGTTCCCGGCAAGCCGGTCGAGTATGTCGCCCGGGAATTCGGGATCGATCCTTCGACGATCGAAAAAATGGCCTCCAATGAAAATCCGTTCGGGGCTTCGCCAAAGGCAATCAAGGCGGTTAAGGCGGCTCTCGCGGGAACGAACATGTATCCCGACGGCGCGGCAATCGCCTTGCGGGAACGCCTGGCAAAGTTTTGGGATCTCAGCCCGGAACAGTTTTTTATCGGGAACGGCTCGAATGAGGCGCTGATGATTTTGGCTCAGACAATCCTCAACAGAGACAGCGAAGTTATTTACGGCGACAAATCGTTCATCGTCTATAAAATCGCGACGACACTCGCGGGAGCGAAATCCGTGACAGTGCCGATGCCTGATTTTTCAACAGACCTTAAGGCGATCGAGGCTGCGATTACGGCAAAAACGCGCATTATTTTTATCACGAACCCCAACAATCCCCAAGGGACGATCTGCGATCCTCAGGAATTGCTCGCGTTTGCGGAGCGTTTGCCGGATCACGTGATTTTGGTTTTGGACGAAGCCTATGCCGAGTTTGCCGACGGCAAGACTCCGGATATGCGTCCGCTGATTGCGGCGGGCAAAAAAATTGTTGTGGCGCGCACTTTTTCAAAACTTTACGGTCTGGCGGGTTTCCGCTGCGGTTATATGTTCGGCAACAAAGAAATCATCGCTCTGATGAATCGCGTGCGCCAGCCCTTCAATTCCAATCTCCTGGCGCAGACGGCGGGACTTGCCGCCATCGATGACGTCGCGTTTGTGAAGAAAACGCTCGCGGGAACGAAAAAAGGCATCAAAAAACTTTGCGCCGGATTTAAAAAATTGAAACTCGATTATGTTCCGACTTACGCCAATTTTATTTTGGTACACATCGGTCCCGACGCCAAGGAGGTTTTTGTCGAACTTCAAAGACGCGGTCTGATCGTCCGACCGATGGGCGGTTATGATATGCCGGAACATTTGCGGATTACGGTGGGAACACCAAAACAGAACGAGCGTTTGCTGGCGGCATTGGGTGAAATTTTAAAGCGGTAGATATTTGAATTTTTGATGTCATGAAGCGAACAATAAAGACTTTGGCTCGGGCAAAGACGGCGGGAACGCCGCTTGTTTGCATTACGGCTTACGATGCGGTTACAGCGCGCTTGGCGACGGCGGCGGATGTGGACGTCCTTTTGGTCGGAGACAGCGTCGGGAACGTCGTTTTGGGCTTTGAAAACACCGTTCCCGTGACCGTCGATATGATGTGTCATCATTGTGCGGCGGTGGCGCGCGCCAAGCCGGATGCGCTGATTGCCGTCGATATTCCCTTCGGAGTCGCCCATGGAGATTTTTCGGAGTTGTTGAAAATTTGTATGCGTCTGATGCAGGAATGCGGTGCGGAGGCGGTAAAAATCGAAGGGGGCGTCGCGATGGCTCCGACAATCGAGCGTCTGGTCGCAGCCGGCGTTCCCGTTTGGGCCCACATCGGCTTGCAGGCGCAGCGCGTGATGGCGGAAGGCGGATATCGCAAGTACGGGAAGAGCGAATTGGAGGCAAAAAGTATTTTTGACGCCGCCAAGGCGCACGAGAAGGCGGGATCATTTGCGTTGCTTTTGGAAATGATCCCGGAAGACTTGGCGAAATCGATCACGGAGGCGGTGTCGATCCCGACCGTCGGTATCGGTGCGGGAACGGCAACGGACGGGCAAATTTTGGTGATGCACGATATTCTCGGACTTTCGCCGCAAAAACCCTCGTTTGCAAAAATTTACGACAACCTCGGCAGCCGGGCGACGGCGGCAATCGCCGCGTGGCGCGATGATGTCAGGCTTAGAAAATCCTAAAAACTTTTTAACGTGCACAAATTCCCTCTATTGATTTCGATCGCCATGATCCCGTTTCTTTTCCCGAGTCCAAAAAGTCACGGGCAGTCGTTGCCCGAACAACAGAGTCCCGTCACGGCGGGAACGCCGGAGAATGCCGAATTGGGTTCGTTTTTGAATACGTTGTTTTTGTCGGAGCTGACCCTTTACAAGGATGAAAAAGACATTTCCGCCTGCGCACAGCGTTTGATGGATAACGAGGCTGTTAAAATTTCGGATCCGACATTGCGGCGCAAGACGATGTTTTCTTTGGCGCGAATTGTTAAAAATCCCGGAGATTGGGAAAAAATCCGCGCCGACCACATTCACGATTTGGGCGAATATTTTACAGAGATGGCTTTTGTCGCTCGCGACGGCAAGCGTTTGGAAGACGCGCTGGCGGCTGTGCAGATCGCTTTGAAATGCGATCCCGCGAACATTAAGGCGCGTTTGCTGTTCGCGTCGTTGATAGAGCCCAAGCAGGCGTTGCAGACCTTGCATTTCGGCATCAAATATTTGGATATGCGAAGCGAGCTGGCGCCGGTGTATTTCAACCGCTACTTTGATGCGCTGTCGGATCTGCAGCAAGACCGGCTTGCGGCAAAACAGGCTGTCGCATTGTTGAAAGAAAAACTTCCGGAAGAGGTTCATTTGGTGATTGCCAACCATGCTGCGATTTCATCCTTTTGGATCGGCGATTATGAACACGCGTTGCAAATCCTCGAAGACGAGGCGATCGACAAGTCGCAGCAGGGGATGATTTTGAAATCGCGATGCTTTTTTGAATTGGGAGAAACAAGTGTCGCGATTAAAATTTTAGAGGACGGTCTGACATCGTTCCCGCCGGAAAAACGCGACGTGATTTTATCGCAACTCTCGCACTATCGCCAACGGATGGGAGATTTGGAAGGCGCGTTAAAAGTTGCGGAACGCCGTATCGCTGAAAATCCGGACTCTGCAACTCCTTATTTGCAACGGCTCTATCTTTTTAATAAGATGGGCAACGAAAAACGTTCCCGTGAAGAATTGGAAGCGATTTTTGAAAATTTCGCCTCAAGCCAAACGGCGCTTTTGTCGCTTGCCAATTTAGCGGCGGAAACAGGGAAGCCGGATGTCGCGGAACGTTGTCTTCGCTGTGCGATTGAACGCAATATCGCGCCGGCGATGTTTGTTGCGGCGGAAATTGAAGCGACATTGACTGCCGGAGATGCGGACAAGGCTATTCGCGATTACGCGGCGATCACACAGGCGAAACCGGATTTGTTTGACGATTACGAGGCTGCGACAAAGGCGATTTTGGCGGCGGCATACGCTCGTGCGGCGACACAAAACAAAAAGGATGAAAAACGCTTGCGGGAACACTCGCAATTGCTTTTGTCACAATATTTGGCGATGCCGGACCATACGCCCGACGAGTTCGTTTCTGTTATCGCCTTGTTGCGTCGTGTTGGGGAGGAGGAGACGGCTTATCAGGTCGCAAGTGCCGCCTTGTCCCTGTTCCCGTGGCATTCCCAATTGCGGGCGGATATGATTTCCGTGCGCATTAAACTGGGAATGATTGAAGGAAGCGCGACGCGGACGGCACTCGAAAAAGAAATTCAGGTTTTGACGCAAATGCGCCGTCCTAATCCTGCGATTTGGCAGGAGGTGGCCATGTGGCTCTCGACAGGCAGCGGACTTCCGCCCGTTCGCGCGAACGCATTAAAAAAATTAGTGGCGCCTCTTGCGCGCAACAATTGGCGCGAATCTCGCGATTTTTAAAAAGGTGGATCCCCAGATTAACCGCCGGTTTTTTTCAAATCCCGATGTCGTGCTCGATTATGCGCGCGCGGCGGTCAATGTCGGATTGTGGCGGAGTGAGCGTATGCTGATCGAACGCTATATTCCCAAAGCAGCTAAAATTTTGGAGTTGGGCGCCGGAGCGGGGCGGGTGTCCCGTGGCTTGGCATTGCTCGGCTATAAAGATTTGACCGTGAGCGATTTTTCAGAACTGATGATTGATTTCGCTCGTGGCGTATTGGCGGACGTTCCCGCGGGAACGCAAGTTTGCTTTGCAGTTGAAGACGCGACGGCGCTCAGTTGCGGGAACGAAGTTTATGATGCGGCGATTTTCGCTTTTAACGGATTGCAAATGATCCCACGACGGGAGTGCCGCGAGCAAGCCTTGAAGGAAATCGCCCGCGTTTTGAAATCGCAGGGAATTCTGATTTTTACCGGCCACGACCGCTTGAATCCTGAGAGGCGGGAGTATTGGGAGCGGGAACGGAAATTGTGGGATTGCGAACTCCGGCAAAAAACACTCGATGATTTTGGGGACTACCACCATTTTACGGAAAAAGGCGAGATGTTCATTCATGCTGCGGATCCGGCGGAAATGCGTATCGCTCTTGAAAAAGCAGGGTTTGAAATCTGCTATACGGCATTGCGCTCGGAAATCTGTGAAGAACCGGACAATGTGAAAAATTTTTCTGACGATACGCGATTTTGGGTTCTTAGAAAAAAATAATTTTCAGGCCTCTTTAATCGTTGATAATATCGCGATTTGAGATTGTGTAGGACTGTTTTTTTTAGCAAATAAGCACTTTTGCGGAGGGTGTTCAAGCGCAAAACACGATAGAATAAGGGATTTTTTTATAAAAAAAGTAATAAAAAACTATTGACTTATCGATTAAAGAATTTTAAATTAATTTGTGTTAACCCCAAACGGAGTTAACGTTTTCTTATCATCAACAACTAATCAATCATTCAATTATGAATAAAGGTCAACTCATTGACGCAGTTCAAAAAGCTCTCGGTGCGGAAGCAACCAAGGCTTGCGCAACCAAGGCGGTCGCAGCCGTTCTCGACGGTATTGCTGCCGGCATCAAAAAGGACGGAACCGTCCAACTCATCGGCTTCGGCACGTTCAAGACAGTGAAACGCGCTGCCCGTGACGGCAAGAATCCTTTGACCGGCGCGAAGATCCGTATCCCGGCTTCCACCTCGGTCAAGTTCAAAGCTTCGACGACTGTTAAAGCTTCTGTCAACAAAGGCAAGAAGAAATAAGCTTAACTTTTAAGTTTTCCGGCCCGTTCCCGCGAGGGAACGGGCTTTTTTTGTCAAAATTGAAAATTGCGACGCATTGCCCCGGCGATTGTCGTTTTTGTGTTCTTTATTCTTTATTATTTATTTTTCTTCCGTTATACTGCAATTTGTTATGAATCTTACACATACATCAAAGGTGGCGCTTGTGACGGGCGCCGGTCGTGGCATTGGCAAGGCGATTGCCGAGAATTTGGCGGCGGACGGCCATTTGCTTATTTGTGTTTCAAAAAATCCGAGTTCCTGCGGCGCTGTCGCCGAGGCGATTGTCGCCCAAGGCGGCAAGGCTGTGGCCAAGGCGGTTGACGTTTCGGACGCCTCGGCAGTGGCGGCGGCCTGTGAAGAGATTATCAAGGATTACGGCGGCGTTGATATTTTGGTCAACAACGCCGGCATTACCCGCGACGGACTTGTAATGCGCATGGGTGATGATGACTGGAATACGGTTTTGCAGACCAATTTGTCGAGCGCGTTCTACTGGGTAAAAGGGCTTTTGCGTCCGATGACAAAAAAGCGTTGGGGGCGGATTGTAAACATTTCTTCCGTTGTCGGGATTCAAGGAAATGCCGGTCAGGCGAATTATTCGGCGGCGAAGGCGGGGCTTATCGGGATGACCAAATCAATGGCGCGCGAGTTTTCGACGCGTTCGATTACGGTCAATGCGGTTGCTCCCGGTTTTATTACGACGGATATGACGGCGGTCTTGCCGGAAGAAGTCCAGACGAAGATTAAAGGCGCAATCCCGTTGGCGCGTTTCGGGACACCAGAAGACATTGCCGCTACGGTGAATTTTTTGTGTTCTGAAAATGCGGGCTATATTACCGGTCAATGTTTTTCTGTTGACGGGGGCATGGCGATGTAGGATAATATAAGTGTTAGCGGCAGGTCGTTAGCAAAATAATTACAAATTTTAACAACTAATAAAAACTCATATGTCAGACAAAACTATCGAGCAACGTGTAAAAGACATCATCGTTCAACAACTCAATGTTAGCGAAGATAAAATTACTCCCGAGGCGACGTTCCTTGGAGATTTGGGCGCCGACTCTCTCGACCTCGTTGAGCTTATTATGGCTTTCGAAGAGGAGTTCAAGGATGATCTGAATGGTGCTGAGATCCCTGAAGAGGATTCGCAGAAGATGAAGAGCGTGGGTGATGTGATCGCCTACATCAAAGGCAAGGCTGGTGCTCAATAAGAGCCGGGCCGCTCCTCTTTGATTATTTTGAAAAGACGGCGGCGCCCTTGGTGTCCGCCGTTTTTTTGTATATATTTTAACTTTTAATTTTTATTTTTTATGCAAGCAGAACGCAAACGCGTTGTTGTTACCGGAATCGGCATTTTGTCTCCGGTCGGCAATGACAAGGCAACATTTTGGGAAAGTTTGAAGGCGGGTAAGTGCGGTATTCAAAAAATCGCCCGCTTTGACGCTACCGGCCTCAGCTGCACGGTTGATGCGGAGCTCAAGGACTTCAATATGGATCCTTACATGGATCCGAAGGAGCAAAAGCGCAATGACCGTTATACGCAATATGCGGTGGCGGCCTCCAAAATGGCGATGCAGGACGCCAAACTTGAGATTGGACAAATCCCGGGACCGCGTCTCGGCGTGATTATCGGCTCCGGTATCGGTGGTATGGAAACGATTGAGGTCCAATCGCGCGTTTTGCTTGAAAAGGGACCGCGGCGCATTTCCCCGTTCATGATCCCGATGCTTATTTCAAATATGGCGTCAGGCGTAGTGGCGATTGACTTGAAGGCTCAGGCTGTCAACTACGGCGTCGTTTCCGCTTGCGCTTCGGGAACCCACGCTTTGGGCGAGGCTTATCGTCATGTTCGCGACGGCGATGCCGACGTAATGGTCGCCGGCGGTGCGGAAGCTGCAATCACGCAGTTGGGAATTGCCGGTTTTTGCAACATGAAGGCACTTTCGACGACGGAAGATCCGATGAAGGCCTGCCGTCCGTTTGATGCCGAACGCAACGGTTTTATCATGGGTGAGGGCGCCGGCATTCTGGTGCTTGAGGAATATGAACACGCCAAGGCTCGCGGTGCGCATATTTATGCGGAGATGGTGGGTTATTTCGCCACTTGCGACGCTTATCACATCACTTCTCCGGCTCCGGACGGTTCCGGGATGGCGGAGTGTTTCCGTTGTGCGTTGAAGGATGCGGGTGTTGCGCCGGAAGAGGTCGATTATATCAATGCTCACGGCACTTCGACTCACTTGAACGACAAGTTTGAGACGATGGCGATCAAAGAGGTTTTTGGTGATCACGCCCGCAAATTGGCGATTTCTTCGACCAAGTCGATGACGGGTCACCTGCTCGGCGCTGCCGGCGGTGTTGAAGCGGCGGCCTGTTGCTTGGCACTCGAGGAGGGTATTATTCCTCCGACGATCAATCTGCACACCCCCGATCCGGAATGCGATCTCGACTACGTGCCAAATGTGGCGCGCAAGGCGGACATCAAGATTGCTGTCAGCGACAATCTCGGCTTCGGCGGTCATAATGCCGCGTTGGTCTTTAAGAAAGTTTAATCAGCGTTCTTTAAAGTGAAAAACTCGTGATTTCTTGATTGATTTCACGAGTTTTCTTTTTTCGATGAAAACAGCATTTATTTTAGGAGCAGGATTGGGGACTCGACTTCGCCCACTGACGGAGCATTGTCCGAAGCCGTTGATTGAAGTCGGCGGCAAGCCTATTATTTGTCGGGCGTTTGACGCTTTGATTGCCGCCGGTATCGGGCGTTTTATCGTCAACACGCATCATGCGGCGGATTGTTATAAAACGGCGTTCCCGAAGAGTGAATATCATGGCGTTCCGATTACCTTTGTTCATGAAACGGTTTTGCTTGATACGGGCGGCGGTTTAAAAAACATTGAGCCGCTTTTGTCTGACGAAGATGAGTCGATTGCGATTTACAATGGTGATATTTTGGCAAATTTGGATTTAAAAAGATTGTTCGCCTTCCATCGCGGGAACGATGCTTTGGCGACATTGCTTTTGCGGACGGATTCTTGCGGGAACGTCAATTTTGACGATTGTTCCTCCCGTGTTTGTGATATGCGGGACCGTTTGGGGGTTGCGGGAACTCGCCGTTGTCGTTTTACGGGAATTTATTGTGTGCGGCGGGCGTTTTTTAAAGAGCTCGTTCCCGGGAAAACCGAGTCGGTTGTCGAGGCGTTTTTGCGGACAATTGCGCGTTCCCGCGGGATCGCCGCCCTTGTTGACGATGGCGGATCCTGGCAGGATTTGGGGACAATCGGGGAACTGGAAAAGGCGCGGCGGCTTTTTATTTAAAAAGCTTGATCGATTGTTTATAATGTCACTATGAAACACGATCTCTCTCAAGGTAAAATTTTGGTGACCGGCGGCTCCGGCCTGATCGGCAGCGCGATTATCGCCCGCTTAAATGCGTTGGGTTACGAGAATATTCTGGTAACGGACAAGCTGGGGACGGATTTTCGTTACAAAAACCTTGTTCCGCTTCATTTTGCGGAGTATATGGAATATGAGGATTTTGACAGGGCGCTTGAAAAAGATCCCGGACAATTTTCGGACATTCGAACGATTTTTCATCTTGGTGCGTGTTCATCGACGACTGAAAAGGACTGCACGTATTTGGTTCACAACAATTACGAATACACGAAAAAGATGGCGGCGTTCGCTTTGGGGCAGGGCGCGCGCTTTGTTTATGCGTCTTCAGCGGCGACATACGGCGACGGTTCCAACGGTATGGACGACGAAGGTCCGATTGCGGGCCTCAAGCCGCTCAACATGTACGGCTATTCAAAACATCTTTTTGATTTGCACGCTTTGCGCAACGGCTACGCCGACAAGATTTGCGGTGTTAAATATTTTAATGTTTTCGGTCCCAACGAAAATCACAAGGACAGCATGGTCAGCATGGTTTTTCGCGCCTTTAATCAAATTAAGGAGACGGGCGGCGTAAAACTGTTCAAAAGCTACAAGCCGGAATACAAGGACGGTGAGCAAAAGCGCGATTTTCTCGGTGCGAAAGAAGCGGCGGCGATAACGGTTCATCTGGCGCAAAATCTTGAAGCCAACGGGCTCGTGAATGTCGGTTCCGGGAAAGCCCGCACCTGGCTTGACTTGGTGCGGCCTATTTTCAAGGCGATGGGCGTTCCCGAAAAAATCGAATTTGTCGAAATGCCCGAGCACATCAAGCGGCAGTATCAATATTTCACAGAGGCGAAAATCAGCAAACTGGAACGGCTCGGCGGCGCGCAATATTTAGTGCCTTTGGAAGAGTCAGTGAGCGACTACGTTCTCAATTATTTGTTGCCGGACAAGCATCTCGGAGAGTAGTTTTTGCGGGAACGCAAAGCGGAAAATCTATCCGGCGACGCTTTTAAATTATGACGGAGAAGACATATACGCTTGGTGATTTGTCGGGCTGGCGGCAGTCGTCGGGAACGGATTTTGCCGTTCTCGGCTATCCGGTTTCGCACTCGCTTTCGCCGCGTATGCACAATGCCGTGTTTGAGCATTCGCGGGAACGGCAATTGCGTTATTTCAAATTTGAGGTTCCTCCGGAAAAGCTGCAGGAGGCGCTGGCATTGTTTTTTGAAAAAGGCTTTGCGGGCTTGAATTTGACATTGCCGCATAAGATTTTGGCGTTGCCTTTTTTGCAGTCGTTGGATTTTGCGGCTTCTCAAATCGGCGCGGCGAATACGCTTTACCGTTTGCCTGGCGCGACGGCTTTTTCGGGAACGAATACGGACGGGGAAGGTTTTTGCCGGGCGGTGTCGTCGGCGTTCCCGCAGGCGGGAACATTCGCAGAGCTGCCGCTCGTTTTGCTCGGCGCAGGCGGTGCGGCGCGGGCGATTGCCTTCGCCGCGGCAAATCATGGCTGCCGGGTTTTGTGGATTTGCAACCGCACGACGGAAAAAGCCCGGGATTTGGCGGACGACTTGAAAATCGCGTTCCCGTCGCTTCAGGTTTTTTGTGATAAAAAAAATCTTCCCGCGAACGCGCTTTTGGTCAATGCGACGGCGTTGGGTTTGGGCGCGGCAGACGAATCGCCGTTCTCGCCGGAAGATTTTGAGATTTTGAAGCCGCGGGCTGTTTACGATATCACTTATGGCAAACATGTTCCCGCGTTGGTAAAATTGTCGCGAGAAAAAGGCGTTCCCGCGAGTGACGGACGCTCGATGCTCGCTTGGCAGGGCGCGTTGGCGCAAACGGTTTGGCGAAGCGTTCCCGCGGAAAAAATAGTTAATATAATGCAGGAGATTCTTGAACAATGATTCGTGTTTTAAAATATTTGCTAAGCGTTTTCGCGTTCCTGTTTTTGGCGTTCCCGTGGATTTTGGCGGAATCTCCGGAAAAATTGGCGGCGGATCTGAAAAAATCGAAGGGGGAACGTGCGGAGATTTTTGAAGATGCCTTGTGCAGTTCTTTGAAAAAAAGCGTCAGTGACGACCGGATTAAAAAAATGAAGTCGCCGGTCTTAAAACAAATGGCGATGGAAATGCTCCGTAAAACCTATCGCCCGGAAGTGCGTTCCCGAAAATACGAAGCCTATTATCCCTATGAAGATTTGGCGCGGGAACTGAAAACTTCGACATGGTCGCGTTTTGAAAATCCGACGGGCATTTATTTTACGCGCGGAGAAAACATCGTCGCTTTTGCAGGAAAAGCGGCAAAGGATTATGAGATCGACTTGAAATTGTATTGTTGGGACAAGGAAGGTTGCGGGAGCGAAAAAAAATGGCGGTTGGAACCCGGCGTGAATGTCTTTCAGGCTCCGCACAACGGCTTGCTCTATGTCAATTATTACACGAAAGATTACGATAAGGCGCCGCCCTTGGAATTGAATGTCGCCACGGGAACGGCAAACGGAGTTTATCGTGTCGGCGACGGCAAGGAGGCATGGGTCAAATTGATCAACAATGTGAAGGGCGACTGTTTTGACATCGTCGGGAAAAATGTTCAGTTGCTTTTTTGCGCGAAGACGATGCAAAAGACTTGCCCGACGGCAGGGAACAGCCTGATCCGGATCTACGACGAAATTATCCGTCAGCAGGTGGAGGATTTTTTGGGGCTGACGCAGTTTAAGCGGCGCCGCAACAACCACATGCACGGACGGACAATGTGGAGCGGCTATATGCATGCGGACGGCATCGGTGCGGCGTTTAACGACAGCACGATGGAGGGCGTCGGCGATCCGCACAAGGCGGTCAAGCAGTCGTGGGGCATCGCGCACGAGTTCGGGCATGTCAATCAAACGCGGCCCAATCTGAAGTGGGTTTCCACAACGGAGGTGACCAATAATATTTTTTCGGCATGGGCGAATTGGCGTTTTAATCGGGACGATATGCGACTGGAGCGCGAGTCGTGCCGGGATTATCACGGGCAGATTGTCGGCGGCCGCTATAGCGATTTTTTGCAATCCGCGATTGTCAACGGGGAGGTTTGGCTTTGCCAGTCCGGTCCGGACAAGCATTCCGATTATGAGGACGGTAGCGGGGATCCGTTTGTGAAACTGATCCCGTTGTGGCAGTTGACACTCTATACAAAAGTCGCAGAACTCGGACCGAAGGATTTTTGGCCGCAGATGTTTGAGTTGGCGAGACTTGCCGATGTGCCGAAGACAAAGGAGGGCAAGGACGACAACGGCAAAATCCAACTCGAATTTATGCTCAACGCCTGTAAGGTTATGAATCAAAACCTGATGCCGTTTTTTGAAAAAGTGGGGATGCTGAAGCCGATTGACAAGGAGTTGGAGGATTATTCGAAGGGACACCTGACGATTACGGAAAAAGATTGTGAGCTTTTGAAAAAAGCGGGCAAGAAATATCCCGAAATGCCGACGACGGTGCTTTATTATCTTTGCGCCTACAATGCCGATATTTTTAAAAACCGTGCGGCGATGAAAGTCGCGAAAAACCGCGGTGTGGAATACGATCCGTCGAAGCGGGAGCTTTCGTTCAGCTCTGACAAGTGGAAAAATGTTGTCGCGTTTGAAGCTTTTGCCGGAGACCGTCTGGTCAGCGCCTCCAATTTCGGTCTTGGTTCAAAGGACGGCTCTAAAACGATTGTGCGCTATCCGGAAGGTTCGACGCGGGTTGATGCGATCGCCTGGGACGGCAGTCGCGCGGTCGCTTATGACAAAAAAATCAAGGCTCCCAAGAAAAAGTAGCGGAAAAAAGCGCAGGATTGCCCTATAATTTGAAGAGGGATGGAAATTTTAATTTCTTACACTTTAATTTTATTGATCGTCTTAGATCCGATTGGCTTGGCGTTGCTCTTGCCGACATTGTTAAAAAATGTCCCCGAAAAAAATCGTTCCCGCGTGATTTTGCGGGAAATGCTGTTCGCATTGCTGGCGCTCCTGCTTTTCTTCTTTATCGGCGAATCGATTATTTCATGGTTGCAAATCGACCGGGCGACTTTGGGGATTTCCGGATCCTTGGTTTTGTTTTTGATCGCATTGGGAATGGTTTTCCCCATGATTTCGATGGTGACGGCCGCAACACGCCCCGGCAGACATGAGGATGCTCCGCTCGAGCCGTTTATCGTCCCTATCGCAATTCCGATGTATGCGGGTCCGAGCGGGCTTTCCATCGTGATGATTCATGGCGCGAAATTTACAACGCATCCGGAACAGACATATTTGTTTTTGGTGGCGTTGGTTTTGGCGTGGCTGGTGAGCGTGATATTGCTTTTTTGCTCTCAAAAAATATTGCGGCTGTTGGGTGCGCGCGGCGGCTTGGCTTTGGAGCGTCTGGTCGGGATCCTGCTGATCTTGATTTCAGTTCAAATGTTTGTGGACAGTGTGATTTCCGGGATGGGCGAATTTGAGGCGCGCGTGGAATCGGCGCGGCAGGAAATTTTATCTCGGGAACGCCAAAATGACAGCTCGGAGCTTTCGCAGGGGAAAACGGATTCGCGCATCCCGGCGGGACACCCGATTTTTACCGGAGCAAAAAACTGATGGATCTTTTTGAGTATCGCAACGAATATACGCGCGCAGGTTTGGATTTGCCGGATCTTGATGCGAATCCGTTCGCGCAGTTTCGCAAATGGTTTGACCAGGCTTGCGAAGCCAAATTGATCGAGCCCAACGCGATGAGCCTTTGTACCGCGGATGCGGCGGGAACGCCGTCGGTGCGAACGGTTTTACTGAAGGCTTATGACGAACGCGGCTTTGTGTTTTTTACAAATTACAGCAGTCGAAAAGCCGAACAAATCGCCCAAAATCCAAAAGCGGCGCTCTTGTTCCCGTGGTTGGGACTCGAAAGACAGGTCAGCGTCGAGGGCCGCGTGGAGAAAATTTCGACAGCGGAGTCGTTGCGCTATTTTTTGAGTCGTCCTTGGGGAAGTCAGTTGGGGGCGTGGGTTTCGCATCAGTCTCAGGTGATTTCTTCGCGATCCGTTTTGTTGAAAAAATTTGACGAGATGAAGCGAAAGTTTTCAGAGGGCAAAGTCCCGTTGCCGGATTTTTGGGGCGGCTATCGGCTTGTCCCGGAGAGAATCGAGTTTTGGCAGGGGCGTCCCTCCCGGCTTCACGACCGTTTTGCGTATGAGCGTTCCCGTGAGGACGGGACTTGGAAAATTGCGCGCCTGGCACCTTAAAAACATTAAAGTTTGTTATGAATCTTGAAGGAAAAAAAATAGCGTTGGCGGTTACGGGTTCGATTGCAGCCTACAAGGCGGCGGATATTTGTTCGGCATTGACAAAGTCCGGCGCCGAAGTTCGTGTTTTGATGACACCTGAGGCAAAGGCGTTCATCGCGCCTTTGACGCTGCAGACCCTGTCTCGGAATCCCGTCGCTCAAGACATGTGGGCGTTGCCGGAAAAATGGCAGCCGGAACATATCGAGATTGCAACATGGGCGGATCTTTTTTTGGTCGCTCCCGCGACGGCGAACATTATCGCCTGTTTCGCCGTCGGATTGGCTCCCGACATCGTTTCCGCAACATATTTGGCGACACGGGCCCCGGCTTTGATCGCGCCGGCGATGAATTGCAATATGTTGGAACATCCCGCAACTCAGGCAAATTTAGAAATTTTGCGTTCCCGAGGGAACAAAATTGTGGAACCCGCCAACGGCCGCCTCGCTTGCGGCACCGAAGGAAAGGGTTGTCTCGCAAGCGTCGAGACAATAGTCGAAACCGTGAAAAATATTTTAGTTTAGCGGTGTTTTAAAATTTTTAAAGTAAAAAAATTCTCGTAGCACAAATTTTTTTTTGGTAAAATTGTCACATTAAATTATGAGTGAAGAAAAAGATTATTTTGAAGATCCGTCCTCTGCAGAAATGAAGAGTGCGTCTGAAAATAGCGCACAGGCTCAAGAAAAAGCCTTCAAAGCAGAGAGCTCCGCCCGTGAAGATGCTGTCGATAACGGTTATGGCTATGGCGGCTACGGTTACGGCAACGGCTACGGCTACGGGAACGGTTATGCTTATCGGCGTAACTACGGTTATACGAGCGGTTACGGGAACGCGATGGCAGACGGAGTTTCTGTTGTTGTCGATGCGTTTCAAAATCGCACTTTTGCGGACTATGTCACAATCTTTCGTGAGCATGTCTGGTATTTGATTTTGTCGATGTTTATCGTCGTGACGGCGGCATTGGTTTATACTTACAATGTCGTTCCCGAATATACGGCGGCAGGCCGGGTGCAACTTTTGCGCCAGGCGATCAATTTGTCCACGGGAACGACGCGCTCTTCGGACTCGATGGTTACGGGAATGGACGACTTGATGACCCAGGTTGAAATCATGATGTCAACGAAGATTGTCGAGCGTGTTCAAAATCGTCTGACCCAGGAGGAACTTTCCGAAGTCGTCGATCCTTATCGCGACGGCAATATTTTCACGGGACCGATGACGCCCACAGAGGTTATCGCATCCCACAGTTTGGTCAAGCCGGACAAGGGGACGATGATCGTCACAATCGGCTACACCCATCGCACGAAGGAAGTCGCCAAAAAAATGGCGGATTATTTTATCGACGAAATCTGCAAATACAATATGGAGATCCGTCAAAGCCGTGTGGCTCCGATCATCGAGAGCACACGAGTGAAAATCGCCCATCTTGAAAAGCAGATCGATACCGAGCGCCATCAGCGTATTGACATTATCAAGCGTAACGATTTGCTCAATATCGACATGGGGACGGTCGGCGCGGAATTGACCGCCGCCAACAGCACTCGCGATCAAGAGCAAAAAGCGTTTGATGACATGACGGCGGCTCGCGTCGAACTTGAAAAAATGAAGCAGGACGATGTGCCACTTTATTATAATTCCTACATTTCCCAAAACGGCTTGGTTTCGCAGTTGATCTCCAAGACAACGGAGCTGAGAACCAATGTTGAGGCGATGAGCACAAAGTATGGCGAAAACCATCCGCAGCTGAAGCAGGCTCGTCAGGAACTCGAGGCTTCCAACAGGGAATTGGGCAAGGCTGTTGACAAGGCGGTTGAAGAGTTTAACAACAATTATACGGCCGCCCAACGCCGTCTTGAGAGCGCCAAACGCCGCGCCAAAGAGAAGGCGGATCAAATCGCCCGTTTGCGCGAAGCCAGCACAGAACTGGAATCGCTTGACGCCCAGTTGAAAAACGACTCGGAACTGTTGCAGCGCTTGCGCATCAATTTGGAAGACCAAAGCCTGCAGCTCACAACAACATCCACCTCCATTGTCCAGCCGCTCGACAGCGCGAGTTCGCCCGTTTTCCCCGCCAACAAAAACTTCTTCATGAATTCCTTGTTCGGTGCGGTCGGCGGTTTGGTTATCGGTGTCGGCGTCGTGTTGTTGCTGTCGTTTTTTGATGACAAAGTTAAATCCGCAAAGGATGTTGAAAACTCCTTGAATCTTCCTCTTTTGTCGGCAATCCCCAAATTGAAGGCGTCCAAAATCGATAAGGCTTTGGCGGTTTCGAAGATTGTTTCTCGCGAAGTGAAGGAGTCCTTTATCGCGATGTATTCCGCATTGAAATTGGGCGATATTTCTGCGACGGCAAAAGTGATCGCGGTGACATCGACAACCCCTTCGGAGGGCAAGACTTTCGTTTCGGAAAACTTGGCCCAGGTTTACGCTTTGCACGATGAGCGCGTTTTGCTGATTGACTCGGACTTGCGTTTGCCGAATGTCGCCAACACGCTTGAGCTCGACATCGAAGGCAAAGGAATTCTTCCGTGGTTTGACGGCGAAATCTCGCTTGAAGATGCGATTATTCACGATGTCGTTCCCGGCGTTGATGTTCTCGGTGTCGATAAGGTGGCAAAGAGCCCGACGCGCGTCCTCAATTCCAAAAAGTTTGCGGAACTGATTTCGACAGTGCGTGAAAAATACGACCGTATTATCGTGGATACGCCTCCGATCGCCGCAGTCTCGGACATTTTGAATGTTCTGCCGCTTTGTGACGGACTGATTCTTACGATCAAATTTGATGCGATCCATCGAATGATGTTGAAATCGAATCTTAGCCGTCTGATGGATGCGCGCGTTCCCGTTTTCGGTGCGGTGCTCAATCAGATGAAAATGAGAACAGCCCACCACTACACCTATAATGGCAACTATAAGAGTTACGGCCGCTATTACATTAAAGGCGCCGACTCTTCCGCCAAAAAATAGTCGTATTTATTTTACTTATCACGATGTTTAGTGCGTTTATCAACAGTTGGAAGGTCCCGGAATTGCGCAATCGTATTATCGTTACGCTCGGACTGATTTTTATTTCGCGTATCGGAGCGAACGTGCCGTTGCCGGGAATTGACCCGACGGTCCTTGCCGGATTTGTCGAACAAATCCTCGAAGGAACAGGTGCGACGGGAGCGGTCGGTTTATACAATGCGTTCACGGGCGGAGCGATGCTCAAGGGCGCGATTTTTGCCTTGGGCATCATGCCGTATATTTCCGCGTCGATTATCATGCAGCTTTTGGGAGCCGTCTGGCCCGAGTTGGCACGCTTGCGACAAGAAGAAAACGGACAGCAAAAGATTGCGCAATATACGCGCTATATGACGATCGCGATCGGTTTTGTGCAGGGATTGATGGTGACCCAGATGCTTTCGAATCCCTCTACGGTCGGTCATGCGTTGGGCTTGCAAAACTTTTCGGAAAACATCTTGGTTTGCGACAAGACCTTGTTTATTTGCTTAGGCACCTTGATTCTTACGGCGGGTGCGCTTATCATGACGTGGATCGGAGAGCAGATCACACAGCGTGGGATCGGCAACGGCGCATCGATTCTTATCGTGCTCGGTATTGTCGCCGATCTTCCCAATGCGATTTCTCCGTTCGTTTCGGGATTGTTCGGCGAGCAGATTATTGACGGCACCGGCGCTTCCCAGCACGGTCTCGGCAGTTTCCTCGGGATGCTCCTTCTCTTTGTCGCGGGCTGCGCGGCTCTGGTTGAAATTACTCAGGCGGTGCGAAAAATCCCCGTGCAATATGCCAAGCGGATGGTCGGCAGAAAAATGTATGGCGGGCAGTCGAATTTTTTGCCGATGAAGGTCAATTATGCCGGAGTTATGCCGGTGATTTTTGCCGGTGCGATATTGTCGTTTTTGTCCTTGCCGTTCACATGGCTGGGAACGACCGTTCCCGCGTTGGATTTCTTGGTCCCGTGGGGTGCGGCAATCGCTCCTGGACATAATGTCTATTATTGTTTGATGGCGCTTTTTGTTTTCACATTCAGTTATTTTTGGGTGTCGGTGATGTTTAAACCGATCCAGGTGGCTGATGAGCTGAAAAAGAACAACGGTTATATTCCCGGCGTGCGTCCGGGTCAGCATACGGCGAATTATCTCGAATTTGTGATGAATCGTTTGACTTTTGCCGGCGGTGTTTTCCTCGTTGTCATTGCGTTGTTGCCGGACTTCTTTATTTACGAGTTTGATCTTTATCCTCGTCTCGCCCGCGTCATTGGCGGGACTTCGGGTTTGATCGTTGTCGGTGTCGTGCTCGATACGATGCGCCAAGTGGAGTCTTTGCTTTTGCAGCGCCATTATGATGGATTTTTGAAAAAGAGCCGTATCGGCGGCATTGCGATGCCTTCGATGAATCCGCGCCGGATTGCGGATGTTGATGCCGCACAAGGTCTTGGCAAGACGACCTATATTCTCCTGGGCGTTTTTGCATTGGGCTTGGCTGTCGCGCTTTACAAGTGGATTATGGTTTTGGTTTCATCCCTCTAATACGTTTATGTTAAAACCTCTCAGTCCTGACGAGCTCGCGAGAATGCGCGAGGCATGCAAGGTCGCAGCGATGGTGCTCGACCGCACGGCAAAGGCTGTTGAGGTGGGAATGACAACCTATGACATCGATATGGTTGCTAAGCGGGCGATGGAGGACCTCCATTGTGAAAGCACGGCGCACGGTTGTTTTAACGGAGAATGCGCGTTCCCGGGATGGATTTGCATTTCCGTCAACGATGTCGTGATTCACGGGATCGGCGATATGAAGACGACAATCAAGCCGGGGGATATTGTTTCCTTGGATGTCGTGACAAAATATAAGGGAATGGTGGGCGACAATACGCGGACCGTTCTAATCGAACCCGTTCCCGAGCCGGTTCGCCAACTTAGTAAAATTACAGAGGAGGCGCTCTATGCCGGCATCGCGGCGGCTCGTGTCGGCAACCGGGTCGGCGATATTTCCTACGCGATCGAAAGCTACATCAAACCCTACGGCTACGGGATCGTTCGCGAATACAACGGCCATGGCGTCGGGCGCACAATGCACGAGGAACCGCCGATCCCCAACTACGGCAAACCGCACAAGGGAGAAAAACTGAAAGCCGGCCTGACATTGGCAATCGAGCCGATGATTTGTCTCGGAAGCCATCGGATAAAACACGCGGCGGACACATGGACGGTAAAAACAGCCGACGGGAAACCTGCCGCCCATTGGGAACACACGGTTCTTGTCACCGACGGCGATCCCGAAATCCTAACAAAACTTTAAAACAAAAACTCCGTTCCCGTAACGGAGTTTTTTATTGTGCGGGAACGGGATTTTTTAGCGGAATCCGTCAAAAATCTTGCGCTAAGTTTTTGGGGGAACAGAATCGGGAAAGAAGACGAGGCGCGAATATAGGATCAAATCTCCGGAAAATTCGGGGATTTTTATGGATTTTTTTGAACGGCTTGCGGGTGTTCCCGAAGATGATCCCGTTTAGCCTCGGGAATGAATTTTAAACGATTGAGCCGGATTTATAAGGATATGCCGATTTGATCATTTTTATCGTTATTTTTCGTTCCCGCGAAGCAATCGGACAATGGGGTGAAAAACTCAGATTCTTTTGCCGTCCGTTTCCCTATTCTCTTTTAAATTGACAACAACTTAAAAAAAATGACATAATTAATCTTCAAATCTCGACTTGTGCCGGTCGGGGAGCGGCCGCAATGACGCGGGCCCGCGACTTAACGGCACCTTATCAAAATGAAACTATATAAACTCAATGTAAAATCGCGTGACGGCATCGGTCGTGGACCGTCCCGTCGCATTCGCGCCGAAGGGGCGATCCCCGGCGTGATTTATGCAAAGAACAACTCGAAGCCGATTATTATTGATGCGGTCGAATTCCGCACAATGATGCGCGCCAAGGGAGACAACGCAGCTCTCGTCGAAGTGACGATCGATGAAAACAAAAAGATCTTGTCGCTTGTCAAAGACTACCAGCGCAATGCGGTTTCCCAAAAAATCGTTCACGTCGATATTCTCGAAGTGGATCCGAATGAAATGATGACGATTTCGATCCCGGTTCGCTCTGTGGGCGACTGTGTCGGCGTTTTGGCGGAAAACGGCGTTCTCGAAGTTGTTCGTGAAATCAAGATCCGCTGCTTGCCGAAGGATCTTCCGGAAGCTGTTGTTGTCGATGTGAGCAACTTGCACGCCGGCCAGACGATTCACGTTACAAATCTCCCGGAAATCCCCGGTGTAACGTTCCCGAAAAACCAAAATACGGTCGTGGCATCATGCTTGGCTGAGGATGAAGACGCTGTTGCGGACGACGCGGCGGCTCCTGCGGCTGATGCGGCAAAAAAATAGTCCGGCTCCGCTGTTTTGAAGGCACTTTTTAAGTGCAATTGTTCTTTTAAATTTTGAAAATGCCCGTCACTGCAATTTATGGTCTGGGCAATCCCGGCAAAGAATACGAAAATACCCGCCACAATGTGGGATTTAGAGTAGTCGATGCCCTCGCGAAAAAAATGGCTGCAAGTTTTTCGCAGTCGGCTTTCAAAGGTGAGTTCGCCAAAGTGTCGATCCCGACGGGAACGCTTTGGCTCGGGAAACCGCAGACATTCATGAATCTCAGTGGCGAATGTGTTCAAGCCCATCAGCGTTTTTATCGTTTGAATATCGCTGATGCGATTGTCGTTCACGACGATATAAATTTGCCGTTTGCGCAGATTAAATTGTCGCTCGGCGGCAGTTCCGGCGGACACAACGGCGTGGAAAATGTCATCTTGCACTGCGGGAACGCGTTTATGCGCGTCCGCGTCGGGATCGGACAAAAACCGGTGCGCGAAATGCCGCTTGCCGATTATGTTCTCGGAAAATTGACAGATGAAGAACAAAAAATCTTCGAAACAAAAGTTATAGAAATTATCGAATGCATAGACCAAATTATCAAAAATGGTTTTTGCGCAACACAAAATTTAATCAATAGAAAATCAACAAAATGAAAAAGTATCGTTTTAACGTTATTTTTGACGTGCGCAATACAGCGATCGCTACTCAAATCGAAAAAGCGACGAAACTGTTTGCCGCCTTGGGCGCAACCCTCGATGAAACTCACGATTTGGGTGTCAAGGATTTCGTCCGCATCACCGATCGCCGTATGCCAAGCGCGCATTATGTGCAATTTGATGTGACGGCTCCGGAAACAATCGCGGTTTCGTTTAGAGAGAAACTTCGTCTTGATCGCACGATCAAGCGCATTATGGTTCAGGCGCTCTAATCAAATCCGTTTCTCGACAGATCGAAAATGGCTTCCTTTAATCGCGTTATTTTGCTCGGAAATCTTACTCGGGATCCAGATTACCGTAAGTTGCCGGCGCTTGATATGGCGACGGTCCGCTTTTCTATTGCGACCAACCGTGTTTTTTATATGAAAAACGGTGAGCGCAAAGACGAGGTGACCTATGTTGATATTGACGCATACGGCAAGGCTGCGGAGGCGATCGCCCGTTATTTTCGAAAAGGCAGCGCGATTTTGGTGGAGGGACGTTTACACCTTGATCAGTGGGAAGATAAGACGAGCGGTGAAAAACGCGCCCGTCTCGGTGTTGTTCTCGAGTCTTTCTCATTCGTGGACAAGATGAACTTCGGGGATTCCGCTTCAGGCACACAAGATACGCCTCCGGCACATTTTAATCCCCATTCCCACCCGACCGATGACGGAAACGTCCCTTTTTGATCGATCAAATTAAATTAAGATAACATTTAACAAAACAATATTATGGCACTCTCAGAAGTTCTCCTCAAAAAACCGGTTGCAGGTCTTGGCGCTGAAGGTGATCAAGTTAAGGTCAAAGCTGGCTTTGCTCGTAACTTTCTCCTTCCTCAAGGAATTGCAGTTCCCGTAAATCAAGCAAATCGCAAGCAGATTGAAGCTCTTAAAAAGGCTCGCGCAGTTCGTGAAGCCAAAGAGCTCGACGATGCTCGGGCATTTGCAGAAAAACTCAGCGGTCTTGAGATTTCGTTCACCGTCAAGAGCGGTGACGACGGCAAAATGTTCGGTTCGATTTCGACAACGGACATTTCCAAGAAACTTGCGGAATTGGGACATGAAATCGCGAAAAAGCAGATTCATCTCGAGCATGGCTCGATCAAGACGCTCGGAAAGTCTGCGGCGACAATCAAGCTTCATCCGGAAGTTTCGGTAGAAATCACAGTCGAGCTCGTCCCCGAAGCGCTTCCTGAAAAAGAGCTTGTTAAGGGCAAAAAGACGAAGGGACGCAAAGCCGCCTCTCGTGAAGAAGCTCCGGCAGAAGAGGCTGCGCCTGCTGCTGAATAATCGGATTTTATCCCGAATAGAGCCGTTCCCGTCAATTTGCGGGGACGGCTTTTTTATTTGCGTTTTCAAATGCTAAAATCTTTAATAAAAGGGAATGCTCCGGCTTAAATTATTTTATTTTTTGATTTTGGCAATTTTCGCGACTCCAGCAGCCTTGTCCGACGATTTGTTGCCGGAAGATTATAATAATATCTATAATATGGCCGACCTGATCCGTTTGGCCAGAAGCGGAGACGCCCGGGCACAATACGATTTGGCGGATCGTTATTATTATGGCATTGAGGTGAAAAAAGATATTGCAACGGCAAGAGATTGGTATATTCAGTCGGCGGAGCAAAATTTTGTTCCCGCTCAATATAAGCTGGCGACCGTGTATCGTTTTGACAAAAATTTGACCCGCCCGGAGCTTTTGCGTTATCTTTATCGGGCGGCATCTTCGGGAGATGCGGCCTCTCAGTTTGCGTTGGCGATTTGCTATTATGAAGGGATTTGGGCGAATTGGAATTATTCGACGGCTGTGGATTGGTTTTTTGAAGCCGCCCGCCAAGGGCATACGAGAGCAATGCTTTATTTGGGAATTTGTTATACGTGGGGTTTCGGAGTCGAACAAAATTATGAGGAGGCGCTTTGGTGGTTTCAGTGTTCTGCAGATTCGGGCGAGTCAAAAGCGCAGTTTTATTTGGGGGAGGCCTATCGTTTCGGTCGCGGAGTGAATGTCGATTTGAAAAAGGCGGCTTATTATTATCGACAGGCGGCGGAACAGGGCGACCGTTATGCGAGATTGCTTTTGCGGCGCCTGGGCGACAGGGATTCGCCTCCGAGTGAATAGAATCTTGCGCGAGCGAGCGCCGTTTTGATATAATCGCTTTAATTATGAAAATCGAAACTGTTTCAAATACGCGCAAAAATGTCGTCGTGACAATCCCGGCGTCGGAAATTCTCGCCACAAGCGAAGGCGTCACAAAACGCTATGTGTCGCAAGCCAAGGTTCCCGGATTCCGCCCCGGCAAAGCTCCCGCAACATTGGTAGCGAAAAATTTTGCAAAAAGTATCGCAGAGGAAACGGAATCTGCGATTGTCTCCAAGGCTTATAACGAATGCTTAAAGGAGCTCGAAAAGGATGAGAGCTGCAAGCTTTATGGCGTGATTGATTTGAAAAAATCGGAAATCAAAACGGATGCGGACGCTGATTTGACGTTTGTTTGTGAGGTTGTTCCCGCATTTGCATTGCCGGAATACAAGGGGATTGAACTCAAAGCGGAGAGCACGGACGTTTCGGATGAGGATGTGTCGGCTACGGTGGACCGCATCCGCTCCCAGCATGCGGAGTTCAACAAAGTGGAAACTCCAGCGGCAAAGGGCGATTTCGTAAAAGTTTCTTATGTCGGAACAATTGACGGCGCCGCATTCCCGGAGTCTGTGGCGATTTACGGCAAGCAGAGTTCAACTTGGGAAGAGGCAGGCAGTGAAGAAGGCTATGGAGCGACAATCAAGGAGATCTCTATGGCTGTCGTCGGAATGAAAGAAGGCGATAAAAAAACGGTGGAGCTTAAGTTCGCAGATGATTTTCCGAAAGACGAACTCAAAGGCAAAAACGCCGTTTACGAAGTGGAGGTCTTGGAAGTTCGCCAGCGCAAACTCCCGGAGATGAACGAGGATTTCTTTAAGATGATGCATGTCGCGGACGAAGCGGAACTTCGCAAGCAAGTCGCTGAAGGTATGAAGAGCAATAAAGAACGCCAGGCTCAGGCGGCGATGCGTCAGGAAGCGGTGCTCAAAATCAGCGGAATGGTTGACTTTGAATTGCCGGAAACAGCTCTTGAGCGCGCCACCCAAGATATTTTTGCCGAATTTGTCAATCAACAAATGCAAATGGGCATGAAGGCTGACGATTTGCTCGCCAAGCGCGAGGAGGTCCAGGGTGAAGCGAAAGAAGCGGCAAAAACCCGTGTAAAGGCGCAAATTCTTCTCGGAGCAATTGCCGATGCCGAAAAAGTGGAAGTCACACAGCAGGAGCTCGCACAAGAAGTCGCTCGCCAAGCTTATGCAAGCGGACAAAAACCGGAAAAACTGGTGAAGGAGCTTTCGAAAGACCGCTCCCGGCTTGCAGAAATTCGCGAATCGGTTCGTTGCTCAAAGGCACTTGCCTTGATTGTCGATGCGGCGAAGAAGATTTAAGCGTTTTGAAAAAAAGAATAAAAAATGCGTTCCCGACATTGGCGGGAACGCATTTTTTTCTAAAAAAACCGATGACGGGAAGCTTGTGAATGCCTGAAATAAAAAAAATATTCTTGCTCATTAGAATAATCGCGTTTTATAATCATCGATAGAACAAAAAACTTTCAACTACCAAATAAAACTATGAATAAAGCACTCTTGACTATTGCAGCCGCGGCACTCGCGATTCCCGTGTACGCGCAAGAAAACTCAACTCCGAAGACAGATTTGCTCCTCAGCGCCAAATTTGCCTATGCCTCCCATTATGTGGAAAACGGCATGCAGCGCCAAAAGGATAATTTGAACGCCACGATCTCCGCCGGTTATAATTTGCCTGCCCGCGGTGATTTCGCGACGGATCTTTACAGCGAACTTTTCTACATGTCTCCGTATTCGAAGACTTACAACCAGATCAATTTGACATTCGGTTCAAAGGTGTGGTATGCCTACGAATATTTCTTGGATTTCGGCTATACTTATTCGGCTTATCCTAACAGCGACGGCGAGCGCATCGCTTCTGCTATTGAGATGAACCGCGCGAATATCAACCATCAGAATACATTCTTCTTGGGCATCGGTCGCGATGTCGAACTCATCGACGGTGAGGAGTGGTCGGCGGTCGTTCTTTCCGCTTACACTTCGTACGCATGCTGCACGGAAGACTGGGTGGTGAAAGTGTCGTTGGAAAAGAATTTCTCGAAAGTTCTTGTTGACGAACTCGACCTTTCCTTTAAAGCGACCTACGGTTATTCGAACGCCGGAGATTATTTCGGCAAAGGCTCTAATGTCTCCAACGATTACGGTTATTTCGAACTTTCGGCCGGAGCTGTTTACCATTTGACCCCCTCAGTTGATGCGACTGTCGGTGTGGCTTATGATTACAATAACGAAACCCACACTTATAACAGCCGTGCACAATCGACGACAACAGTGGGCTGCGGACTGGTGTTCCGCTACTAAGGCATTTCGCAAAATAAACTAATAACAATAAATCAAAATAATATGGCAATTAAAGTTGGTATTAATGGTTTTGGCCGTATCGGACGCCTCGTGTTCCGTGCAGGTCTCAATAACCCGGAAATTGAATTCGTTGGCATCAACGATCCGTTCATGACCCCGGACTATATGGCTTATATGCTCCGTTATGATACGATGCATGGCCAATATACGGGCAAGATTGAATATACGGAAGATGCGATTGTTGTTGACGGCAAGAAGATCAAGTTCTTCGCCAAGATGAACCCCGAGGAAATTCCGTGGGGCGAAGTCGGTGCAGAATATGTCGTTGAATCGACCGGTGTGTTTACGGAAACCGCCAAGGCGGAAGCTCACATCCGTGCAGGCGCGAAGAAGGTTGTCATTTCGGCTCCTTCCAAAGACGCTCCGATGTTTGTTTGCGGTGTCAACTTAGACGCTTACAACAAGGATATGAAGGTCGTTTCGAACGCTTCGTGCACGACGAACTGCTTGGCTCCTATCGCTAAGGTTCTCAATGACAACTGGGGCATCAAGGACGGTCTCATGACGACGGTTCACTCGACAACGGCTACACAAAAGACGGTTGACGGTCCTTCCAAGAAAGACTGGCGCGGCGGTCGTGCGGCTTCGGGCAATATCATTCCTTCTTCGACGGGTGCTGCCAAGGCTGTCGGAAAAGTATTGCCAGTTCTTAACGGCAAACTCACCGGTATGTCCATGCGTGTTCCGACCCTCGACGTTTCTGTTGTCGATTTGACGGTCAATCTCGAAAAGCCGGCTAAATACGAAGAAATCTGCGCTGCTATGAAGGCCGCTTCGGAAGGCGAACTCAAGGGCATTCTCGGCTACACCGAAGACGCTGTCGTTTCTTCCGACTTCCTCGGCGATCCTCGTACGTCCATCTTTGACAAGGGCGCCGGTATCGCTCTCACCGACACCTTCGTGAAGGTCGTTTCCTGGTATGACAATGAATGGGGTTATTCCAATAAGGTTTTGATGCTCATTCAACACATGGCAAAGGTTGACAACGCATAATTGATTGCGAAACCTATAACAAAGGGTCGTTCCCGTTCGCGGGAACGACTTTTTTTGTAAAGCGGAATGCTTTTTGCTTTATGAAAATAGGATTTGTGTTTAGACTTAAAATATGGCAGTGACAAAGGAAAAACTCTTTGCGGGAACGGAAAATTTGCTTACTTTGCGCGACTGGGTTCGTTTTGCGGTCTCTTCTTATCGAAGGGAACACTTGTTTTTCGGACAAGGTTGCGACAATGCTTATGATGAGGCGGTATATTTGATCTTGAGTGTGCTAAATCTGCCGCAAGAGGGACCGGAGACTTTTTTTGACACCCGATTGACGGCCTCAGAAATCGAATCGGTAAAGGTGGCGCTCGGGCGACGTATTATTGAGCGTGTTCCCGCGGCTTATATCACACGGGAGGCTTGGTTGGGCTCTTGCCGTTTTTATGTGGACGAGCGCGTGATTGTCCCTCGCTCGTATTTCGCCGAGATTATTTCCGGCGAGTTGATGAACTGGGTGGCGGATGCGGACTCTGTTGTTCGCGTGGCGGATGTTTGCACAGGCGGCGGCTCTCTTGCGATTTTGCTGGCACTCGCGTTCCCGCAGGCGCATGTCGATGCTTTTGATATTAGCGTTCCCGCCTTGCAGGTGGCGCAAAAAAATGTTGAGGACTATGGATTGTCGGATCGGGTTTCCTTATTTGAATCCGATGTTTTAAGCGCGTCTCCGGCAAAGGAGGAACTGTATGACATTATTGTTTCCAATCCGCCCTATGAGCCGGAGAATTTGAGAAAAGATTTGCCGGAAGAGTTTAGACATGAGCCGGACAATGCTCTTTTTTCAGGTGCGGACGGGATGGATGTCATTCGAAAACTTTTGCGTCAGGCTGCGAAAAAATTGAAGCCGAACGGATTGTTGCTGATTGAAGTCGGCGGATTGCACGATGATTTGCAGGCGGCGTTCCCGCAAATTGAATTCAATTGGTTACCGACAGCGGATGAAAGCGATTGCGTCTGTTTGCTTCATGCGACGGATTTGAAAAATCTGGAGAAATAGGCGATGGGCGGATTTCGTTTTTGCGTGCTCGGTAGCAGCAGCGAGGGCAATTGCACCCTGGTGCAAGTTGCGGGAACGACTTTTTTGATCGATGCGGGCTTTGCCGGAAAAAAAATTCGTGAAATGCTGGGAACGCTCGGCATCGCCCCGGAACAGATAGATGCGGTTTTTATCACGCATGAACATTGCGACCATAGCAAAGGCGTTGCCGGCCTGGCAAAATTTCGTAATATAAAATGGTTTGCATCCCGCGGGACATCCCGAAAATTGGCGGATAAAAAAGTTGAGTGGAACATTGTCGTTCCCGCCAAATCGAGCACGTTTGATTTTAAGGACATTCGCGTAAGGGCTTTTTCGATCCCGCACGATTCTCAAGAGGCGGTCGCTTATATTTTTGAGCACGACGGTGAAAAGTTGGCGTGGATGAGCGATTGCGGCAAAACGACAATTCAAAGTCTCGATGCCTTGCAGGACGTTGATATTTTGTTTTTGGAGTCCAACTATGATCTCAATCTGTTGCGCAATTCTAATCGTCCTTACGATTTGAAGGAGCGGATTAACAGTTCCCACGGGCATCTCTCCAACGAACAATGCGTCCAATTTTTAAACGACTTGCCCAATACGGTTTTGCAACAACTTTATTTTGTGCATGTGAGCAAAGAATGCAACGATCTTGCGCTTGTTCGGGAACTTTGCGGAAGCGCCGCTTCCGCAAAGTGGGGTTCGTCCCTGACGGTGGAGGTCGTCAATCCTTCGGAAACGATGCCGGCAAACGCCCGCAGGGGATTTTGACGCTTTTGTGGTCGCGTTCCCGCGAGCGTTTTCATATAATGGGAACATGAACGAGAATCTTAACGGTAATTTATTGGTGGCGCAAAGCGGCGGACCGACTCCTGTAATCAACGCAAGTTTGGCGGGTGTGATTATGGAGGCTCTCAATCACGATGAAATCGAAGAGGTTTACGGAGCTTTGAACGGAGTGACGGGAATTTTGAACGACAATTTAGTCGATTTGGCGCAGGAAACATCGGGAACAATCGAGCTTTTGAAGACGACTCCGGGAGCCGCTCTGGGATCTTGCCGGGTCAAATTGAAGACCGAAGAACAATTGGCGGGGATTTTGGCGGAATTCCAAAAACGCAATATTCGCTATTTCCATTATATCGGCGGGAACGATTCACAGGATTCATCGCATCAGATTTATGAATATTGCAAATCGAAAGGTTATGAAATTCGTGTTATCGGAGTCCCGAAGACAATCGATAACGATTTGGTAAACACGGATCATTGCCCCGGCTACGGGAGCACAATCAAGTATTTGGCAACATCTATTCGCGAACTCGCCTGTGATTGCGCATCGTTGGGAAATCATGATTTGGTGACGATCGTGGAGGTGATGGGGCGCAACGCCGGATGGATTGCCGCAGGAACAGTTTTGGCGCGTCGCAAAGGGATGTCCAAGGACGCTCCCCACATTATTTTGCTGCCGGAGAGAGCGTTTAATCCGGAAGCGTTCATTGCGGAAATTTTAGAATGCTTGAAAAGCCAAAAACATTGCCTGGTCGTTGCGGCGGAAGGGCTCGTGGACGCTTCCGGGAATCTGATTGGCGCCAGCAATGCGATAGTGGACGCCTTCGGACATAGCAAGCTCGGCGGTGTCTGCGACTATCTGGAATCTTTGGTGAGCGCCGCAATCCAAGGTGTCAAAACTCGCGTGGTGCGTTTGGGGCATGTTCAGCGGACAGCATCGCATTTTGCCTCAAAAAGCGATATCGACGATGCTTTTAACGCCGGACGTTATGCCGTGAAAATGGCCGTTGCCGGCGAAACAGGCAAAATGGCCAGTTTTTCGCGCGTCGATGACCGCAAGATTAACCTTGTGCTCGTCGATTTGGAAAATGTCGCCAACGGTGTCCGCAAACTCCCGGATAATTATATCGGCGAAAACGGAATGTCCGTGAATGTAAACGCATTTGTCAAATACGTCCGCCCATTGACGCAAGGGGTGGTGAACATGTCGAACACCCTCGATGAATGCGGCATTCCTCAAATGGCGATTTTAAAATCCGTTCCCGTCAAGTAAGCGCTAAAAAATAATTGACAGAAAAGAAATTGACGGATATAATACCTGAAGATAAAAGACTACCTATAGAAACAAAAAATCTACTTAAACTATGAAATACTTGAAACTTATCTCCATCTTGGCAATGGCATTGGTCGCCATTCCTGCTTTCGCGACATCGGTCGGCGAAGGTTCTTCGGCAGTTGTTTCCGGTCCCGACGGACAGCCGATCGTGTTGGCTGCCGGTGAAGAAATTCCCGCTGGTGCGGCAATTTCCACCGAGGATGAAAAGAAAGCGGCGATCAAGCTCGACAACGGTTCTGTGGTCGTTCTCTCTGCTGGAGCGACGGCGACAGTCAACGGCAATGTTGTTGAGGTTGTCAGCGGCAATGTTGTTCTTTCTGCAACGGCTCCTGTTGTTGTTCGCACGCCTCACGGATCCTTCTCGACGTCGAATGGTTCCGCCAGCATTACAAATCGTGGCTCTTCGACACAATTGACATCCGCTACAGGTGTGTGGCGTTCTGAGTCTTTTACGGGCACAGTCCGCGGCGTCGGCGAAGGCCAGACGGTTGAAATCGGTGGTGACGGCGCTGCTGCGGTTCGTAACGCTTCGGAAAACGAAGTCGCTCAAGTCAATACGACGGTGGCAAACGAAGTGGCAGTCGCCAATGGCGAAACTCCCGCTTCGGAAAGCCCGGCCGAAGCTGCAGTTCCCAGCACGACACCGGAAACGGATGATGGCACTTATAACGCCGATATCCCCGAAGATATTCCTGCCGCTTCTGGCGAAGCTGAATAAGAGATTTTCTTATTGAGGAATCAAAAGGGCGTTCCGCAGATGGTGGAACGCTCTTTTTGTTTATAGGTTTTAGTAGCAAAATTTGCTTTTTGTATCGTGTTGGAAGATTAAAAAATTAATTTTGGCGCTATGCCAATCTTGCAAGTTTTAGGAACGCAATTTATAATTTTTGTATTATGGCAGAAAAAAAATCTACACCATCTTTGATGGATAATATCATTAATCTTTGTAAACGTCGCGGATTTATTTTCCAATCCTCTGAAATTTACGGTGGCTATAATGGTTTTTTTGACTACGGACCGCTCGGTGTCGAGTTAAAAAACAATATTAAGCAAGCTTGGTGGAAGGACATGGTGCAGCGTCGTGACGACATTGTCGGCTTGGATTCGACAATAATCCACCATCCGATGACATGGAAGGCGTCCGGGCATATTGACAATTTTACAGATCCTTTGGTCGATTGCAAGGAGTCGCGCATGCGTTATCGCGCCGACCAGCTCTTTTTTGCTCCTGTTATTGTCGGGGATGAAACAATCGGCTATGTTTCCGTTCTTGAAGATGAAAATATGCAAACAGCCGCCGAAGAGCAGGCCAAGGATTTGAAGCGCAAGTTGGGGAAACAGGGCGAAATGAAAGCTGTCGTGCTCAAAGATTATACACAGGCCCGTCCCGATGAATACGCGCTAATCCCCTCTCCGGCGACAGGGAAGCCGGGTTCGCTGACACCTCCGCGCGCATTCAATATGATGTTCCAAACCTATGTCGGAGCATTGCGAGATGAGACTGCCGTCGCCTATTTGCGTCCGGAGACCGCCCAAGGCATTTTTATCAATTTTAAAAATGTCGTGGATACCGGTCGTGTAAAAATTCCTTTCGGGATCGCTCAAGTCGGAAAGGCTTTTCGCAACGAGATCAATCCTCGAAATTTTATTTTCCGTTCCCGCGAATTCGAGCAGATGGAAATTGAATATTTCATTTCCCCCGATGCGGACTGGGCTTCACTTCACAAGGGCTGGATTGAGTATTGCATGAATTGGTTTGACAGTATCGGCATTCCCAAAACCTGCCTTTCGACTTACGATCATCCCAAGGAAAAATTGGCGCACTATTCAAAAGGCACAACGGATATTATGTTCACTTATCCTTTTGGCGTTCAGGAACTTCAAGGTGTGGCTGCTCGCGGTAACTATGATTTGACCCAGCACGCCAATACTTCCGGCAAGTCGCTCGAATATTTCGACGACAGCACAAAGACAAAATATGTGCCTCATGTCATTGAGCCTTCCGTTGGTGTTGACCGCATTTTCTTGGCGGTGCTTTCCGCCGGCTATCACGAAGAAGAAGTCGAAGGAGAAAAGCGTGTCGTGCTTAAACTTCACCCGCGTCTGGCTCCTTACAAGGCGGCGGTGTTCCCCTTGGTCAAAAACAAGCCGGAACTCGTGGCGCGCGCCGAAGCCCTTTACAAAAAATTGCAAAACCGCTGGAATGTCGCCTACGATGCCGCCGGAGCGATCGGTCGCCGTTATCGCCGACAAGACGAGATCGGAACGCCGTTCGGCATAACCGTCGATTTTGACACGATTGAAAAAGACGACAAAGTCACTTTGCGCGATCGCGACACATTGCAGCAGATTCGTTTGAGCGAAGACGAATTAATCGCCTATTTGTCAAAGAAAATAGACGGCTAATCAGAAGCTCGCCGTTTGCATCGTTTGCAAGATGAAAGTTTTTATCGCAGGGGCGGCAGGATTTTTGGGGCGCGAAACGGTTTTCGCAGCCTTAAAACGCGGATGGGAAGTCGTTGCAATTTTGCATGAGTCTCCAATGTTTTTCCCAAACACTGTCCGTAAAATCGAGCGCGATTTATCTTGCGATACGGCATTGGACGATTTGATTTTGCAAGAGTTCCCGGACGCGATTGTCAATTGCGCCGCGGTGACGTCGATTGACGCTGCGGAAAAAAATCAAGATGTCGCCGTGCGTCTGAATGTAAATTTCCCACGGCGCTTGGCACAACTCGCCAACCATATCTCCGCACGCTTGGTGCATGTTTCGACAGAAATGGTTTTTGACGGCGATGCGGCACCTTACGGACATACAGCAATGCCCGCCCCAAAAAATTTTTACGCGCAGACAAAACTTTCCGGTGAAGTCGAAACTTTAAAATATGCTCACGGGAACGCGACAATTGTTCGGGCGACGCTTTTGTCGGGCAATTCGCCGTCGGGAACGAAAAGTTTGCATGAAAAACTCTTTTGCCAATGGGCTGCGGGAACGCCGACGGCACTTTTTAGCGACGAGATCCGCCAGCCGGTATCCGTCAAAAACTTGGCGGAAGTCTTAGTCGAACTTTGCGAGCGTCCCAATTTGAGCGGTGTTTATCACTGGGCTTGCGGCGATCGTCTGTCGCGTTATGAAATCGGGGTGCGGATTGCGCGGCGCTTTGGACTGGATCCCGAAAAATGGATCAGGAAGATTTCATACGCGGACGTTCCCGCAGCGCTTGCAGAAAAGCGTCCGCGGGATTTGTCGCTCTCTCTTGAGCCCTTGCCGGGAAAACTGAAGGCTCGGGTTCAGGCTTTTGATGAGCTTTTGGCGGAAATGGACGTTCCCGCCAATTGTGCACGATGGTATGAAGCGGAGACCGGTCTTAAAGTTCGGAGAAAATTGATAAAGGGCGTTGATTTTTAATGCATTGGAAAAATATAGCCATTCATGTTCTCGATTTTGAAGGTTCTGTTAATACCGGCATCGTCGAATATGGCTTTGCAACCGTTTTGGGCGGGAGCATAATCAGCACGCATACGCGACTTTGCGGAGTCCGGCATTTTATCCCGGCAGAGGAAACGGCGATTCACGGACTTGACAACGCAAGCGTTTCGGGAAGACCGACAGTCGAAGCGGACTGGGAACTTTTTTCAGGTTTGCGCAACAGCGGGCTTTTTGGCTCCCACAATGCGTCGGCGGAAAAAGGAATGCTGGCGACCGTCTGGATGAGCCCCGGTCGCGTTCCAAATTTTTCACAACCTGAAATGCCGGTCGGCGTGGAATGGGGACCTTGGATCGACACTTGCCGTATTGCAAAAAACTGGTTCCCGCGGGAACGCTCTCACAAACTTGGAGATTTGATCCGACGCTTCGAGATCCAAGATCGTGTCGATGCTTCGGCTGCAAAATTTTGTCCGCGGGAACGCTCTCACTATCATTGCGCGCTTTATGACGCGATTGCCGCGGCGGAACTTTTAATAAACATTTGTGAACACCCGTCTTTTGCCGATTCTTCAATCCTTGATCTTGTTTGTGCCAGTGCCGGCAAAGCGGCAGGGGCTGATTTCAGACAAGGGGAATTCCCGTTTGATTTTTAAAACCGTTCCCGAAAATTTAAAATAATCTTTTGCATTGTTTTTTTATTTGATACAATAAGTAAAATTTTTAACAAAAAAATATTATGATAGAAGGAAATTCAAACACGCCCGTAAAAAAGGGCTTTAATTTGAGTGCAGGGGCATTTTTTAAGGCCGTGATCGCGATTGCCGCGGCAGTGATTTGCCTTTATCTCCCTTACGAATCGATGGGTTTGGTGGGAGATTGTGCGATTAACCCGGTCGAAATCCGTGTGATTTCCGTCTTTGTCTTGGCGGCGCTGTTTTGGATTTTGCAGCCGTTCCCGATTTGGGCGACTTCGATGATGATCATCGTTTTGATGATTGTCACAATGTCGGATTCGGCATTGTTGCCGTTCCGCGTTGACGGAGTGAAAATGATCAGCCACAAAAGCTTGATGGCGACATTCGCGAATCCGATCATCATGCTCTTTTTGGGCGGATTTTTCCTTGCCGCCGCTGCGACAAAATATAAGATGGACTTGAATCTGGCGCGCGTGCTTTTGAAGCCGTTCGGCTCCAATCCGAAACTTGTGCTTTTGGGCTTGATGCTGATCACCGCCGTTTTTTCGATGTTCATGTCCAATACGGCGACGGCGGCGATGATGCTCGCGATTTTGGCGCCGGTTCTCAAACTTTTTGACGAAGACGACCGCGGTAAAGCGGCGTTTGCTCTCGCAATCCCGCTCGGCGCCAATATTGGCGGCATGGGAACGCCGATCGGCACTCCGCCCAATGCAATCGCACTCGGCGCGTTGAATGATGCTGTCGCCAGAGGTGATTTGAATGCCGCTCCCGTGACATTCGGGCAATGGATGGCTTTCGGTATCCCCTACGTGATTGTTTTGATGGTGATCGCATGGGTGCTTTTGATGAAAATTTATCCGATCAAGATGAAGAGGATGGAATTGAACATTGAAGGCGCGGGGAAGTTTGATACGAGCCCGAGAGCTTTGATTGTTTATTTCACATTCGCGCTTTGTGTGATTTTGTGGGTCATGGGCAAGGATGTCCACGGCATCAACGATAATGCGATTGCGATGATCCCGATGGCGGTTTTTGCCTTGACGGGCGTTATCACCGCAAAAGATTTGAACGGCATGTCGTGGGACGTGCTTTGGCTCGTTGCCGGCGGTTTCGCTCTTGGCGTGGGCCTCAATGATACGGGGCTCGCCAAACACTTGATCAATGCGATCCCGTTTGACACCTGGTCACCGACGGCCCTGATGATGGGTTGCGGTGTGATCTGTCTGTTTATGGCAAACTTTATGAGCCATACATCGACAGCCACTTTGCTCGTTCCGATTCTCTGTGCAGTGGGTATCGCCTGCCAAGACAATCTGGTTGCTCTCGGAGGTGTCACAGCACTTTTGGTCTCGGTGGCTTTTGCGTCTTCGCTCGGGATGTCCCTGCCGATTTCGACACCTCCCAACGCTCTCGCTCACGCGACGGGATATACGGACACAAACGGCATGGCGAAAACCGGTATTGTTATGGGGCTCGGCGGCTTGGCGTTGTCGTGGCTGATGATGATCACTCTCGCGCATGTCAATTTCTTCGGTACGCCGGAGTCCGCCGCCGACAATAATGCGCAGGTGGCGCCGGTGGAAATCGTCGTTCCCGCAGAACCGGCAACGGCTCCCGAAGCTGTTCCCGCAGAGCCGGAGTCGGATTCCGTTGTCACTCCCGCAGAGTCGGAATCAGCTCCCGAAGCCGTTCCCGCGGAATCGGCACCGGCTCTTGAAGTCGTTCCCGAACTGCCTGTAACCCAAGTCGAGCCAGCCTGCTAATTTGAAGACAGGAAAAAGATTTTCCCGCGTTGACGCTTGGCGTTCCCGCGGGAAATTTTTAGAAAAAAAGGTTTGACAGGACAGGGCAAAAGAATGTTTAATAGAGACATTGACAACCCCCTTAAATTTTAGTTTTTATGATTCGTAAAATTGCTATCATTCTTTCAGCATTGGCGATTCCGGCATTTTTGGCCGGTTGCCAGGGCTATGACACCAATTATCACGGCAAGTCTGTTCGTGCGGAGTCTTCGCACAATGTGATGGGTATCGTTAAGACCAATCCGGATTCTTATCGCCATATCGATCGTGAGGCTACAATTTCGTTGAACACGGAAGATTTGTGGTGCCGTCGTGATTTTACCGGCGACAATATTTCGTTGTTCTGGGGCGCGATCAACATTTGCGATTATTAATCGCATCGTTCCCGCAAGAATAAAACAGGGTTAATCCGTTTGGGTTGGCCCTGTTTTTGTTGTTTAAAAACTCGTTCCTTTTAAAATTATTTGTTAGACTCGATATTATGGAAATCTCGCAGACGGAAAACGGCGTTCCCGCAAAAAAAAGTTCATCGTGGCTCGCGCCATTTTTTGAGCTCAACTTTATTGAGATGATGGAGCGGCTCGCCTATAATAGCGTGCGCGTCGTCGCGCCTATCTATATTATGCAGGCGGACAATGCCGGCGGCCTCCATTTGACGGCTGCCGCCAAGGGGACGATTTATGCGTGGTGGGCGGTCGTCCAATGTTTTTTGCCGATTATAACGGGAGGATTCGCCGATCGCTACGGTTATAAAAAAATGATGGTGATTTCCGTCGTAATGATGTCGATCGGCTATTTGCTGATGGCGTTTTTGCGCGATTTTTCTTTTTTGGATTCTCTTGCGGGAATGTTAAATTTTGAAGGAGTCAACGGCAATTATATCGGTTTTATTATCGGCATTACGGTTTTTGCGACAGGCTCCTCGCTTTTTAAACCCGGTATTCAAGGTGCGCTTTCGCATACGTTGCCAAAAGAAAAATCTTCGCTCGGCTGGGGTGTTTTTTATTGGGTTGTCAATATTGGCGCGTTGATCGGGCATTACATTCCCGTTGTCTTTTTGTCGGGCAATTTTCAGCCGGAGCTGTTCGGAGAAGCCAATTCCGTCGAGCGCTGGCGTCTTGTCTTCATCGTTTCCGCATTGATGATTCTGTTAAATTTCCTGCCGTTGCTGTTCTTCAAAGATACGCCGTCGGGCGCGTCAAAGGAACTTGGAATCCGCCGTGTGCTTTTCAATGCGTTGCGAGATATTTTTCAACCACGTTTGCTGACATGGATTTTGATAATGTCCGGTTTTTGGCTGATGATGTTCCAACTTTGGGATTTGCAGCCGAATTTCCTCGAAGACTGGGTTTCGAGCGACAATGTCGCGGGAACGGTTAACGCGCTTTTGCCGTCGGGGATTTCACAGTTTTTGGTGGAACAGTCGCCTTCCGGAGCCCTGCGTGTGCCGCAGGCGGTGCTGATTAGCGCCAATGCGACCTTCATCATTCTCGGCGTTGTCGGAGTTTCTTGGATTACACGAAAAATGCGGACGCTCGACGCGATGGTTTTCGGGATGATTATGGCGACGATCGGCGTTGTTGTCGCCGGTTACACGCAAAATGCCTGGTTCTTTCTTTTGGGTGTTCTCTTTTTCTCGTTGGGAGAAATGTTTACGGGACCTAAAAAATCGCAATATCTGTCAGAGATCGCTCCCCCGGACAAAAAAGGCGTTTATCTCGCCTACATCAATATTCCGGTCGGCGTCGGCATTTTTGTCGGTGCAAAATTGGCGGGCTGGATTTATGGCGCTATTGGAGAAAAAGCCACATTGGCTTTGCGCTATATCGCCGAGCAGCGCGGCATTTCTTGGATTCCTTTTTGGGACAATGTCGAAGAACTCGAGATGTCGCTTGGGATTGCGCGTGACGAGGCGATGCCGGCGCTTGAAAAACTGCTCGATTGCAGTTCGCAAGAGGCGACAAATCTGCTTTGGGATGTTTATTCGCCCAATCTGACCGTCTGGCTGCCGTTTGCCGCCATCGGCGTTGTTTCGACAATCGCTTTGATTATTTTTTCCCAACTCGCCAAGCGTTGGAAAGATATGAACGCCTAATGAACTGTAATATCACTCGTTTTCTTCAAGATTTCGAGGAGATCGATCGCGAGACTGCCGCGACGGCGGCTTTGCTTCGTTCCCGCGGGATCGCCCGTGGCATGCGCACGCTTTTGATGTTGCGGCCGGGACCGGACTTGATTCGCTGCACCTTCGCGCTTTTTCGCCTGGGGGCGGTTCCTGTCGCAATCGATCCCGGCATGGGGATTCGGCATTTTTGCCGTTGCGTCGCCAATACGCGTCCGGAAGCGCTTGTCGGCGTTCCCGCAGCTCAAATTTTCAGACATCTTTTTTTCAGAGCTTTTAAGACGGTTAAAATCGCGGTGACGGCGGGAACGAAAAAGTTTTCCCGCAATGTGGCGCGGGAACGCGAATCCTCTTCGCTTGATATGACGATTGCGGATCTTGGTGAAAATGATCTGGCGGCGATTCTTTTTACATCGGGCTCGACGGGAGCACCCAAAGGCGTTCATTACACTCATGGAATTTTTGACGCCCAGCAGCGAATAATTAAAAATTTTTATAAAATCGTTCCCGGCGAAATCGATATGCCGCTTTTGCCGGTTTTTTCGCTTTTTGATCCCGCGTTCGGGATGACGACGGTCACTCCGGAGATGAATCCTGCAAAACCGGCGACGCTCGATCCCGCCAAGATTGTCAAAGCCGTTCAGGAAAACAGGGTTTCAAATTCTTTTGGCGCGCCGGTTTTGTGGCGCAAAATTGCGGAATATTGCGAGGCGCACCAAATTGTTTTGCCGACGATAAAACGGATTCTTTGCGCGGGAACGGCAGTCCCTCCGGCGACAATGGCGCTTTTGAAACGAGTTTTGCCAAACGCCGAAATCCATTCGCCCTACGGTGCGACGGAGACTTTGCCGGTGGCGGACATTACGGCGGATACGGTGCTCGGAGAAACGGGAGCGATGACAACGCGCGGATACGGCACTTGCACGGGAACGATCCTGCCCGAAGTCGGTGTCAAAATCGTTCCCGCGACAAATGAAATATTAAATGATTTTCCCGTTCCCGCGGAAAAATTCAGAGGTTTCCCCGTCGGTGAAATCTGCGTCAACAGCCCGACAACAACGCGTCTTTATGACAACAACGAAGCGGCGACCCGCTTGGCAAAAATCACAGATCGCGACGGAAAGGTCTGGCACCGGATGGGCGATTTGGGGTATATCGATGAAAAAAACCGGCTTTGGTTTTTGGGTCGCAAGGCGGAGCTTGTCCGCGTTCCCGCGGGAACGTTTTATACGGAATCCTGCGAGGCGATTTTCAACACGCATCCGGCTGTTTCCCGCTCCGCTCTGATCGAACATCACGGCGTTCCCGCCATTGTCGTGGAACTCAAGCCGTTTGCCCGGAAAAGTGTCGATGAGGCGAAGCTTAAAAAAGAATTGCGGGATTTGGCGGCGGGAACGCCTTTTACGGCGGCGATTGAAAGATTTTTTATCTATAAAAAAACGTTCCCGTGCGATGTCCGCCACAATGCGAAGATTCACCGTTTGACGCTCCGCAAATATTTTGCTTGATTTTTTTGTGTTTTAAAGGCATAATTTAAGAACAACATTATTGCAGGGTGGAGCAGTCTGGTCAGCTCGTCAGGCCCATAACCTGAAGGTCGTTGGTTCAAATCCATCCCCTGCACCCATTTCAGGCGCTTTCAAATGCAGTTTTGCAATTTGGAAGCGTTTTTTTTAGAATAAAACCATGGCCAAGATTATTTCCGCCGCGTCTGATTTTTTTACCGAGGTGATGAAATATCGGCTTTTGGGCATCCTCGTTGTCGCGGGAACGATTGTTTTGTCGGGTTTCGCCACATGGATCTGGTGGGAGGCGGCATATTATCGCAGTCATTATTTCTGCATCTATTTGGAGAGCGGCGCCGAAGGGCTTTCTCTTGGCGGAGATGTGCTTTTTGACGGATTCAAGATCGGGCAGATTCGTGAGATTTGTTTGGAAAACGTTAAAACGCCGGCGGGAACGCGCGATTTTGCGAGGGTCGAGCTGACGATAGATTCCAGCCTTGCCGGCGAGCGCTTTGCGTTCCCGTCAAATAAAATGTCGAGGGAAGAGCAGGAGCTTTATATCGCCGCCATGGTGCAGGAAGGTCTGCGCGCCCGCGTTGTGCTCCCTTCATTGACGGCGTCGTCTTTTGCGGTCGAACTCTTGTTCCGCCCCAAATCGATCCCGCAGTGGGTTTTGAATCCGCGAACGGACATCCCTCCCGAGCTCCCGACGATAAAAAGTTTCAATCTTCAAACGGCGCTCTTGGAACTCTCCAACTATATCGGCGGCGGAGAGGCGGACAAAATCAGCAAAAAAATTAACGGCATTTCCCAAATCCTTGAATCTTCAATCAGGGAAATCAAAAGTGTCGATTTTGTCGATTTTGCAAAAAAAATCAATGCGTTCAACAAAACGGTCACCGTTGATAAAATTGAGGAATTGCTCCCGAAAATAGAAGAATTGAATCAAGATCTTTTAAAGATAAACGGGAAATTCCAAAAAGGAGATTTCGTCGGCCCCGAAGATTTGGCGGCAGTCAATTCGCGTTTGCGCGAACTTAGGGCGGAGAATGAAGCGTTCGGAGAGCTGATTGACGCAATCCAAATTTTCGCTGACGAATTTGCAAACCCCGTATTTTTAAACGACTTGAAATCCGAAGCCCGGCATTTGCAAGGGGAAGAAAATTAGTGCGACAAAATCGGGAACGCGACACCGGAGCAAAACAACACGTTCCCGTGTTCCCGAAACATAATTTCAAGTGTTCTTTCGCAGCGGATTTTCATCCCGCTCGAGCAGGACATCAATGCGGTGGCGCAGGCTTAAGACAGCTTCTTTGACAAATTGGGAGCCGATCCAATAATTGATCAGCCTGCCGTCGCGCTGAAATTCGACCGCGCCGGAAACTTTCAGTTTGGCGAGAGCCATGGAAACCTCAGGTTGGGACAGCCGGGTGTGGCGAACAATTTTACTGACATTGGCTTCACCCAAATTGTCGAGCGTCAGTAAAATACGCAGAGCCTTTTCATTGCGAATAGAACGCAACTGCTCAAAAAATTCATTGATCGCAAGCGCAGTCGCCTCCGCCTCGCTTGGAAGTTCCTTAGCATTTCTCCGTTGTGACATATAAACATATTATAATATATAAATATATTTATATCAATAAAAAATCAGTGCGAATTGAAATTTGAAAATTCTTTATTTAGTCTCGAATATCCTGTGTTTATGGGCTTCCCGGCGTTGTGAAAAAGTTTTTGTTGACCTCGTTGAAAAAATTGTCATTCTTGAATTTACGTTCGATTTCAGAAATTTGTTTCTCGAAAAAAAAGAGCGAAAAATTTTTAAAAAACCCAATTAATACTTATAAAAAATGATACTTACAGTTGTAAAGCGTGACGGCCGGAAAGTCGGCTTCCATTTGGACAAAATTACCGCTGCGATCCAAAAGGCGATGATGCAGACGGAACTCGGCGAAGATATGCCGTTGGCGATGCAGATCGCACAGCGCATCGCCTATCATGGTGACGAATCGATGTCGGTCGAGGCGATTCAGGACTTGGTTGAAAACGAATTGATGAAATCCGAGCGCAAGGACGTCGCCCGCAAATACATCGCTTATCGCGATCAGCGCAATGTGGCGCGCAAGGCGAAGACGCGCGATATGTTCCTTGAGATCATTGAGGCAAAGTCCACGGAGGTCACCCGCGAGAACGCGAATATGAACGCCGACACTCCGGCGGGAATGATGATGAAATTCGCGTCGGAATCGACAAAACCTTTTGTTGACGACTATCTGCTTTCGCCGGAAGTTCGCGAGGCGGTGAAAAATGCGTATATTCACATTCACGACAAGGATTATTATCCGACAAAATCGTTGACCTGTGTCCAGCACCCGCTCGATCATATTTTGCAGGGCGGTTTTTCTGCCGGTCACGGCGAGTCCCGTCCGGCAAAACGCATTGAGACGGCGGCGATCATCGCGTGTATTTCGATGGAAACGGCGCAAAACGAAATGCATGGCGGGCAGGCGATCCCGGCGTTTGACTTTTATCTGGCGCCCTATGTTCGCAAGACATTTATTGAGGAAATCAAGGTGATCGAGTCGCTCGAAAGCAAGTCGTTGTCACATCTTTACAATATTGAGATTCCGGACTATCTGGTCAAGCCCTTGGGCGCGTTGAGCGGTGAGGAGCGTTTGGTCCAGCATGCGATCAACCGCACTGTCGAGCGCGTTCATCAGGCGATGGAAGCCTTCATTCACAATATGAACACGATCCATAGCCGCGGCGGCAATCAGGTCGTCTTCTCCTCCATCAATTACGGAACGGACACTTCCGCGGAGGGACGCTGCATCATCCGCGAAATCCTGCTCTCGACCGAACGCGGTGTCGGCAACGGCTCGACGGCGATTTTCCCGATTCAGATTTGGAAATCCAAATCGGGCGTCAGCTATCTCCCGACAGACCGCAACTATGACCTCTACCAGCTTTCCTGCAAGGTGTCGGCGCATCGCTTCTTCCCGAATTATCTCAATTTGGACGCGACATTCAACCAGCATGAAAAATGGTCGATTTCCGATCCGCGCCGCTATATTTACGAGACGGCGACGATGGGCTGCCGCACGCGCGTGTTTGAAAATCGTTTCGGTGAAAAAACTTCTGTCGGTCGCGGGAACATCTCTTTCACGACGATCAATTTGGTCCGTCTCGCGATCGAGTGCCGTGACATTAGCGATCCCGAAGCTCGCATTACGCGCTTCTTCGAGCGTCTGAGCACGGTTCTTGATGTTGCGGCAAAACAGCTGCACGAGCGTTTCGAGTTCCAAAAAACCGCGCTCGCAAAACAGTTCCCGCTCGTGATGAAGGATCTTTGGACGGGCGCGGACGCGCTCAAGCCCGACGACACGATCGCTTCTGTCATCAATCAGGGAACGCTCGGCATCGGATTTATCGGCCTGGCAGAATGTCTGGTGGCGCTCGTCGGCAAACACCATGGTGAAGACGCCGGCGCACAGGAGCTCGGTTTGAAAATCGTTTCCCATATGCGGGAACGCGCCAACGGCTATTCCGAATTTTATCGTCACAACTACTCGGTGCTCGCGACTCCGGCTGAAGGTCTGGCGGGACGCTTTACGCGCATCGACCGCGCCAAATACGGCAAGATCCCGGGTGTGACCGATCGCGAATACTACACTAACTCAAACCACGTTCCCGTCTATTACAAGTGCTCGGCTTCACACAAGGCGATGATCGAGGCGCCCTATCACGATCTTACGCGCGGCGGTCACATCTTCTATGTGGAGATTGACGGTGACGCGACAAAAAATCCGGAGTCGATTTCCTCCGTCGTCGATCTGATGCACAAGTATAATATGGGCTACGGCTCCGTCAATCACACCCGCAACCGCTGTATGGACTGCGGCGACGAAACCGCGGATCAAAATTATACGGTCTGCCGTGTTTGCGGGAGCAAGAACATTGATACGATCCAACGGATTACCGGCTATCTCGTGGGAACGACTTCCCGCTGGAACAAGGGGAAACTCGCGGAGTTGCGCGATCGCGTCGTGCACACGAAATAGCGCGTTCCCGCCAATATTTCCATATGTGTCTCAAGCGGTCGTTCCTTGCGGGGCGGCCGCTTTTCTCAGTTAAAAAAAACGGCGCCGTCAGGAACATCGGCGAAGAACTTCACCCGTGCTTTCGTGGCATTTTTTGCGGGAACGCTAAGGTTTCTCGTAAAAATGTTGAGATTCTTTGAGCGCTTTTTGGAAAATGTCGGCGCGGATGCGGGCGTCTTTGAGTTCGCGGGAGTTCCGGTCGTAGATGACATAGGAGCGGTCAAATTTGACATGAGTGGTGCGATCTTCTTCCAGCACGGCAAAATTTTCAGGATGCCCGACAAGAAGCCAGCGGCGGGAACTCGTATCAAAAAGGTTTTTGCCGATAGAGTAGTCGCTCGGCGGATTTTTGCAGTCAAAATAGTTTTGCAGCAGCGTGACGGAAACGTCGTAGTGGGCGCTCCAATGATTATAGCGTTTGGGCGGGAGCGTCGCGTCGAAGAGGATGAACGGCACATGCAGCTGATATGTTGAGAACATCGAGCCGTGCCCGTAAATGTTGTTGCCTTCCTCGTTAAATTCCTGCCCGTGGTCGCCCGTCAGGATGACGATCGTGTCTTCAAGCCAGCCGCGCTCCTTCAAATCGTTGAGAATGCGCGCGACTTGCCGATCGACCCAAAAAGCGTTGTTTTTGTAGAGATTAAAAAAGTTTTCAGCATCCGTTGACGCCGAAAGGCTCTCGTAGTGCGGGCCGTCCCAGGTGCTCGGGAAAATCTTTTGGGCGTCGTCGGGCAGATGCATGTTGTGCAACTGGTCCAAGAAGACAAGTCCGAAGAACGGGCGGCGTTTTTCCGCCGGGATTTGTGCGCGTTCCCGCGTCCAGTCAAGCCAGGCATCGACAGTTTTTTTGTCATCGTGAAAGCTGTCGGAGATGGCATCGCCGGGAACACAGGAAAAGATGGTTTGTGTAAACGGCGGATTGGAGAGACGCGCCGTGGCGAGCAGTCGCGGCCGGTAATCGTTTTTTGTCGCAAAATCAACGAGGGCAGCCGGCGTTCCCGTGCCGCGGAGCGTATTGAAATAAAGTCCGGGCAGGCCGGCAAAAAGTGAAATGACCCCGGTGCGCGTGCCGTGATCGCCACTGTAATGCTCCTCAAAAACTTGCGCATTTCGGGCAAAATCGCAAATCGTGGGCATCACTTCCGGCTTGAAGGAACGGATGTTCCAAGAATCGATTAAGATAAAAAGAATGTTTTTGCCCGACGGCGTTCCCGCGAGCGGATGTTGCGGATAGAAAAAGGTGCCGCCCGCCTGGACTTTGACCTTCTCCCGGACTTTTTCGGGATCGACCCAGCCGCGATTGATCAAAAAACGATTGGCGGTCAGCGGAAAATAAAACGGATAGACTTCAGCAATCCGCGAAACCGAGCGGCTGTTGACGGCGGAATAATAGGCGTGCATAAAATTCGCCGACAACAAAAACAAAAAGGAAAATCCGGCATAGACGCAAAGCGGCAGGCAGCGATATTTCCCCGCCTTGGATGCCAAAAACCACAAAAACGCCGTTCCCGCGACAATCAGCGCAAAAAGTCCGGACGCGAGAGCATATTGCCCCGCGGAGAAAACAAAAATGCCGCCGGCGTCGCCGCCCAACAGCAAATCGAGCACAAAAGGATTGTAAATATGAAAACGGTAGATCCCGAAAACAATCGTGTCCGCCGTGAGCAATGTCATTGCAAAAATCCCGACGACGATTGAAAGCCCCGCTAAAATTTTTCGTCGCGCGGGAACGAGCAGCGCCAGCGGGAACGCCAAAAGCAGCCAGGCAAAAAGCGCGAGCATCCAAAAATGCCCGAACATCGAACAAAGGGCGAAAATCCAGCCTTCGTCCGAAAAATCAATGCCGAGCATCGGAAAATAGTTGAGAGAAATCAAAGCGCAGACGACCGTTAAAAAACCGTAAAAATACGCGCTTGTTTTAACGGCGTTCCCGCGGGAACGGTTTTCGGGGCTTTGTGTTCCTTCCATATTTTATATTATAAGGGCTCGCGGGAACGATGTTAATTGAAAAAGCTCGTGGGAACGGCTTTTGCGGGAACGTCGTTCGCGGCTGCCAAAAAAATGTGTTATATTTATCCCATTATGAAATTACGGAGTTCTTTGAGCACGGAAGGTCGCCGCATGGCGGGCGCTCGCGCATTGTGGCGCGCCAACGGCATGAAGGAAGAGCAGTTCGGCAAGCCGATTATCGGCATCGTCAACTCGTTCACGCAATTTGTCCCCGGACACACGCATCTGCACAAGATCGGGCAGGAGATGAAGGCGATGATCGAGGCGCAAGGCTGTTTCGCGGCGGAGTTTAACACGATCGCGATCGACGACGGCATCGCGATGGGACACAACGGCATGCTTTATTCGCTCCCGTCGCGCGACTTGATCGCGGATTCGGTGGAATACATGGTCAACGCGCACCGCGTCGATGCGATTGTCTGCATTTCCAACTGCGACAAAATCACTCCCGGCATGTTGATGGCGGCGATGCGGCTCAACATCCCCGCAATTTTTGTATCCGGAGGACCGATGGAGGCGGGCGATTTTGACGGCGAGAAAAACGATCTGATCGATGTGATGGTCAAGGGCGCGGATGAAGCGTATGCGGATGAAAAGCTTTCGCAACTTGAAAAATTCGCCTGTCCGACCTGCGGTTCATGCTCGGGCATGTTTACCGCCAACTCGATGAACTGTCTCAATGAAGTGCTCGGATTTGCCTTGCCCGGCAACGGCACGGTGCTCTCGACACATGCCGAGCGCCGCAAACTTTTTGAAAAAGCCGCAAAGCGCATTGTCGAGATGGCTTATGCGTATTACGAACACGGCGACGCTTCGGTGCTCCCGCGTCAGATCGGCACGCGCGCCGCGTTCCTCAACGCCATGACGCTCGACATCGCCATGGGCGGCTCGACCAACACCGTACTGCACCTGCTCGCCATCGCCCAAGAGGCAGGTGTTGATTTTACGATGAAGGACATCGATTTCCTCTCGCGTCGCGTTCCCGTGATTTGCAAGGTTGCGCCCAATACAAAAAAATATCATATCGAGGACGTCAATCGCGCCGGCGGCATCTTGTCGATTATGGGCTGTCTCGCCAAAGAAGGTCTGGTGGACGGCACCACGCGCCGCGCCGACGGGCTGACACTCGGCGAAGCCATCGCCCAAAACGACATTCTCTCGCCGGCGGTCACGGCGGAAGCGATCGAACGCGCTCACGCCGCTCCCGCGGGAACGCGCACCGTCGAAATGGCGGGCCAGGCTTGCCGCTATGACCGTTTGGACACCGATCGCGCTGAAGGTTGCATCCGAGACTGCGAACACGCTTATGTACGTGACGGCGGATTGGCGGTGCTTTTCGGCAATATCGCCGCCGACGGCTGCATCGTCAAGACGGCGGGCGTTTCCGAAAAAGTCTTCAAGTTTAAAGGGACCGCCCGCGTTTTTGAAAGCCAGGAGGAGGCTTGCGAAGGTATTCTCGGCGGAAAAGTCGGTCCCGGCGATGTCGTCGTCATCAATTACGAAGGCCCTCGCGGCGGTCCCGGCATGCAGGAAATGCTCTATCCGACATCCTACATCAAATCCCGACATCTCGGCGAACTTTGCGCCCTGATCACCGACGGCCGTTTTTCCGGCGGCACATCGGGACTTTCGATCGGGCACTGCTCGCCCGAAGCGGCGGCAGGCGGCAATATCGCATTGTTGCGCGACAACGATGTGATTGAGATTGATATTCCCGCACGAAGCATTCGCGCCGTCGTCAGCGACGAAGAATTGCGTTCCCGCCGCAGCCAGGAGGAAGCACGCGGCAAGGACGCGTTTACGCCGCACCACCGCAAACGCGAGATTTCAAAAGCCCTCCGCGCCTATGCCAAAATGGTCGCGTCCGCGGACAAGGGCGGTGTCCGGATCGTCGAATAAGCGGCGTTCCCGCCATTTTCCCCGTTCCCGTGAGCTTCGTCTCGCGGGAACGATTTTTTTATTTTGTTGTGTTTTTGCTATTTATAAATTAAATTCTCTTTTAAGACCCCGATTCTCGATTTTATAAAAAATATTATTTCTCCTTTATGAAAAAAATTGCATTGCTTTTTGCTGCCGCCGCTCTTCTTCCCTGTGTTCCCGCGACGGGAACGGATTTGGGCAACATTGTTTTTATCGGTGATTCGATAACCCAGTCAGACGGCACACATGCCGTTTCCTATCGCTATTCGCTTTGGAAAAATTTTGTGGACAACGATGTCGCCTACAATCCTGTGGGTTCGATGAAAAATTATTTTGGCGGTGCGACTTCTTCGGCGCTGGTTACCAATTATCGCGGGGAGACTTTCGACAACACGAACGAGGGGCATTTCGGTTGGGACGCGCCGTGGATCACGACGGGAACGACAGACGGACGCAACGGGAGCACGTTCCCGAGTGGCACGACAACGACCGGCAAGGGTTTGTCGGATTGGATCGACACCTATTATTCCGCGCTGCCGGATACGGCAACGGTTTTGATCGGGATCAACGATTTGTCCCGCAACAACGATCATCGGGATTTTAACAATTTGCTGGCGAACCAAAAGGCGATCGTCGAGGTGCTCCAGGCAAAAAATGCGAACGTCACGGTCCATATGTTTTCCCTTTTGCCGTCCGGGCAGGGCAGTTGGAGCAACGGTCTCAATCCGGGAACGGCTCCGGGCGAATACAACGCGCTTTTGAAATCGACCGTCGAAAGCGGCGCTTGGAACACGGCGACTTCGACAGTCGTCTATCACGACATCACAACGGGTTTCAACCCGACAAACGGCGTTCACACTTATGATTCGCTTCACCCGCAGGCGCAGGGTGAACTGATCCTCGCCGGCAACATTGCACGCGCTTTGGGCGTCGGACAGCGGACGGTGGGCTTGGAACGCCGTGCGGCAGCCAATTTGTCTTCACAGCTCAATTTTGGCTCGGCTTCTGCCAGCAAGCCGACGATCAAGACGAGCATTGCGGGCGTGGAAAAAACCTTTACGACCGCTGCCTCCGGCATCACGACAAACGCAGCGGGAAATTTGGTTTTCAATACAGCCGCCGCCGGCGGTTTTGACACGCGTTTGGTTTGGAGCGATTTGAGCGTTGCGCAGGAACTGACCTTGTCGTTTTCTGTCAAAATGACCGAGCGAAACAACCAAAACAATCAGTTTGGCATTATTGTCGGCAACGGCGCGGAAGCGGGACTTTTTTATCTTCGCGAAAACGGCGTTTATTGGAATACGACATTGCTTTACGGGACCGCCGTCGGTGATCCGTATGAGTCCGTTTCGTTCACCGATGATTTTAACGATTTTACAATCGCCTGGATTGACGGGAGCGAGCGCGGTGTTTCGAGCGGTTTTTACATCTGGCTCGGCGACCAGTTGATCGGTGAAGGCCTGGGCGCGGTTGGCGGTGTTTCCACTTACAAGAACACCTTGTTGTTCGGCGACATCGGCTCCAGTCAGTTTGCCGATTGCGAGTTGGCGGCCGTTTCTTTTGAACTGGGGGCTGCTTACGCACCGGAGGCGCTGACGATTCCGGAGCCTTCGGCGTTCGGCTGGCTCGCGGGAACGCTGGCGCTGGCATTGGCGGGAACGCGCCGCCGGCGTAAAAAATAGCGCTTTTGCCGCTTCCGGTTTTTGCCGTTCCCGCGAGTATCGCCTTGCGGGAACGCAATTTTTTGTCGCGGGAACGGGGATTTGCTGTTTGTCAATTCGGGATCGCCAATTTATAATGGTCTATTATGCAATCACAATCACTTGCCGATATTTCACACGATCTTGTTGCGGTGCGTAAACAAAAATTGGAGACTTTGCGTGCGGCGGGAACGGATCCTTTTCGTGCCAACTGGCAGCAGACTCACACATCCAAACAATGCGTGGCGCTGATGCAGCCGGCCATCGATGCGGCAAAGGCGGCGGGAACGGACATTCACGAGGTGCCGTCATCAACGGAGGAAGTCTCCGTGGCGGGACGCATCGTCGCGTTTCGCGTGATGGGCAAAGCGAGTTTTATCAAGATTCTCGACCGGGACGGCATTTTGCAAATTTACGTGACGCGCGACATCGTCGGCGAAGAACGCTATAATACGCATTTCAAAAAAATGCTCGATATCGGCGATTTTGTCGGTGTTCGCGGGGAGCTTTTTGTGACCAAGACGGGCGAGGTGACGGTGCGCGCCCGCGCTTATGAACTGGTGTCGAAGGCTTTGCGCCCGTTGCCGGAAAAATTTCACGGGATCACCGACGAAGAGCAGGTTTTGCGCCAGCGCTACTTGGATCTGGTCGCCAATCCGGACTCGGCGCTCCGTCTGCGCCAGCGTTCGCAGATCATTCAGGAGATTCGCAAATTTTTGTGGTCGCGGGATTTTCAGGAAGTGGAAACGCCGGTTTTGAATCCGATTGCCGGCGGTGCGGCGGCGCGTCCGTTCGCAACGCATTTCAATGCGCTCGATTGTGAATTTTATTTGCGAATCGCGTTGGAGCTTTATTTGAAGCGCTGTCTGATCGGCGGGATTGACCGTGTTTTTGAGATCGGACGCGTTTTTAGAAACGAGGGTATGGACCGCCGACACAATCCGGAATTCACCCTGATTGAGATTTACCAGGCGTATTCGGACTACAAAGGTATGATGGAGTTGATCCGTTCTTTGGTCCAGCATCTCTGCCACACCGTGATCGGCTCGACGACAATTACGCGTTATGACGGCACACAGATTGACCTTGGCGGCGACTGGCGGGTTGTGGATTTCAAGGATCTAATCCGCGAGCGCACGGGCAGACAGGACTGGTTCGAACTCGACAAGGCGACAAAGATCGCCGAGTGCAAACGGCTTGCCGACGAGATTCGCTCCAAGGCTCAGGCGGAAGCCGCCGCCGCGGGAACGGACTTGAAAAACAAGGATTTGATGGTCCCGCAACCGCTCGAGGACTGGGAAGATTTTGAAGTCACCAAGGAAGTTTACGACAAACTTATCGAGCCCAACCTCATTCAGCCGACTTTTGTGACGCATATTCTCAAAGAAATGTGCCCGCTCGCAAAAATTAACGCGGAAGACCCCTCGGTGATCGATGTTTTCGAACTTTGCATCAACGGGCAGGAAATCGCGCCGGCGTATTCGGAACAAAACGATCCCGTCACCCAACGGCAAATGTTCGAGTTGCAGGCGGGCGAGGAAAAACAAAACATCGATCAGGACTTTCTCCTGGCGATGGAACACGGTATGCCGCCGGCGGGAGGAATGGGCATCGGCATCGACCGCCTGGTCATGCTGCTCACCGGCGCGTCCAATATTCGCGAATGCATCCTTTTCCCGACATTGAAGCCGGACTTGGTCTCGGGCGTCGCGGCGCAGGCGGCAAAAGAATAAATCAAAGCGGAGAAGAAGTTATGAATTTTGAGATTGTTACGCCGACAGGAGTTGTGTTCCGTTCCCAAGACTGCGATTCGGTCGTTTTGCCGACATCTACCGGGGAAATTGAGGTTTTGCCGATGCACGTCCCTTTGACGGCGGAAACGATCCCGGGAGAAGTGCTCGTCAAAAAAGCTTCGCAGACGGAACGGCTCGCCGTTGACAAGGGTTATGTGCGCGTGATCGCCGATTCCGTGAGCATGCTTGTCGAGGCGGCGATCAACGAAAAATCCATCGATCTCAAATCTGTCGAAAATGCGGAGGAGAGAGCCCGAGAAGCCCTCGAAGCGGCGCGCAAGCAACATCAGATCGATCCCGCCGAACTCGAACGCCTGGAAGCGATCGCAAGATTCGCGATCGCCCAAAAATTAGTAAAAAAATAAAAACGGGCGTTCCCGCGAATCGCTCGCTTTCTGCGGGAACGGCATTTCTTTTTCGACTAAGTTTTGATAAGCCCAATTGATGCGTTTTCGTAAACGGACAATCGTTTTTTTTGTGGTCCTGGCATTGGTCCTGGCGGCGTCCGTTTTTTTCAGAAATCCGCATTTTGTCAAAATTTATCCGCTTTTTGTGACCTTTGTCGTCGGGCTTCAATTTTTAATCTCGCAATTGTTCCCGCCGACACTGATCGAGCAGTTTGCCCGCGTGATCGACAAAGATTTCAACGAGGACGCGATCCCGTATTGTCGGAAATTAAATTGGGTCTGGATTGGATTTTTTGTCGTCAATTTTGCAGTGAGCCTGTGGAGCGCTTTTGAGCCGTGGATTGTTTGGGCGGCTTGGAATTGTGTGATTTCTTATATAGTTATGGGAGGATTGTTTATGGGAGAAGCGTTGTTTCGTCGTTTTTATAAGCGCGGTGTCGCCGCAAAGGCTGCAGGTTTTGTGCCGCCGTCACAACTGTTGGCGATGCCTGATTATTCGGCGCGCGGGAACGCCTTCATTTGGGGCGACCGAACGATCTCGTGCGCACGGTTTCGCCAATGCGTCGCCTATTACGCGGAGCTGCTGCGCTTGCGCCCGGAACCGCGCGCCGTGGTCCACAGTGAGGACAATGCCCTTTTCGCGTTGGGATTTTTTGCTGCCCTGCATGCGGGCAAGGAAATCGTCCTGCCGCACAATCTTCAGTCCGAGACGGAAAAAAGCCTGAGCGGGAACGTGATTTTTTTGACAACGACGACGGGAACGCTTTTGGATTTTGATATCGCGCCGGAAGATTATTCGGCGCGGGAACATTTGCAGGAAATCGACCGCTCGCTGCCGATCTACTTTTTCTCCTCCGGCTCCACGGGAACGCCAAAAATGATCGAGCGCTCTTGGGCAAACATCGAAGACGAGGTTTTGCGTCTGCATTCATTTTTGCCGGAAATCAAAACCAAACATATTTTGGCGAGCGTTCGCGCGTATCATCTTTACGGGATGCTTTACGCGTTCATTTTGCCGTTGTCGCGCGGGAACACGATCGTTTCGCAATTGGTGGAGTTCCCTGAGGAGTTGTCGGCCTACGCCCAAAAGGACAATGCGTTTTGGTTTGTGTCGAGCCCGGCGTTTTTGTCGCGATGGGCGCGGGATGACGCGTCGTTGCATTTGGGCGTTCCCGCGGAAAACTGCGTCGTGCTTTCGAGCGCGAGTTTGCTGGACAGACCGACGGCGATGGCGCTTTATGAAAAAACCGGTATTGCGGCCATCGAAGTCTATGGGACGACGGAGACGGGCGGAATTGCCTGGCGCCAACAGGCCAAGGACGAGCTTTGGACCGCTTGGGAGCCGGGTTCGATCGCGCGCAACGATGACGGAGCACTGGTCGTCCGCTCCTCTCTGCTCTGCAAAATGGACAGTATGGTCATGGGCGACGCCGTCGAACTGATTGATGAAAACCGCTTTAAACTGCTCGGACGGATGAACCGGCTGATCAAGGTGGAAGACACACGCGTTTCCTTGCCGGAGCTGGAAGAACATTTGCAAAAGACACCGTGGGTTCAGGAAATTTTCCTGACATTGATCCCCAACAAAATCGGCCGCATCGTGCTGGGCGCCGTCGTCGTCAAAACGCCCGCGGGAACGCAAATGGATGAAAAAACGCTGACGGCGAAACTTAAAGAGGAACTGCTGAAAATCGTTCCCGCGACAGTCCTGCCCAAAAAATGGCGTTATGTTCCCGCGATCCCGCGCAACGAACAAAGCAAAATCCTCGCCAAAGACATCGAAAAACTTTTTGAGTAAAACGATATGCTTTCCCCGACTGTAAAAAATCTGAAAATCGACGGCGACAGCCTGGACTGCGACTGCGTTTTGGCGCAAAACGATCTTTGCTTCGAAGGGCATTTCCCGGACTTTAAACTTCTGCCCGGAGTCACCCAATTGCATTTTGTTGCCCAGATCGCGCGGGAACACCTTGGCGTTCCCGCGACATTTTCAAAAATGTCACAATTAAAATTCAAATCTTTCGTCCGCCCAGGGCAAACGATACACTTGAGCCTCAAAAAATCCCCGACGTCATTGGCGTTCACGGTTTCTTGCGACGAGACGCTCTGTGCGCAAGGTCAGTTTGTGGCGTAGTATGAAAATTTTAAACCTGCTGTTTTTGGGGCTTTTGGCATTCGCGGGAACGCTCAATGCAAAGACATTCACACTTTTCATTTTGACGGGGCAGAGCAATTCCCTGGGAGCGATCAAGGGGAATTTTGCCGATCCCGAGAAAATGAAGCCGGAGCCGAAATTGCTGTTTTGGCACAAAAATTTTGGCGCTTACTGCACGGGAACGCCCTCAAAATCCTGGGGTAAAATCGAACCGCAAAAAGAATCCCAGATCGTCATGGGCCCGGAATACGGATTCGCACAAACCTTGCAGGCACGGGCGGCAACGAGATTCAAGCCGTCTTCGACCGGGATTTTGAAGGCTTCGCGCGACGGCGGCGGGAACGGGGAATGGGTTTCGCCGGACGGCTTGGCTTATGTCAATCTGATGGTGGCGGCAAGAGAGTCGCTGGCGGCGTTGCCGGCGCTGGGTTTTGACAAAGTTGAGGTGGCGGCGCTGCTTTATTTGCAGGGCGAATCCAACAAAGGCGAGGAAATCCCCGCCGCGGGAACGCGTTTCAAGACATTTTTTGAAACGCTCAAAAAAGACCTGTCAAAGATAAACGTTCCCGGATTGCGGGTGGAAAGCGCCCAAATGAAGGCGGTCGTCGGCGAGCCGGCAAGTTTTTGGGGCAAGGACGCAAGTTTCGCGGGAACGACTTCCGTGGAGGAGTTGAAAAAAATAGTGGGGGCGAACAAGAAGATTTTTATCTTCGTCCCGACGCGGGATTTGCCCAAAATCAAGTCCGGCGACAATTTGGGCGTCCACTATGACGGGAACGCCCAATTGGAAATCGGCAGGCGCTTCGCGGAAGCCTATTTGAAAATCTTAAAATGAATTTACAAATATTGAACGGAACGATACAATTTTATTTAGAAAATTAACTCTGATTAATTTTAAAAATTATGGCAAATAAAGAAGCGATTGAAGATTTGCGTGCGCGTTGCGCCGCCGTAAAAATGGGCGGAGGCGCCGAAAAACTCGCCGCACGACGCGCTAAAGGTTTGATGTCGGCGCGGGAACGCATCAATGCGTTGGTGGAGCCCGGAACTTTTATGGAGTTGGGCATGCACGTCAAGCACCAGTGCCGCGATTTCGGCATGGACGGCAAGGATTTGCCCTGCGACGGCGTTGTGACCGGGATCGGCAATATTGACGGCCGCCCGGTTGCCGTTTTCGCCCAGGATTTTACGGTTCAAGGCGGTTCGCTCGGTCATGCGCACGCACAAAAAATCGCCCGTCTTCAAGAATACGCTCTCGCCAACGGCATGCCGATTGTCGGCATCAACGATTCCGGAGGCGCACGTATCCCTGAAGGCGAAATGGCACTCAAGGGCTTCGGCGATATTTTTTATCGCAATGTCCAGGCGAGCGGCGTTATCCCGCAAATTTCCATTATCGCCGGTCCCTGCGCAGGCGGTGCAGCCTATTCGCCGGCGCTGACTGACTTTATCATCATGAAAAAGTCCAACGCGCAGATGTTTATCACAGGGCCGGAAGTCATCAAGGCGGTCACGGGGGAAAACTGCACGATGGACGAAGTCGGCGGAGCCGCCGCGCACGCATCGATCAGCGGCAATATTCATTTTGTTGCCGAAGATGACGCCGACGCCCTGCGCATCGCCCACAAGCTCTTGTCCTACCTGCCGTCCAACAATATGTCCAATCCCCCGCATCGCATTGAGACGGACATCACGATGATCGAGGATTACGGACTTGAAAAACTGATCCCGGAAGATTCTTTTTCGCCGCTCAACATCAAAAAAATCATCGAGCGTGTTTTCGATGAAGATTCGTTTTTTGAAGTGATGGCGGACTTTGCTAAAAATGCCGTCATCGGTTTTGCGCGCCTGCAAGGCATCGTCTGCGGTATCGTCGCTAACCAGCCGATGCAAAAAGCCGGCGTGCTCGATATCGACGCCGCCGACAAGTGCGCGCGCTTTATCCGTTTTTGCAACGCATTTTCGATCCCGCTGGTCACATTGGTGGACGTTCCCGGATTTATGCCGGGCAAGGCGCAGGAACGCGGCGGGATTATTCGTCACGGCGCCAAAATGCTGCACGCCTATTCGGCTTGCACCGTTCCAAAAATCACATTGATTTTGCGAAAAGCCTACGGCGGCGCCTATATCGCCATGTGTTCCAAACATTTGGGCGCGGACGCGGTTTACGCCTGGCCGATGGCGGAAATCGCCGTTATGGGACCTGACGGCGCGGCAAATATCATTTTCAAGAAAGATATTCTCGCCGCCGGAGAAAAAGCCAAGGCGGCAGCAATCGCCGACGGCAAATCCGAAGAGGAGGCGGCCAAAATCGCCGCCGCGGCATCCGCAGCGCAAAAATCCGCCCATGCGCGAGACTATGCGGCGCAGTTCGCCTCGCCTTATCGTGCGGCGGCGCAAGGTATTGTCGATGATGTCATCGAGCCGGCAAAAACGCGTGCGACACTCGCGCTCGCTCTCCGCAATACCTTGAACAAGCGCGGCACCCGTCCGCCCAAAAAACACGGCAATATGCCGCTCTAAACGTCCGCACCGGACAAAAGCGAAACGCGTTCCCGCAGGATTTTACGGGAACGCGTTTTTTGTTTGGCGGGAACAATTTTTCAGGTGCGGGGGAATTTGCCGCGGGAACGCGCTTTTATACTCGCGGGAACGCCAAAAGGGTGCCATAATTGTTGCATCAATTTTTAAAAAGATATGGCTATCAAATTTAAGGACACATTAAATCTCCCCGTGACGGATTTCCCGATGCAGGCTCGTTTGACCCAGCGTGAGCCCGAGCGCATTGCGTTTTGGGAAAAAACAGATCTGTATCACCGCCTTCAGGATTTGAATAAGGCGACGGGCAAGTCCTTTATTTTGCATGACGGTCCGCCTTTTACGAACGGCGATGTCCATATCGGCACGGCGCTCAACAAACTTTTGAAGGACATCATCATGCGCTATAAGACGATGAACGGCTATCGTGTGCCTTATGTTCCCGGCTGGGACTGCCACGGCCTGCCGATCGAGCACAAGGTGATGAAGGAACTTCACGCTAAGGAAAAAGCGCTTTCGGCGCTCGAAGTCCGTCGTGCTTGTGCGGATTTTTCGGAGAGCTTTATTGAAAAGCAGCGTCGCCAGTTTCGCCGTCTCGGCATTTTGGCGGATTGGGCGGCGGAATACAAAACTAAAAATCCCGCCTATGAAGCCGATATTGTCCGCACATTTGCCAATATGGTCGGGCAGGGCTTGATTTATCGCAGCAAACGTCCCGTTTACTGGTCGATCCCGTGCAAGACGGCGCTTGCCGAGGCGGAAATCGAATACAAGGATCATACATCGACATCGATTTGGGTCGCGTTCCCGGAGACGGGCGTTCCCGCGGAAAGCGCTCGTAATTTTGTGATTTGGACAACGACGCCGTGGACGATTCCCGCCAATATGGCGATCGCGCTGCACCCGGATTTTGAATACTGCGAAATTCTCCATAACGGCAAAACCTACATCGTGGCCTCCGCGCTCGCGGACAAATTTATCGCCGACTGCGAACTTGCCGGCGCCGCCAAGGGCAAAAAATATTCGGGCAAAGAGCTGGAAGGCATCAAGACGGAGCACCCGTTCTGCAAACGGCTGTCTCCTGTTGTTTGCGCCGACTACATTACCGCCGACAGCGGAACGGGCTGTGTCCATACGGCTGGCGGTCACGGTATGGAGGACTATCAGACCTGTCTGCGCTACGGGATCGATATTTATTGCCCCGTCAACGATGAAGGTGTCTATGCGGACGACGGCCAAGTCCCGCCGGAGCTTGTCGGACTTTCTGTTCTCGATGTCAACGGCAAATGCCCCGCAAACAGCGGCGTGCTGGCGTTGCTCGAAAAAAGCGGCCGCCTTTTGAAAACCGGCAAAATCGTTCACAGCTATCCCCATTGCTGGCGCTCCAAGACTCCCGTGATCTTTCGTGCGATGGACCAGTGGTTTGTCGCGCTCGACAAGGACGAATTGCGTCAAAAGGCCCTCGCAAAAATTTCTGAAGTCTCCTGGCTGCCCGCCAACGGTGAAAACCGTATCCGCGCCGCCGTCGAAGGTCGTCCCGACTGGTGTATTTCCCGCCAACGCTCCTGGGGCGTCCCGATTCCCGTATTTTATCATGTGGCGACAGGCGAAGCCTTCCTCGATGCCGATGTCATTCGCGCCTTGGCGGACAAAATCGCCGTCGCGGGAACGGATATTTGGTTTGAAAAATCCCCGGCAGAACTCCTCGAGGGCGTTGCGTTGCCCGCCAATTGGCCGAGCCCGGACAAACTCGTCGCGGGAACGGACACTTTGGACGTTTGGATCGATTCGGGTTCGTCAAACGCTGCCGTCTTGAAGCGCAATCCCGATTTGGCGTTCCCGGCGGATCTCTACCTCGAAGGCAGCGACCAGCACCGCGGCTGGTTCCAGTCTTCCCTGTGGACATCTGTCATCAATTTTGGCGGAGCACCCTATAAAAAAGTGATCACACACGGTTTTGTCGTCAATGAAGGAACTCGTCAAAAAATTTCAAAATCCGACGGCAAACCTCAAACGGCGGACGGTTATGTTTCAAAATACGGTGCGGACATCGTGCGTCTTTGGATCGCGTCTGAAAATTACCAGGGCGACATTCCGATTTCCGACGGGATTTTTGACGCGACGGCGACACAATACCGCAATATCCGCAACACGATCCGTTACCAGTTGTCCAATCTCTACGATTTTGATCCCGCCAAGGACGCCGTTCCCGTGGCGGAATTGACCGCGATTGACAAATGGGCTGTCGGCAAATTTTATGCGCTCTTGGCAGAAGTCACAAAAAATTATGAAAACTACGAGTTTCATAAAGCTTATGCCGCAATCGACGCGTTTACAGTGGAGACGCTTTCGGCGACTTATCACAACCTGTTGAAGGATCGCCTCTATACTCTCGCCGCGAGCTCGCGGGAACGCCGCTCCTCCCAGACGGCAATCCACCTCATTTTTAGCGCCTATCTGAAAATGCTCGCGCCGATGCTTCCGTTCACAACAGATGAAGCATGGGGCTATTTTACGGCAAAGAGCGAATATACAGAAAACTCCATTTTGCTCCAGCCGTGGCCGGTTCTCGCGCCAGAACTCGCGTTCACAGAGGAGGTTCGCGAGTTTGACGCCCTTCTCAAAGCGCGCGACGCGATCAATCTCAAACTCCAGGAGCTCCGCGACGCAAAAGTGATCGGACAGCCGCTCGAAGCCGTTGTCTCCATCAGCGCTGATCCCGCAGACGAAACCTTCGCGCTGCTTAAAAAATACGAGTCGCTCCTTGAGGAGACGTTTAACGTTTCGGGTGTCACCCTTAAAGACGCTCCCGCGGGAACGCCTTTGACCGTCGATGCCGTTACAGCCGCAAGTTTGGGCTACAAAAAATGCCCACGCTCCTGGCGCTGGGTTCCCGAACTTGTCGAAGCCGGCGATTTTGGCGCCGTCTCGCCGCGCTGTTTCGAAGCCCTCAAGGAAAAATATCCGGATCTGAAATTTAACGCGTAAAATCGTATAATCATTTTTACTATGGCAAAAAATAAAAAGCCTGCAAAAAAAATCGTTTTTGTGAAGAAAGCGGCAGTAAAGCCTTCCGTTCCCGCGAAAAAGGCGGCGGTAAAGCCTTCCGTTCCCGCGAAGAAAACGGCGGCGAAGCCTTCCGTTCCCGCGAAGAAAGCGGCGGCGAAGCCTTCCGCTCCCGTGAAGAAAGTGGCGGCGAAGCCTTCCGTTCCCGCGAAGAAGGCGGCAGCGAAGCCTTCCGTTCCCGCGAAGAAAACGTCGGCGAAGCCTTCCGTTCCTGCGAAGAAAGCGTCGGCGAAGCCTTCCATTCCCGCGAAAAAGGCGGCGGTAAAGCCTTCCGTTCCCGCGAAGAAGGCGGCGGTAAAGCCTTCCGTTCCCGCGAAGAAAGTGGCGGCGAAGCCTTCCGTTCCCGCGAAAAAGGCGGCAGTGAAGTCTCCCGTTCCCGCGCAAAAAGAGGAGATTGCCGTTCCGCGCGATGTCAGGTCGAGTAATGAGACTTTAAAAATGTGTTCCCGTTATGCATATTCTTTGCGCGAGTTGCAGATTTTGCTTGATTTGGTGGGACCGCAGGTTTTTAAGCGTTATAATCCTGAGGAGATTTCTGTCGAGCCGGTGCGCCATGACAAGATTACTGTTTTGTTGACTTTGCCCAAGGCAAAAAAGAGCGACAAGGCGGTCGGTCCGGCTTCGGTCAAGGATCTGTTCGGCGGTTTCGATCCGTTTTCGGCGACGGCGGCGGAGGATGAGATGAAGATGATTCCTAAAAAATGGATTCATCTTTACGAGGAACTTTTGAAGTTGCGCGACGAAAATCAAAAAATGCTCGATGATTATAATGCCAAGCTCAATGTTCGTGAGTCCAAGGAGGAAACGGGTGATTTTGCTGCACTTGGCGATCATACCGCGGACACGCACACGGAGGCTTTTGACCGCGATGTCGCTATTGTTCGCATCGAGAGCGTTAAGCGTATCTTGAGCGAAATCTACGCGGCGATCGAACGTATGCGCAACGGCAAATACGGGATCGACGAAGTGACCGGCAAGCCGATTTCGATGGAACGTCTCAAAAAAGTTCCCTACGCCCGCCGTGGCGCGGCAGAGCAGCGCAAGGTTGAAAAAGAAGAGGCGCAGATGGCGCGTCGCAAGGTCTCTGAGACGACGATTACGGACATTATGGACGATGGCGATCGTCCGACCCAGAGAGACGACGATGACGATTCGAACGCGCCGTCTTCTGACAAATTGGACAGCAGCGATATCGACAATCTTTAATCGATGTTGATTTTTTCAAAGATACTCGAGTTTGCGGTGTCGGCGTTTTGTCGTTCCCGCGCGTATTCGCTTTTTTGGAAAAGTTTATTTTCGGTCTTGGTCTTAGATCAGTTCAGCAAGTGTCTGATTGCGCTGACATTAGATTTCCCGACATTCGGTGACGGCTACGGACACGATCCGTTAGTCGTCATTCCCGGTTTTTTTAATATTGTCCATGTTCGCAATTATGGCGCCGCATGGTCGATGTTTTCGGGACAACGATTCTTGTTGAGCCTCTTCGCGATCGGCTGCCTCGGCATGTTTTTTTATTTTCGCCGCACGCTTGAGATCAAAAAAAAGGAGGTCCAGTTGCCGATGGGTTTGCTCTGCGGCGGGATTATCGGAAATCTTGTCGATAGGATTTTTCACGGTTTTGTCATCGATTTTTTGGATTTCAAACTCCCGCTCATCGATATGCATTGGCCGAGTTTTAATGTAGCCGACTGCGGGATTTGCCTCGGAGTCTTCTATTTTTTGTTGATCAATCTGATTTCTTATTACAAAGATCTTCGAAATCGCTTTATGGGCAATCGCGAAGAGGGCGACTATCCGGATATTGACGAACTGAGTAAAAAACAATAGAATTCTTTTTTCTTAATCATAAAACTAAAAACAAACTTATGGAAACATTACCTACAGAGAATGCGATCAGCGCGGCCATCGTGCAGAATTTTAGCAAAAAACTGCTCGAAAGTCTTGTGCTGGATGTGGCAATTGTCGGCGGCGGGCCTTCGGCGCTCGTGGCGGCACGCAAATTGGCGGAAGCCGGACTCAAAGTGGCGATTTTTGAACGTAAACTTGCTCCCGGCGGCGGCACATGGGGCGGCGGAATGCTTTTTAACGAAGTCGTTGTCCAAGAAAGCGCGTTCCATCTGCTCGACGAAGCCGGCATCGCCCACAAGCCTGTCGAAGGGGCGAGCGGCTACCACATTCTCGATTCCGTTGAAATGGCTTCCGGACTGATTTACAACGCAATCAAAGCCGGCGCCAAGATCTTTAACTCCGTCAGTGTCGAGGATGTTATTTTCAAAAACGACGCCATCGGAGGTCTGGTGATCAACTGGACGCCTGTCGAACGCCTCGGTATGCACGTCGATCCGCTTACGGTCGTCGCCTCTTGCGTTATCGACGGCACCGGGCACCCCTGTGAAATCGTCCAGCTGGCGGTAAAAAAAGCTCAAATCAAGCTCGAAACCCCGACCGGCGGCATTATCGGCGAAAGACCGATGTGGGTCGCGGAAGGTGAACCCTCGACTATCGAAAACACTCGCGAATACTATCCGGGACTTTTTGCCTGCGGCATGTGCGCCAACAACATTATGGGCGGTTATCGCATGGGACCGATTTTTGGCGGTATGCTTCTCTCCGGAGAAAAAGTCGCAAAGCTGGTCATTCAAAAACTTAAAAAATAAAATCCGGTTCTCAAGACGGGAACGCAATCGCGCGCGGAGTAAAAAAGCTCCGCGCGTTTTTTATTTGTTTGTTTTGTGTGCCGATTTATTGCGGGAACGCCGCCGGAGTTTTAAAATGTTTTGCATGGCGACCCTTAAATCGATAAAAAAATTAAGCTTTATTATTTTTTCATTGTTGCTGACGGCGCTTGTCGTCGTTCCCGTCGCCGGGTGCAGGTTTAAAAAAACGGCTGGAATCACGCGCGTTTTAAGAGGCCCGGAAATTCACAACCGCGTCAAAGGCGTTCTTCCCGTCGATATCCCCAAAGGATTGACGAATGCGGAGGTTTTGGACATTGTTGAAGAAACGATAAACGGGGCGAACGACGTGGGGAAACACAGATATTGGCTCTCCCAGTGGCGTGTGGAAAACCGCGATCCCGGCAATACATGGATTCAAGTCGGTTTTTCCGTTCGCGCGCACTATATGCGTGTGTGCTATCGGATAGCGGAATCCGGAAAATTGATCCCGGACGTGCCTGAATCCGTCAATTTGGAGCAGACGAAAACAACGATTCACCGGAAAGTGCCGGAATGGATAAACAGCCTCAACCGCCTGCTTGTTTCGCAACTTTATATCGCCGCCAAAAACAAGCAGTCCGATTCCGTTCCCGCGGAGCCTAAAACTTTGTAGGGCGGGACGGGAACGCGCTCGTGGTATAAGATAAAAAATTGCATCCGTTACCGTTCATAGGTAGAATTAACATACTTATGAATTTTAAAAAACTTTTGATTGCGGCGTCCGCATTTGCGTTTTGTGTTCCCGCGGGACTTCTGGCAGAGCAGGTCGTTGTGATTGGCGATACGTTCAAATGTTTTTTTCAAGACGAGGGCGAAAACGGTTTTAACACCTTGGCGGGCGGTTCGGTCGCCACATGGACGCAGACGCAGATTGACGCCGTCGTGCGTTCGTTGACCACTTGGGACAATCTTATTCTCAATACGCCCGGCCGCACGCTGACCGTCGGAGTCTTTTGGGAAAGCGGTAGCGGAGCCTTGGCTTATGCGGGATCGCCGATGTCGTATCGGCTGGAGGCAGGCTTCCAGCAGGTTTCGACTTTAGCGGAAAAAATCTGGCGCGACGGTGTAAGCAATACAGGCTCTGAGACCGGCTCCTATGACGTCCAGATTTTTTGCAACTACGATTATGTCGATAAGTTTTATTATGGTGTGACACCGTTTTCGGGATGGAGCGAGCTTTATGATTTTCAAAGTGTGCTCACGCACGAATTGGGTCACGGCATCGGATTTTCTTCCAATCTGCAATCGGACTGCACTTTTATGGCAGACGGAGAAACGGTCCTTTATACGGCGTTTGACAGTTTGTTGAGAAAAGAGGGCGATGCGCAAACTTTGGTCGAAAAAGCGGAGGCAAGCGATAACGCTCCCGTCGTCGCCTTGGGTGAAAAAATTCTTTTGGACGGCACGGATTTGTGGGTTTACAATCCTGCGTCCTATATTGAAGGTAGCAGTTTTTCGCATATCGACGCCGAGAGCGATCCGGATGCCTTGATGCAATACGCGCTCGTCAACGGAGTCTCGCACCGTTCGCCGACGGAGGCGGAGATCGGACTGATGTCGCTCATGGGCTGGTCGATGATTCCCGAGCCGTCGCTTTTTGGGCTTTGGGCGGGAACGCTGGCGTTGGCATTGGCGGGAACGCGCCGCCGTCGCCGCTGACGGGAACGCCGTTCCCGGGTTTGAAATCGTTCCCGCCAAGTTCAGGCTCGCGGGAACGATTTTTTTATGCCGGCTCGGTTCTCGCGCCAATTTGACAAGCTCTTTTTGTCGTGCCTAAAATAATGTTGCGGGCGGAGAGGCGCTCCGGACGCAGTTAACCCCATTAGATTTGTTGTGACTATGAAAAAAATTCTTTTGACATTGTCAGCGCTTGCCTGCGCTGCGGGAACGCTTTGCTCGGCTGCCGCCGATAAAGATTTTTATGTGACGATGGAAGGCTTTGGCGGTGCCGCGGATGCAAACATCATCAAAGGTTTCAAGAAAGTTTCGATCGGCGGTTTTTGGAGCACGGCGGGAACGACGGTGGATCTCGATTCGGATCTGCTTTCGTTGGATCTCGCCGGCATTCTGTCGATTGGCGGCGGTTCGGAGGAGGAAGACGAACTGACGGCAACGACTTATCGCGGTGACAAATTTTCCCAGGCGGATGTTTTTGGCGGCTTGCAGGTCGGTTTGCAGTTTAATCTGACGGAGACGGTTCATTTGACTGCCGGCTTGATGGGCGGTGTGGATGTGCGCAGCGCGCGATTGGAGTCAAAGGGCAATGTCGGCGGCGTCCCTTGGGATGTCGATAAGACGGATTCGGACATTGGCGTTTTTTACGGCGCCTATCTGCGCGTCGATACCCGTTTGACGGATCGTTGGAGCCTGACGGCGAGCGGACGCTGGATGGGAACGACGGCGGAAAATGACTTTAAAGTCGCGGGAGCGACAGTGGAGACGGAAAAAGTCAATTATGCCGTCATCACCGTCGGCGTCAGATTCGCGTTTTAATAGGGCATCGGTAAATTTTGAACGCGCGGGAACGGCTTTCGGGAACGCGCGTTTTTTTGTCGTCTGAAATCCTGTCGGGAACGGATTCTTGCGGGAACGCGCTGTGGATTTTAAAATGAATCAGATGCTCATTTTGCGGACATTTTTAAAAAAACAGTGGTTTTTGCTGGGGATGATCGCTGCGGTTTTGCTGGCGACGGCGTTCCCGCAGGCGGGTTGCCACGACGGTTTTTTGCATGCCAACGATTTGGCGAATATCGGCATTTCCTTGGTTTTCTTTTTTCACGGGATCACTTTGTCGGTTGAAAATTTGAAAAACGGGCTCTTGTCGTGGCGGGTTCATCTTGTGGTGCAGCTGATGACTTTTGTCGTGTTCCCGCTAATGATGCTGCCGTTTTGCGCGGTGGTGGGAACGCTTTTCCCGGCGGGATTGATTTTGGGATTTTATTTTTTGGGCGCTTTGCCGAGCACGATTTCTTCGAGCGTTGCGATGGTGGCTATTGCCCGCGGGAACGTTCCCGCAGCGATTTTTAACGCGAGTTTTTCCAATCTGATAGGAATTTTTGTAACGCCGCTCCTGCTGAGTATTTTTGCAACGACGACGGGAGAGACTTTGCCCTTGGGGGAGACGGTTTTATATTTGTTTTTGCTGCTCTTTTTCCCCTTTGCCCTGGGGCAGGCGGCGCGGATTTTTTTCAAAAAACACGTTCCCGCGATCAAGCCGTTTATCAATCTTTTTGACAGTGCGGTGATTTTGCTGATTGTTTTTTCGTCGTTTTCGGACGCTGTGGAGTCGGGACTTTGGCGGGAACACGGCTGGATTGTCTTGTTGGAAACCTTTGCCGGCGCCGCGGTCGTTCTGGCTCTGGCACTGGCGATTTCGTCGGTGGCCGCCCGCTTGCTGCACTTTAAGGTCGAGGACGCGATCACGACGGTTTTTTGCGGTTCCAAAAAAACATTGGCGAGCGGGATCCCGATTGCAAAAATCGTTTTCGGGAGTGCCGCACTCGCCGGCGATATCAATTTGGGGCTGCTTGTCCTGCCCATTATGTTTTATCACCAGTTGCAGATTTTCGTCTGTTCGTTTTTAGCCAATCGTTATGCCAAACGTCCTTAAAAAATCCCGGCGGGAACGCCTCGCCGCCTTTCAAAAAACACTCGTTTATCCTGTTGTCAGTTCGGAATTCTGTTCCCGCGAAGTCATAGAAACCGTCCGGCAGATTCTCGCGGCGGGAGCGGGGATTGTGCAGTTGCGGGAAAAACGGATGCCGGCGCGGGATTTTTTGGCATACGCACGCGCCTGTCGGACGATAGCGGATGAGTTTGGCGCGCTGATTATTATCGACGATCATGTGGATATCGCTTTGGCGGCAAACGCCGACGGCGTTCATCTCGGCCAGGAAGATTTGCCCGTCGCCGCAGCGCGAGCTCTTGCGCCACAACTGATCTTGGGAGTCTCGACTCACAACGAGGCGGAGATCGCCGACGCACAAGCGCAAGATTGCGATTACCTGAACATCGGGCCGATTTTTGAAACGCAAACAAAAGAAGTCCAATATCCGGCAGTCGGACAAACAGAACTCGAAAGATTGATCCCGAAAATTAAAATTCCTTTTTCCGTCATGGGCGGGATCAAGGCGCAACATGTTCCCGCCTTGCGAAAAATCGGCGTGAAACATATCGCGGCGGTAACGGCATTCACGCAAGCCGGGGACATCGCCCAGGTACTCGCGCAGTTTTCCTAAGCCCCGCGGGAACGGAGTGCTTGACTTGGGGACTGTTTTTGAGGATACTGAATGAAGTTCCCGGCAACCCCGCCATATCGAAAACCAATAAAATGGAAAGTCCGTTAACTATTGTAAAGAGGCATAAAGGCGCGGCCCCAGGCGATTATACGCACAAGGGGATAATTTCTATTTTCTGATGATTAAAAATATGAAACAGGTGAAAAAATTATCCATAATTTTACTTTTAGGAATCTTGTCTTTTTCATGTTTTTTTGGATTATCTTTCGCCTTGATTCCGTATGAATTTTGGAGTTTATTAAAAAGTGATGTAAATAATTGCATCAAATATTTTCATTATGCAGTAGAGTCTATAACGATTCCTGCAATCTCTATCTTAGGCTGGATTGTTTGTCGAAGTAAATTTCCGATTATTTTTGGACTTTTATTTTTTATGGTTGGTGTGTGGAATTGGATAAAATTTTCATTTTTTCCGGGGCTACATATTCAAGTACAATTTATAGAAGCTTTAATTGTTGATTCATTATATATAATAATCTGTTTTCTTTGGCTGCGTGAAAATCTATATATAACATACCCGATAAAGGTTGTTGTAAGTATATTGTATTTTATTGTATTGATCATATCTGTAATAAGCTTTTTTGATTATGACTTTTATATAGATTGGGCATTGCCAAGATACTCTGAATTATTTTTTAACATCGGGATGTGTCTAATGTTTTATTCCATATATAAGTTGTCTAATTTGGATATTAAAACCGACGCAAATGAAAAAAAACAGATAACATTACAGAAATAATAGAATTTAAAGAGATAAAAAAGAATAACAAGAACGTCGAGTTTGCCTACAATTACCTCACGGGAACGAATCTTCGGGCGACTGTGGGAAATTATTTTGTCACAAAGACGATAAGTTGTGAGTCTTCGCGTGACTTGCCTGTTGAAATCGCTTATAATGACAACGTGAGCACCCTCCTCGCAAAATGAAATAATTACTATGAATCGTATTGAAAAATATAATCCTGTTCAGACGAACGAGATGCCCAGGGGCGAAAAAGTGAAACAGCGAATTTGGGCGGTGGTTCAAAAATTGTCATTTTTTTGCACGTTGTGGTTTATGCATAGGCTGCGAATTGCTTTTGCACGCCTTGCGGGGGGGGGGGATCTCTGCAAAATGCGGGCTCTCTCGAACATGTAGGCTTGATTATCCTTGGAGAATTAAAATTGGCGAGCGGTCGTCGATTGGGGAAAATACTTGGGTTTATGCGTTGGAACAGATAAGCATCGGTTCCAAAACTTGCATTGGGGACGATGTGAGGATTTTGACGGGAACGCATGACATTTTTTCAGAGGAATTTCATCTTGTCAAAAAGCCGGTAAAAATAGGATCTTGCGTTTGGATCGCTACGGGAGCGACGATTCTTCCTGGGGTTATGATTGGGGACGGTGCGGTTGTGGGCGCATGTTCTGTTGTTACAAAAAATGTGGAGCCGTGGACGGTTGTAGCGGGAAATCCCGCCAGAGTGATTCGCAAACGGGAGTTTTGGGCGGCTCGCTGACGGGATCTGTCTCCCATTGCGGGAAATTGATTTTTCGCTCTGGGGTTTCGGCTTGTTCCGGGGTTTGCCGTTTTTGTCGGGAACGCTTATTTCTTGCGGTTTCCGACGCGAATTATTAGAATATTCTAAGTAAAATCCCCTTTTAATTATGAATCAGATTCTTGAAGATATACGGTCGGCGATCGCCAGTCTTGATGTGAGCCCCGAAAAAGCGAATGTTGGCACGATTATTGAGTTGGCGGACGGAGTCGCCAAAATTGACGGTCTGTCAAAAGTGATGATGAACGAGATGCTTGCGTTTGAGAACGGTCTTGAAGGCGTGGCGCTCAATTTGGAGCAGGATACGGTCGGCTGTGTTGTCATGGGTGATATTTCTTCTTTGAAAGAGGGGATGACCTGCAAGACGACGGGCAGGCTTTTGAGCGTTCCCGTCGGCATGGCGTTGTTGGGTCGTGTTGTGGACACTTTGGGCAATCCTCTTGACGGCAAGGGCCCGATCGCGACGACGGAGCGGGCGCCGATTGAGAAAATCGCCCCGGGCATTATGCCGCGCGAGCCGGTCAATCAGGCTTTGCAAACGGGTATTATGCCGATTGACGCGATGATCCCCATCGGTCGCGGACAGCGCGAATTGATTATCGGCGACCGTTCGACGGGCAAGACGACAATCGCGACGGACACGATCATCAACCAGGCTCGAATCAACGAGGAGGGCTTTGCGAGCGGGGACAAGGATTTTCGTCCCGTTTATTCCATTTATGTGGCGATCGGACAAAAAAATTCGAGCATCGCGCGCCTGATCGCGACGCTTGAAAAAGCGAATGCGCTCAAATATACGATTGTCATTGTCGCGGGCGCGTCAGAAAACGCCGCCAATCAAATGTATGCTCCGTTCGCGGGAGCGGCCATGGGCGAATGGTTTATGGAAAACGGTATGGACGCACTCGTCGTTTATGACGATTTGTCAAAACATGCGGCAGCCTATCGTCAGATTTCTTTGATCTTGAAACGTCCCTCCGGTCGCGAAGCCTATCCGGGCGACGTTTTTTATTTGCACTCGCGTCTGCTCGAACGCGCGGCGCGTTTGACGGGCAAGGGCTCGTTGACGGCGTTGCCGATCATCGAGACGCAGGCGGGCGACGTTTCTGCCTATATTCCGACAAACGTGATTTCGATTACGGACGGTCAGATCTTTTTACAAACAGACTTGTTCAATCAGGGCGTGCGCCCGGCGATTTCTGTCGGCTTGTCGGTTTCCCGCGTCGGGTCTTCGGCGCAAATCAAGGCGTTTAAGCAGGTGGCGGGAAAAGTCAAGGGCGAGTTGGCGCAATATCGGGAAATGGCGGCGTTTGCGCAGTTCGGGAGCGATCTCGACGAGGCGACGAAGGCGATTTTGGAAAAGGGAGACCGCTTTGTCGAACTTTTCAAACAAGGTCCCGGCGAGCCGAAACCGGTGGCGTCGCAAATCGCGTTGATTTGGGCGGCACAGCACAATTTCTTCGCGGACATCGCGAAGGAAAAAACGCTCGCAGCTTCCCTCGCGTTGCAGACCTTCCTTGAAACCGTCGCGCAAGATGTTCTGGCTGAAATCAAAACGAAAGCCAAGCTCGACGACACCCTCGAAGCAAAAATCAAGACCGCTTGCGAGCAGTGGCGTTCCGCCTATATCGACTAAAATTTAACAATCGACAGAAAAAAAAGATCGATGACGACCATTTCAAATCCAAATTTATTGCCGCCCGTTTCTGTTTCGGCGACGCAGAGAATGCAACATAACAATGCCTTTGGTGGCAATGCTGTTAGTATAACATATGGTGTAGGAAATAACGGGTGGACTTCAGTTTCAGGGTCGGAAATTGAAGTTTGGGGACAAGGTTATGTTGATTTGTTGGCACGCAGAGGAAGCACGGGACTGAAATACACATTCAGCGGCACACTTGAGGCAGGTGTTTACTATCTGAAATGGTCTGCTCGAGGGCGGTGGGCGGAGGATACGACAGGAAATCCGGCAGAAAATGAATACAATGTCCAAATAGCAGATTCTTCAGGGATTGTTAATTTGGGAGTATTTGAGGCGAATGTTATTGAACCATCAGAAGGCGCGGAAAATTTTGGGATGTTTTTTGAACTGTCGGAACCTCGAGCTATTTCTATCGCATTTATTCCGACAGGGACGGGAACTCGTGGACCGCTTGTCGGAATAGATCCTGTTCTCGAAAAGGTCGAAATTGAGGTTGTGCAAACTAATTATCCGGAGGGAATCGTTGGAAATTCTGATAACGAAACATCGTATTCGGAAAGAATAATTGCTGACGGTGAGATTGCGTGGATTACAGGGCAACCGGAAGCAGCGAATTTGGTTGCGAGACTTAAATGTTCGAGTTTGAAAAATTGGTCTCTTTCATTAAGCATTCGTTCCGAGCGAAGAGAGCGGAACACCACTGATGATCGGGACAAAAGATTTGAGAATTTAGAGGTGTCATCAGTCGATATTACGACAGAAGAGTGTATTGGCGGAAAATTCACGCTGACAGTGACGAACTTGGTTTCGCAGGAAGATGTTTCGTTTTTGGTTTTCCCCAAGATAGAATTTAAGGTACGCGGGAGAAATCCTATGGACTCTGTTGTTCGCGCGTACATTGATGAGACTGTAGGCAATGAGTTTCCGTATGCGTGGGCAATTGCGGTGAAAGAGACTCTGGCAAGCAATACAATCTACAATCAATTTAATTCGCGTGAGGGCAATAATAATTATTTAGGGAAGCCTAATTATGGTTCTCCTGACGGGTGGGGAATTTCTCAGATTGACGGGAGAGGTCAAGGGCGGACGATCACGACAGCGGAGGTTTACAATTGGCAGGTGAACATTGCATCAATGCTTCCTGTCTTAAGAAGTAAAAAAGGCGAAGAGTTCAGTTTGCGAAAAAATGCAGCGAAGTCGTTTTACGGGAACGCGTGGATTGAAATGCCTGAGACATACGAACTGAACGGATATGTGATAAATGTGATCGATCTAACGACAATCGTTCTTTACAACGGAGCAGGAGGTTGTCCTTTGTATGGAAGTTATGGTTTCCCGTGGAAGATTGAGAACGGGGTGTGGGTATTTAAGGACAATCAAACTGGATATGGAGCTAAGGTTTGTAAGATTTTATCGGCGGGGACAACAGCTTATGATGAATAGGATCCGAATTAAGTTTGCCAGAAGAATTTTATTGTGTTTGCTTTGCGGGATCTTCGGACTGCAGGGTAATGTATCCGTCGCTGCTCACACTCTGTTGGGGATGTTTGCTCGCGGGGACGATGTTGTCGTCCCGATAGTGCATGTAAAGAAAAGTGAGCAAACTATTACGGAGACCTCGCTTTTGAATCGTTTTGTCGAACATGTCTCTTACTTTGATAAAAGCGAGAGAATCCTTTGTATTTTCCAAGATCTTGACGGAGACGGACGAGATGAAGCCTTGCTAACGTTTTCCATTGCCGGAACCATAAACTTCCCGGTGTGGGATTTTTGTTTGGCAAAGCAGGATGAGTCTGGCGTGTGGACGTTTCCTTTCGAGGACTCTTGCCAAACACCATATGCCCGCCTTGGTCTCGATTTGAGAAATCCTGTGATTTTCTTAACGACGAAAAAATATCCCCATGGCGGCTTCTTATCGTGGGAAGGTGTAGACGATATGTCCCCCCGTCCGATCCCGAGATGTTTGTATGTCCTCGCGTCGGACGGTTTCCCCCCTGTGGAAAATGCTTCGAACGGCTCAGAATTAACGCCTGAAGATTTGGGCGAAGAGCCTACGTTTTTTGAAAATCTGTTTAACAATCTGTCCGAAGGGGTGACGGTTTTTGCTTATGAAATTCCGGAAGGGATAAAGCCGCGTTCTGAAATGGCTCCGCCTTGGATTAAGCGCGTCCTTGAGAAAGAAGAAGACCAATGAAAACACTGTTTTCGTAACGGTATTTTCTTCCGTGCAGAAACAAACATATAAGGAAAACAACTATGGCCAAAGGTTTACGAGAAATCAAAAATCGCATTCGTTCGGTGACAAACACCGGGCAAATTACACGCGCGATGCAGTTGGTCGCGTCTTCTAAAATGAAGCGGGCGCAAGAGTCGGCGATGGCGGGTCGCCCCTACGCGAATTTGCTGTCAAGGATTTTGGCGACGGCGTTGCGCGGGCAGTCAACGGCGGATCTTGATATGGGAAAACATCCTTTGTTGATGGCTCGTGAGGTCAAGACCCGCGGAATTTTGCTCGTTGCGACAGACAAGGGGCTTTGCGGCGGGCTCAATTCCAATTTGTTCCGATTTGTGAATAAGGAAATCCCAGCGGGAACGCCGGCGCGTTTTTATGTTGTCGGCAAAAAAGCGGCACAAAATGCGGCGCGGATGCGGCGTGATCTGGTCGCGGAATTTACGGTGTCGGACCGTGTGGATTTTTCTGAGGTGCGTCCCGTCGGAGAATTTTTGATGAAAGAGTTTCTCGAGGGGAAAATTGACACGGTCGAAATCGTGATTTCTCAGTTTTATAATACGATGATTCAAAAGCCGGCGCTTTATTCGCTGTTGCCGTTGGATCATTTTGAGGAAAAATTTAACGCGCAAAAAGAAAAAATGTCGGGTGCGGACAACGCTCCGTTGATTGAGGACGATCGGGAGATGCAGTTTTCTCCGTCGGCAAAGGAAATTTTTAAAGGGCTTCCGGCGCTGTTTTTCAAACAGCTCCTCTATCAGGCGCTTCTTGAGGCGAAGGCGTCCGAGCAGTCCGCGCGTATGGTCGCCATGAAGGCCGCGACCGACAACGCGAAAAACCTCGTCGATTCGCTTTCGCTCGAATACAACAAGGCGCGCCAGGCCGCGATTACGAACGAAATCAACGAACTCGCCGCCTCCGCAAGTGCAAACAAATAAGTTGAAGAAGTCTTAAATTTTGTGCGGCAGCAGTCCCCGGCACTTTCGAATGAGAAGGTTTATTGCATTTGCTTTGGATAAGTTAAATTTGAAACTTTTAAAATAGAGCGTAGGAATTACGGTTTGAAAACAATAATACAATCTTAAATTTATGAACACAGGAACGATTACACAGATTATCGGCGCGGTCGTGGACGCGCAGTTTGATGAAAAAGCCATTCCCGAGATTTACAATGCGTTGGAGGTGAACTACACGCTCAACGATGTGCCGACGCGGCTGGTGCTCGAAGTGCAGCAGCACCTTGGGGCGGGGCTTGTTCGCGCGGTTGCGATGAGCACGACCGACGGTCTCGTGCGCGGTATGCCGGTTGCCGATACGGGGAAGCCGATTCAGGCGCCTGTCGGCGAAGGTGTTTTGGGACGCATTTTTAATGTGACGGGAACGCCTGTGGACGGCAAGGGCGATGTCGCCTGTGAAAAATATTATCCGATTCACCGCAATCCGCCGCCGCTGGTCGAACAGAGCACCGGTGCGGAGCTGCTCGAAACGGGCATCAAGGTCATCGACTTGATTTGTCCGTTTGTGAAGGGCGGCAAGGTTGGAGCGTTTGGTGGCGCGGGCGTCGGCAAAACCGTCTTGATCATGGAGCTCATCAATAACATTGCGAAAGCTCACGGCGGCTATTCTGTTTTTGCGGGCGTCGGCGAACGTTCCCGCGAAGGCAACGACCTTTATCGCGAAATGTGCGAGTCGGGCGTGATCGACACGAAGGATTTGTCCAAATCCAAGGTCGCGCTCGTCTATGGTCAGATGAACGAGCCGCCGGGAGCGCGTATGCGTGTCGCGCTGACAGCGCTTGCGATGACGGAGTATTTTCGCGATGAAAAAAATCAGGACGTTCTGCTCTTCATCGACAATATTTTCCGCTTTTCTCAAGCAGGCTCCGAAGTGTCCGCGTTGCTCGGGCGTTCGTCTTCGGCTGTCGGTTATCAGCCGACATTGGCGACGGAAATGGGCAATTTGCAGGAGCGCATCACTTCGACAAAAAAAGGTTCGATCACCTCGTTCCAAGCTGTTTACGTTCCCGCGGACGACTTGACCGACCCTGCGCCGGCAAACACCTTCGCGCACTTGGACTCCACGATTGTTCTCGACCGCAAAATCGCCGAGCTCGCCATTTATCCCGCTGTCGATCCGCTCGCTTCGACTTCGCAGGCACTCACGCCGCAAATTGTCGGCGAAGACCATTTCCGCGTCGCGCGCGCCGTGCAGGCGGTTTTGCAAAAATATAAGGATTTGCAGGACATCATCGCGATTTTGGGCATGGATGAGCTTTCCGACGAAGACAAGCTTACGGTTTCGCGCGCTCGTAAAATCCAGAAGTTTTTGTCGCAGCCGTTCCACGTTGCCGAGCAGTTCACAGGTATGAACGGCGCCTATTGTTCTGTCGCCGACACCGTGCGTTCGCTCGACACCATCCTCAAGGGAGAAGTGGACGATATCGCCGAACAGCATTTCTATATGAAAGGTTCGATCGACGAAGTGATCGCTTCGGCAAAAAAAGATAAAGAGGCTTAAAAATTTCCGTTCCCGCGGCAACGGCGGGAACGGGCAAACAAAAAAGGCGTTCCCGCGGATTTTTACGGGAACGCCTTTTTTTTATATTGGAATTTCTTAGAGGCTGTCGCCGAAATCCTTGCGGAATTTTTCAGCGAGTTTTTCCTGCCAATAGTCTTCCTCTTTGAGTCTTCCGAAAAAGAATCGGAGGACGGAGGGCTCTTCCACCCAATTGAGTCCGCCGATCAGGTTTCTGTTGTCCCAAAGCCATTTGACTCTGTCGGCGGTGTATTTGAGTTGCGAAAGCGTATAGACGCGTCTCGGGACGGCGAGTCGGACGAGTTCGAGTTCCGCATAAGGTTCGCTCCCGTCGGGATTGCGCTGTTCGGAGAGGGTGCCGCGCTCCATGCCGCGGATTCCGCCCGCGATGTAGAGGGCTGCGGCGACAGCACCTGCGGGATATTTGTTGTGCGGCATATCCGGGACGAAGGCGCCGGCATCGAGGTGGCAGCCGAGTCCGCCGGCGGGAAGAATCACGGGAACGCCGTATTCGTGAAGTTCGTTCGCCAGATAGTTGATGAATTCGGGCCCCTGGTTGATGTATTCCATGTCGAGGCTTTCGTAAAGGCCTTGCGCCATCGCCTCCATCGTGCGGACGTCGATGCCGCCGTAGGTGAGAAAGCCTTCATAGAGCGGGACGTATTCCATCATCATCTTTGTGTATTTCGGATTTTTGCTGGTGATGATGCCGCCCTTGGCAAAGCCCAGTTTGCGGGCGGAGAAATAAATGATGTCGAAATGGTCGGCGAGCAGATGGTAGATTTCTTTAATCTCCATAAACTTGCAGCGCGCCTCCCGCGTTTTCATAAAATAGATATTGTCTTGGAGCAACGAGGCGTCGAGGATGCTGACAATGTTGTTGTCGTGGCAGACATCGGTGACGGCGAGCATGTTTTCGAGGGAAACGGGCTGGCCGCCGATGAGGTTTGTTCCCGCTTCGACACGGACAAAGGCAATATTTTCCGCCCCGCGTTCCTCAATTGTCCTTTTAAGTTTGGGGATGTCAAAATCGCCTTTGAACGGATCGTCGCTTTGCGGCAGGAGGCCTTTTTCTGCAATCAGTTCCTCGACGGTGCCGCCGACGCGTGTGATGTGGGCTTTTGTCGTGGTGAAGTGAAAGTTCATCAATGTCGTTTGCCCCGGTTTTACGAGGGCTGACGCCAGAATGTTTTCGCAGGCTCTGCCCTGGTGTGCGGGGAGGACGTTGTCGGTGCCGAAGACTTCTTTGACGGCGGCTTTGACGCGGTTAAAGGTTTCAGAACCCGCGTAGGAATCGTCAGCCCGCATAGAGGCCGCCATTTGCAAATCCGTCATCGCATTGACGCCGGAATCCGTGAGCATGTCCAGGTAGATGTCCCGGTTTTGGAGGAGAAAAGTGTTGTTCCCGGCTTCTTGAATCTTCTTTAAACGCTCTTCAATGGGGAGCAGGGCGATTTTTTGCACCATGCGCACCTTGTGCATTTCGAGAGGAACTTGATTTTCCGGTTTATAAAATTTTACAGCCATAATTTTAGTTTTGTTTAGATTAGAAAAAAGTGTGGGGTGTCTCGTCATTCTACTTGATGTGCGGGAGGGTTTCAAGAAATTGTTATAGCGTCGAACAGGGCGGGGTTCGTCGTTTTTTGCTTTCGTTTTGGGCTTTTTGTCGTTTTAATAGAATGTGTTCCCCCTTGATTTGATGTATTCAAAATCTGTCATTCTGTTTGTTGCCGCGTCTCTTTTTGCGAGTTTTGCGGGAACGGCGTTTGCGGGCAAATTTATGAAAAACGCGAGTGTCGGCGGCTATCGCATCATTGTGGAAGGCGGCGGTGTCGAAAAGCGCAAGGAGGTGCAATACGACGCTCACGGGAACATTGTTTTCAGCACCTCCAATGTCGATTTGCGGCAGTTGCAGTCGTCAACGGCTGGATTGGACGATTCGCTGTTGGGAGAAGATTTTAACCTTGACCCGATGGCTGGCGGCGCAGCTTTGGAGGAACTCGGCGTCAACGATGCGGACGTTCCCGCCGTCAATGCGGGCGCGTTGGATTTGCCGATTGTCGATTTGGGCGGAGAGCCGGAAACTGTCGCGGGAACGCCGGAACCGGACACAAAACCGCGTTCCCGTAAAAAATTGTCATCTCCCTGGGTGGCGACGCGCGAGATTCGCAAAAAGCAGTTGGAATTTGCTGCGCAGGAACGGAAACGCCTCGCCGAAGAAGCCGCAAAAAAATCCCAGGGGGAACTTTGGGCGACGGCGGAAGACACGGGGGAAATCATGCTCGACCCGTCGGCAAACATGATAGAGCCGCTCAAAACGGAAGACGGGCGCGACCTGCCGTTTTTCCTGTCCGGGAGCGGCATTCATCACAGCGAAAGCGTTGACGGGACCGCGTCATTGAAAAATTATACGAAAATGAACGAAAGTCTCGGCGGGAACGCCGAATCCTTTGACCGCGAATTCGCATTGGAAAGCAACGAAAATTACGACAAAATCATCAGTTTTGACCAATGGCATTCCAAATTTTCCTCACTCGGACAAAAACGTTTTGACGGCGTTCCCGAAAGCCCTTCGTTTTTGCAAAAGATTTTTGGCGGGAACGACAAGCGTTTTGAACGGAAGCAGAGCGCTGTCGGCGGCACTTGGGAAAACAATCGCCAAACGGAGATCCGGGTCAATGAAAGTTTTGCGAAAAAAATGCTCGAGCAATATCGCCAAACAAAGGCGTTTTCGACGGAATTGCTTTTGCCCAGCCCCGAACAGGGCGGCATTTCGATGCAGGGCATCAACCGCTATCTTTTCAGACGTTCCCACAGTGACGAGCCGGGATTGCCGTTTATCAAGCCGGGCAACGACAAGGTGGAGATAAAAAAACAGTGATGTGCGGGAACGCCGATTTTTAGACTATGGAAATTTTAACGTTCCCGACAGGGCTGATCCAAACAAATATTTATCTTTGCATCTCCGGCAAGGACTGCGTGCTCGTCGATGCGCCCAAGGACGCTTGGGAGACGATCGAGGAGCCGTTGCGTTCCCGCGGACTGACGTTAAGGGCGATCCTGGTCACTCACGGGCATTGGGATCATATCGGCGGGATCGTCAAAATCAAGCGCTCGCTTCCATATCCCGTTCCCGTCTATGCGCACGCGGAGACTTGCGAGTGGACGGAACATCCGGAGCGGATGTCACCTTTTTTCAGAATGGCGTTCCCGCAGTTGACGGAAAAAGATTTTTTGCCGTTCGCCGTTGACCGGATTTTGGCGGACGGAGAAAATTTTAGGCTTTTGGACTGCGATTGGCGTGCGCTTTATGTTCCCGGCCATTGCCCCGGCTCGCTGGCGTTTTATTGCGGGAACGCGGCGCTTGTTTTTACGGGGGACGCTCTTTTTTGTGGGTCTGTCGGTAGGAGCGATTTCCCGGGCGGCGACTACAAGCTGTTGTGCCGGAGTATTCGCGAAAAATTGATGCCGCTCCCGTCGGGAACGCGCGTTTTGCCCGGTCACGGTCCCGACTCGACGATCGGGGACGAATCCGCGAACAATCCCTATTTTTAACTTGTCGCCGACAAAATTATGAATTGAGAATCGGGACGGGCGATTTTATAATAAAGTCACTATGGCAAAGCAAGTTGTTAGTCCAAGAGTTCGCGGCTTTGTTTGCATTACGGCTCATCCGGAAGGTTGTGCAGCGCATGTCCGCGAACAGATTGCATATGTGAAATCGCGCCCGGCGATTAAAAACGGTCCCAAAAATGTTTTGGTGATCGGCGCTTCGACAGGCTACGGCTTGGCGTCGCGCATTTCGGCGGCGTTCGGTGCGGGCGCCAATACTTTCGGCGTTTATTTTGAAAGGCCGGCAGCCAACGGCAAAACGGCGTCCGCCGGCTGGTACAACACCGCCGCGTTTGAAGCGGAAGCCCGCAAGGCGGGACTTTATGCGGCATCCGCCAACGGCGACGCTTTTTCGAGCGCGATGAAGACCGCCGTTATTGAGCGGCTGAAAAAGGAGATGCCTCAAATCGACTTGGTTGTCTATTCGCTCGCCGCTCCCAGAAGAACCGATCCCGTGAGCGGAGAGACTTATTCATCGGTTTTGAAGCCCGTGGGCTCGCCTTACACTTCCAAAAATTTGAACACGGACAAAAAAGTGGTCGATGAAGTGACGATGCAGCCGGCGACGGACGCGGAAATCGCGGCGACGGTCAAGGTCATGGGTGGCGAAGATTGGAAGCTTTGGATGGACGCTCTCGAAGAAGCGGGTCTTTTGGCGCAGGGTTGCCAGTCCGTTGCCTATTCCTATGTCGGACCGCAACTGACCTGGCCGATTTACAAGGACGGCTCGATCGGTCAGGCAAAAAAAGATTTGTATGCCGCGGCAAAAGCGATCGACGCCCAGCTCAAAACCTTGCGCGGCCGCGCGTTTGTCTCCGTCAACAAGGCTGTCGTCACTCAAGCGTCTTCGGCGATCCCCGTCGTGCCGCTTTATATCTCCATCCTTTTCAAAATCATGAAGGCGAAGGGCATTCACGAAGATTGCATCGAGCAGATCCAACGCCTTTTTGAAGATCAGATGTATAATAGCGGAATGCTCAAATACGACGATGTCGGGCTTGTCCATATCGACGACTGGGAAATGCGCGAAGATGTCCAAAAAGAAGTTTTTGAAATCTGGCCCAAGATCAATACGGAAAACCTTGAGGAACTTTCCGATTTTGCAGGCTATCAGAGCGGATTTTTGAAACTTTTCGGTTTCGGCTTACCGGGTGTCGATTATAGCGCCGAAGTCGAGACGGAGGTTCCGATAGCATAATTGCATACCGTTTTGAAAATCGCGTTCCCGTCATTGTCGCGGGAACGCGATTTGCTTTTCCCGGGAACAGGATTTTAAATCTTGCCAATTGCCGGAATTGGGTCAAAAATATTTTTAAACCAAACAATAGAAAACAATGAAAGCTCTCGTTAAAAAAGAAGCCAAAGAAGGTTTGTGGCTGATGGACGTTCCCGAGCCGGAAGTCGGCCCGGACGATGTCCTCATTCGCATTAAAAAGACTGCGATTTGCGGCACGGACGTTCACATTTACAAATGGGATGAATGGTCGCAAAAGACGATTCCTGTGCCGATGGTCGTCGGCCACGAATACGCCGGCGTGATCGAAAAACTCGGCGCCAATGTCAAGCATTTGAAAATCGGCCAGCGCGTTTCCGGCGAGGGTCATATTGTTTGCGGGCATTGCCGCAATTGCCGCGCGGGCAAAAAACATCTCTGCCCCAATACGCAAGGCGTGGGCGTCAACCGTCCCGGCGCGTTCGCGGAGCTCCTTTCGCTTCCCGCCAAAAATATCGTGCCGTTGCCGGACAATATTCCCGATGAAATCGCGGCGATTTTGGATCCGCTCGGGAACGCCGCCCATACGGCGCTGTCCTTCAATGTCGTCGGTGAAGACGTTTTGATCACGGGCGCGGGACCGATCGGCATTATGGCGATCCCGTTGGCAAAGGCGGCAGGTGCCCGTTATGTCGTGATTACGGACGTCAATCCTGTCCGCCTTAAACTCGCAGAGAAAATGCATCCGACGATGGCGGTCAACACGATGGAAAAATCCTTGCCGGAAGTGATGAAGGAACTCGGAATGACCGAAGGATGGGATATCGGTCTCGAAATGTCCGGCAACAGCGTGGCGTTTAACGGGATGCTCGACACGATGGCGTGCGGCGGCCGTATTTCACTGCTCGGTATTCCGGCATCGCCCAAACCGCTCGATATGAGCAAAATCATCTTCAAGGGACTCTTCCTCAAAGGCATTTACGGCCGGGAAATGTTTGAAACCTGGTATAAGATGATGGCTTTGATTCAGGCGGGAATGGACGTTTCCCCCATTATCACGCACCGGATGTCGTATAAGGAATTTGACAAAGGATTCCAAGCGATGATTGACGGGACCGCGGGAAAAGTAATCCTTGATTGGACGAATATTTAAGCGTCAAAAAATCAAATTTTTGAAAGCGTCCGGAAAAATAAAATCCGGGCGCTTTTTTCGTTCCCGCGAAAAAGTGCCGTTCCCGCAAAATCGGCGTTCCCGCGCTTTTACTTTTTGTCAGGAATCCGTTAAACTGAATCTATGCCCGAGAGTTTGAAGGAAAAAGTGCGCGCGTTGCCGCACAAGCCCGGCGTCTATCTGATGAAAGACCGTCTGGGGACAATTCTTTATGTCGGCAAGGCAAAAGATCTGAAGCGTCGGGTATCGACTTATTTTCAAGCCGGACGGCGTGCGTTTTTGGGGCCTAAAATTCGGGCGCTGGTTGATTTGATCGCCGATTTCGATTTTCATCTCGTGCGCTCGGAAACGGAGGCTTTGTTGCTGGAAGGGCGCCTGATCAAAGACTTGAAGCCCAAATACAACACGTCGTTTACGGACGACAAGCAGTTTATCCAAATTCGCGTGGATTTGGAAGCCGTGTTGCCGGTTTTTAAAATTGTCCGGGTGCGGACTACGGACAAGGCTCGCTATTTCGGGCCGTTCCCGCATGCGACGGAAGTGCGCCGCACATTGCAGCGCCTGCGAAAACAGTTCGGGATCTTGCTCGGCGACACACATCCGCTTCCCCTCGGGAACGGACTTTGGAGACTCTACGACGATGCGCGCGCGGAAATCTACGCCCATGCCAATGTCGTGAGCGAGGCGGATTATCGTTCCCGCGTAGAGGCTGCCTGCGATTTTTTGGAAGGGCGGGACCGCGAGGAGATTTCCCGTTTGCGCACACAAATGCAGGAGGCCGCAGCGGCGGAAGCCTATGAGCGCGCGGCGCATTTGCGCGATCAGATAGAGGCGCTCGAGCGGACATTGGAGCGTTCGCGAAAATTTATGAACGGCAATCCGCTGGCGGATCCGACATCGCCGAAAGAAGCGATGGCGCAGTTGGGGGAAATTTTAAAAATGCCGTTCCCGCCGCGCACAATGGAATGTTTTGACATTTCCCATATCTCCGGAACTTTTGTCGTTTCTTCGTGTGTGCGCTTCAAAGACGGCGTTCCCGACAAAAAAGAATATCGGCGTTTTCGCATCAATTGGGCGTTGGAAAAAAATAAAGCTGCGACCGCCCGGGCGCTTGCGGCTTGGAAAGCGGGGGACTTCGTTCCCGTGCCGACGCGCGCGGCGGAGACCGGCAACAACGATTTCCGCTCGATGTGGGAAACCGTTTTCAGGCGTTATTCGCGTCTGCATCGCGAAAACAGACCGTTCCCGGATTTGATTGTCATTGACGGTGGGACAGGGCAAATTTCTTTGGCACTCGAAGCTTTTGCCGCAATGGGAGTCGAGCCTCCGATGATGATCGGCATGGCGAAACGGGAGGAAACGATTATTTTTAATGACGGTCGCGATCCGCTCAAACTGCCCGAGAACGCGCCCGCATTGCGATTGTTGCAGCGTTTGCGCGACGAATCCCACCGTTTTGCCAACACTTACAACGCAGATTTGCGTTCCCGCAAAATTCGCGAATCGGTGCTTGATGAAATGCCGGGACTCGGCGAGCGGCGCAAAGAGGCGTTGCTCAAAAAATTCAAAAGCGTTCCCGCGATGAAAAACGCGACGCTCGAAGAACTCGCGGGCGTTGACGGGATCGGCGCGCGTTTTGCCGAAGATTTGTTCGCATTTTTAAAACAAATTTAGTTGTGTATAATTGGGGAGCGACCGGCTCTTTTGTCGAAAAGTTTAAAAGAAGACTTTCCCTCATTATAAATCAAAATTTATGCGTTCTTTTATTTACAGGAATACAAAATTTATTTATATTGAATTGCGCAATGACTTTTCGACAATTTTTTGCCTCGATTTTTATTTTTTGCATTTGTTTTGTGCAAATGTTTGCTGGCGAATTCGAAATTTTATGCGATAGCTTTATGAAATCGCCAACTTTTTCTTCGACAGTTGTGCGTCTAAAAACAAAAGAAATTTTAAATAATCAAAAAAGTCTTGTTGGTGAAAAATTTGTTTACAATCCTCGCGGTTATTATCAAATAAGTTCCTATTTGAAAAAAGATTTGTCAGTGAGAGGAGTTTTGGCATATTCGATTTTAGAAATTACAAATTTTATTGAAGAAAAACAAAAAAGCTCGGATGAAAAAGAACAAGAAATCGCATTTTTAAGCGTTTGCGAATTGATTCCGTCGCTTTATTATTCGTTGTTTTTAAAAAATGAAAGTTTATTGAAAAATGAAAATAAAAAGCGCGAATATTTGGCACTCTTATTGTGTTTAGAGAACGCATGGTTGGCGCCGTATTTTAATAATCCATTGATAAAAACAATAAAAATTTGTCGATGAAATTTGCAAATGCTTACGAATCCCATCTTGTTCGCGCGCGAAGTTATGGTATGGTTGCGTTTCCGTATGTCTGCAAAGAATTAGAAAAATTTATTCCAAAATATATTGATAATGATATTGGTCGTGCACGAACTTATTATTGGCTTTCGTGGATGTATTTAAAATCAAAACAATATCGAAAAGCAAAGATCGCTGCGAAGAAAATTCCTAAAATTCCAGGCATGAAAGATGTAGGAACGCGATTTGTCGATTTTGCCAATAAAGAAGAAAAAGAATTACGAAAATGGAGGCGAACAAAATGAAGGTTTTTTTGAATTTAATTTTTTGGTCTGCATTATTATTTTGCCAATTTGCGAACGCGGCTTGTGTTGTTTCGGGCGATGCGATTTACAAAATTGTTTCATTTTATCAAGATTTTGAATCCGAAATATCTGCTGCAAGTGCGGGGAATTTAGTTTGTTCGAATAGCACGATTGTTAATCCTGAAAAAGAAAATAAACCAATTGAAATAATCGATTATAATTTATCGATTAATTTGGACGGGAATGATGAACAGCCCGCTTCTGTTGCTCTTGTCGCTTTGGTTTCCGACGATGGTTGCGATGCTTTTTTAGACGAAAAACAATGGATTTCGGAATGTAAAAAAGGACAAGATATTTCGACAGGTGCGCGTCGTTATCATGAACTATTGCTTCCAGGTGTAGAAAACAGTTTAAAAATAAAATACTCACAAACTTTCTATGACCCTGAAATTTTAGATGAAGATTTAGATGGTTTAAGTTTAATTCTTTTTCCTATCGAAATTGACATTTCAGTAAAAGATGCATTGGGTAAAATGAACGATCGAATTCTCGTGAAAAAGGGTGAGATTATAGAAATTGCATTAAGTCCAATTTTTTGGCGAGAAAAACTGCCAGATAATAAATTAATTGAGTGGGAGCTTGGACAATTGAATAGTGATGGCAATTTTACTTGGAACAAAATAACAGAAACCGGAGCGAAAATCTCATTAAAAATGAAAGATTCAGGGATTTTCAAACTTCGAGCATGCATAAACGGGCAATATTTTTATTATTTGCGTCATCAAGATGTGCC
>JAILGB010000016.1 GCA_024697185.1 Opitutales bacterium | reverse complement strand
CTTTTAATTGCTCTGTGTCCCCGCGGCAATTATAATTAGTTTTATCACAAAATTGCAATTTTAAGAAAAAACGATGACTCTTCCCCCTTCTTCCGTTCCCGCGACAAATCCCGCGTCTTCGCCGACGATCTCGGTGATTGTGCCGGTTTACAAGGTTGAAAAATACCTGCGGGCTTGTGTGGATTCGATTTTGGCTCAGACCTTTGAGGATTTTGAGGTGATTTTGGTCGATGACGGCTCTCCGGACAAGAGCGGTGAGATTTGCGACGAATACCGTTCCCGCGACGCCCGTGTCCGCGTCATCCACAAAGCCAACGGCGGGGTTTCTGCCGCCCGAAACGACGGAGTCGATGCAGCCCGCGGCGAGTGGATTATGTTTGTGGACAGCGACGATATGATCGCGCCATATGCACTCGAAACATTGTTCTCGCACGTAGAAGCAGATGTTGATCTGGTGGAGGGTGCCAGATATATCTCTTATGATAGAGATTTTGAATTTAAACAAAACGAGAATCCAAATATAATAGTTGGGACTGGTTTGGTTTTCGCAAAAATGTGTGGCACAATATGGTGTATTGGCCCAATCTGTAAAATAATTAGAAAATGTTTATTTAAAGAGAGTCGGGCTCTTATTCTTCCTAAATGGATTGTTTATGGAGAAGATCAACTCGCAAATTTGCAATTGGCTAAAAAGATTTGTAAAGCTGTTTATGTAGATCAGTATATTTATCTTTATTTTAAAAATTCGGCAAGCGCAACGGGGAAATTTATCTATAAAACGAATTATTTTTTAGATGTCCTTGATTTTTTGAATGGTTTACTTAAAGTTTCGGATTTTTATATAGATCGTGTAATATGGCGAAATTACGCGCGGACAGCTCTTTCAAATATGTTTTTTAATTGTAGTGATTTTAATCCAAAAGATTCTCGTTTTTTGAAGTTTTGCGAAAAATTAAGAGAAGAAAATAAAAAAGAAATTCTTCCAAGTTGGATGAGGTTGGTTTTGCATATTTTAAGGCTTCCGTCTTTTTTGCATAAACCATGTCGTTCGGTTTTAAATTTTATGTCGTTTTTGAAAAATAAGTTGAGAAAAATAAATAATAAGTTGAAATATATTTAATTTTTGTTAATAAAGCGATAAGGCGGGCATTTGAAATGTCTGTCTTATTTTTATATTTAATTGATGACATTTTATTTGGATAGAGAATTTAAATAGAGATGGGGATTGTTTGTTGTGAAAGATAAAATCATGTCCGCGTTTCTGCGCGTCGTTGCGGTTTTGCGCTGTTGAAAAATTAAAGACTGCTGATTATAATTGTTTTAGCGGTTTTTAATGATTCGATTTTTTTATAATTTTTTTCACGGGAACGCCTACGCGCTTTGGCAGGTGCTTAAGGCTTGGCGCGAGATGTGGCGGCTGCGCGGGCGCGTTGTTTTTAACGGCTATCCGCTTCTTACCTTGCGCGGCACGATCAAGTGGGGGGGGGGGATTGTCGTCAATTCCGATCCGTCTTCCAATCTCTACGGTTTGCGCCAGCGTTCCATTATTGTCGTCTGTCCGGGAGCGACGATTGAGATCGGTGACCGCGTCGGGATGAGCGCCGCGACTCTCCACGCCAAAACATCGATTAAAATCGGCGCGGGAACCTTGATCGGCGGGAACGCCAAAATCCTCGACCACGATTTCCATCCGCTCGACTGGCGGGAACGTAATCCTGACAAGGGAACGGAAAAAACGGCTCCGATCGTTATCGGCGAAAAATGTTTTATCGGCGGCGATTCGATTATTTTGCGCGGGGCGAAGTTGGGAGACCATTGCGTTGTCGGCGCGGGCTCGGTTGTTCCCGCGGGCGATTATCCCGCGGGGAGCGTGCTCGTGGGCAATCCCGCGAAGATCGTCAAAACCTTGGATTGATAGCGGGAACGGCGGATGGGGATTGCAGGCGCGCTTTTTTGATCCACAGATTTTAGGATTTTAGGTTTTTGTTTGGGTTTGCGGGAACGCGTTCCCGTCGTTCCCGCGACTTGTAAAAAGACGCGTTGTCGTAGTTGTCAAAAACGTTTAAAATAGGGGAACAATGCAGTCACCAATGCCGCCATCCCGGTTTCAAAATCACCCGATGCCTCCCCAAGGTGGGGCATTTGTGCAGCCTCCGTTCCCGCCGCCTCCCCCCGAAGCGCTGCCTGAAGCGCCCAAGAACAATTGGGCGACTTTGAATTTTATTTTTTATCTCTGCGGTTACACGCTTTGTGGTGCGCTGCTGTCGCCGTTGTCGGGTTTGTTGGGCTTGTCGATAGTGGATTCTTGGCTGATTAACTATCCTGTTCGCGGGTTTCAAATGGTGGTAGCGGCGTATTGTTTATTTGTCGTGGGCAAGGATCAGAGAGGGAAGATGCAGTGGACGGGTTTGCATACCCTGCTGATCGTTTTATGGGTAATGGGGCTTTTGCGCGTCTTCATTGATGTAAAATTTTTTGCGAGGACAATGAGTTTCCCGACAGCGTGGAATATTGATACAATCCGTACTCCCGTAAAATATTGGGGCTATTTTGTACTTGGGGCGCTATCGATGTTTTCTGTTTTGAGAACGATACATTTAATTGATTTTAAAAAAGCGATTAAATGGTTGTTTTGGGCGAGTCTTGTTGGTAGCATCTGTTCTCTTTGGACAATGAATCGTAGTATATCGATTGCGAGCGATTTGGGAAATCGAGAATATAGTGGTTCTCGGGCTACAGCGGGCGTTTCGTTGCATACTCAAGCGTTGGGCGGTTTTGGGATGACGACGGCAATCATTTCCTTCTATTATTTGATGGAGATTGTAAAAGGCTTTAATTGGAAAAAGGTTTTTGCGATTTTAGGGATTTTTATAGGGCTCTATTTGTCAATCAAAGCAGGGTCGCGCGGACCGTTTTTAGGACTAATCGTATTTTTGGGTTTTTATACATTGGTAAAATTTACAAAATATGCGATTGTTGCGTTGCCCCTTGTTGGGATTTTGGGAGCCGTCGGTTATGCGATTCGTTTTAAGATTGTTAGTCTTATCGGTATTTTTAATCCGATTATCGAGAAGCGCTTGTTGTTGACCTTGGAGGAAGGAGACACTTCTTATCGAACGGAACTTTGGGAGGAATATTGGAACTTGGCGTTGGAGCATCCGGTGATGGGGGTGCATAGCACGACATTCGGTTATTCGCATAATGAAATTATCGACCAGTTTTTTCAGTATGGCTTTATATTGGGCTGGCTTGGGCTTATTCCGATTTTGGTGGCACCTGTGCTTTGTTATAAATTGTTAAAGTCGGGAAATGAAAATTGGTGGGTGGCAATATTCGTTATATATCGCCTTTCTCAAGTGGTTACACAAAGTGATGGTGTTGGACTATTGACATTAATTGTCATTTTGTATCTCCTTAAAAAAGGAATGCCAAAAGATAGTGGTTTTATTGACGGCAATAATGTTCTTCAAAGTGTGCCCCCATGTCAAAGACCTTAATTTACGATTCGAGCGTTTCCGGACATCATCTGGAATATTTGCATCATTTTTATGAGCGGGCGTTGGAGCTCGCTTCGCGGGAACGCCAATTTGTTTTTGCCGTTCCCGAATCGTTTGTTGAGCGTTCCCAAAAACTGCTTTGGCAAAAAAATGAAAATATTTCGTTTGTCTATTTTGCCGTTCCCGCCAAGACGGGCGCCCGCTGGGACAGTCAAAATCTGAGCCGTTTGGTGCGGGAACAGGGCGCGACGGATGTTTTGCTGAGCGCGCTGATGAGTTTTTTGCCGTGGCTGCCGTTTATGTTGCCGCGGGGAGTCAAGGTGAGCGGGATCGTCTATATGATTTATCTTTACCGCTGGAAAAAAAGCGGGCTTAAGACAAAAATATTGGATGTGCTCAAATACCTGCTTTTCAGATTTTCGCCGTGCATCGGGCGGGTTTTTTTGCTCAACGACAAGGTGGTGCCGCGTTATTTGAACAAGTTGTATCGGACGCAAAAATTCGCATTTCTCCCCGATCCCGTGGCGATTGATGCACAGTCTCCCGCCGGGGAAGTTCGGACGGAGCTGGGCGTTCCCGCGGGAGCGCGTCTGTTCTCGCATTTTGGCGGATTGGATACCCGCAAAGGAACGCTGGATATTTTGGAGGCGGTTTGCGCGTTCCCTCAAGTTTTCCGGGATGATTATTTTGTCTTTGCGGGGCGTGTGGGCAAGGGACTTCGGGAACGCTTTTATGCGCTGCTTGAGACGGCTCGGGCAAAGGGCGCGCATATCATCGTCAAAGATGAATTTGTCGCGTATGAGTTTTTGAAAAATTTGGCGGCGAGCTCGACGGCGATTTTGATCCCGTATCACAACACGGAGCAGAGCAGCGGGTTGATCGCGTATGCGGCGGCGACGGGCGTTCCCGTAATCGCACCGCGCGGCGGGCTCTTGGGAAAATTGGTCAAGCGTTATCGCTTGGGGCTTTTTATCGAGGATTTGCAGGCGCAAAAAGTTTTGACGGCGCCCGCGGGAACGGCTGCGAGGGCTTTGGCGATCGCCTCGGCGCTTGCCGCCTTGGACGCGGGAACGGTCAAACGGGCGAAAACTTTGATCCGCGGGAACGACTATCTGCGCGACAATTCCCTCGAGGAATTTCAAAAAATTGCGATTGAAGAATTTTAAACTATGGAGAAAAACGAAGTTTTTGACGCGATTGCCTGGTTGCGCGCTTTTTTGTGCGCGGGCGTTGTCGCGATTCATGTTCATTTTTTTGACGCGACGCAAATTGAGGCGCAAAATTTTCAAAGCTTTTATCGCTTGTTCACCAATGTTTGCGTTCCCGCATTTTTCTTAATTAGCGGCTATCTCTTCTTCCGGGGGGGGGGGGGATATCTTGGCAAATTTATTTGAAAAAACTTAAATCCCGTTCCCGCTCCTTGTTATTGCCCTATCTTATTTTCAATTATTTTTCAATGGGCATTTGGGCGGTTTTGATTTTGGGCTTGGGAATGAGGACTGAGACAGTGGCGATTTCTTTTGATAAATTCACCTTGTTTGATTATTTGGGAATTACAAAATCTTTTGCGGCATTGTGGTTTGTAAACAATCTTATTATCTTGGCAATTCTTTCCCCGCTTATTTATTGGCTTATAAAAAAAACAGGGATTGTTTTTTTAATCCTTTCAGGATTTTATCTTCTTGTTAACGAATTTGGGAGACTATCATTTAGTGGAGGTGTGGGAATTTTTTGGTTTTCCGTAGGCGCGTTTATATCTATTCGGCAGATTGACATCGTCGAAGTGATTAAAAATCTCAATAAATGGATTTTGTTATTGGTTTGGATAGTATTTTCGTGGCTTTGTTTTTGCGGTTTGTTTGATTTTCCGTATTGGAAGATAACTATAATCGCGATTGGGGTTGTTGTTTGCTTCTCCTGGGCGATTTATTTTGCGAAGCGTTGGGGCGTTCCCGCGTGGGTGAATTATCTCGCGGGAGCGTCAATGTTTATTTATTGCTTCCACGATATTTTGCCAAAGATGTTTTTTGACCAGATTTTTAAATCGCTTTATGCGCTTTGGCTGCCGCATAATTCCGCCTGTGTCATAGCGCTTACCATTTTGGAATTCATTTTTATCTATTCCTCATCGCTTGCGGTTTATGCGCTGTTAAGGCGATTTTGCCCACGGCTATGCTCCGTCCTCAGCGGAGGACGGTAGTTTAGGCGGGAACGCGGTTGGTTTAGCGTTTTAACAGCAAGTTTTTCAAACGCGCCAAGCCGACGCGAAACAGCATCCAAATCGTGCTGTCGAGCGAGCGCTTGGCGGGAACGATTTCCCATTTTTCAAGAAAACAATCTGTCGGGGCGTAGTTAAACGAAACGGGATAACAGGAAGGACGCCAAACTTTAAAATCCTCTTTTGCCGACAACAATGCGCTCCAGATTGAAAACGACGAATTGGCGATGATCGCGCAATCGCACAGCGAGATCGCGCACATATCGACAATCATCGAGTTGTGAGAGAGAACACAAGGAAATTGTTTTAAGAAGCGTGTCACTTCTTTTGTCATACGGTCGTAAAACACGACAAAGACAATATTTTGCCTCTCGCACTGGGCGCGCGTTGCCGCTTTTTGTTGGTAGTCTCCGTCAATTTTGTATCCGAGTCTGGTGTAGTCGCGACCGACACGAAAATGGACGGCGCAAAGCGTTTTCCCGGGATGCTCATTTTTGATCCGGGCAATTTCGTTTTGGGCTGAACTCCGGGTGTCTTGGGGAAATTGGAACCATGTGCGCACCGTAGGGAGAATGTCGTCAAAATATTTTGTAGAGATCAAATGCCCGCCAAGTCTGACATTGTCCGGGCAGTCGGCAAGGGCTTGTTCAAAAGTTGTCGTCCGTTCGGCAAGAGGTTTTTCGGCAATGCAGGGAAATTTTTTGACGAGTTCAAATTCGTCCTCTTTCAAAATTTCCTCTTGCGGAATATTAAAAATTTTTGGCAAATCGGATCCGTGCGTTTTGTCGGAGTCGTTGATATATTTTGCCGCCAAAAAACGACGGCTGCATTTAAAGACATAGCCTTTTTTAGTCGCAATAGCTTTTGCTGACGCATAGGAAAACATTTGGTTTCCCAGTTGGTCTGAAAGTTCGATAAATATCATTGTTGATTGAATTTAATTTTTTGTCTTAGACATAGTTTAAATTTCTTGACTAAGGTTCTCAATGTTTTTTGCTTGGCAGAGTTTGTAAATCCTCGGGAAGATTTTATATTCTTGCGGGGATAAGAATTCGTTGTCAAAATGAGGATAGGAGTGAAAAATGATTAAAGTCGGCATTGTCGGTTGCGGTTTTGTGGGCGGAGCTCTTAAGGCTTGGCTCGAAGAAAACAATAAAGACGCGGAGGTTCGTGTTTCGGATCCGCCCAAAGGGATGAATGACGATTTGTCGGATATTGACATCGCATTTGTGCAAATCCATGTGCCGACAGAAGATGACGGGACGCAGGATTTGCGTCTTATGGTTGATTTGATCAAAAAACTGCCGGATGTTCCCGTCTTTGTAAGAACGACGATTTTGCCCGGCACGAGCGAACAGCTTTCTCAAGAAACAGGACATCAGGTTTGCTATATGCCGGAGTTTTTGACCGAGCGGACACATATTGAGGATTTTAAAAAGCAGACAATGGTTTTCACGGGGGCTGTCGATTTGTTGATCAAGGTGTTCCCCGGCAAGAAGTTTACGGTGATGAGTCCCTTGGAGGCGGAACTCACAAAATATATCCACAATGTTTTTGGCGCCTACAAAGTGACTTATTTTAATGCGGCAAAAGAATATGTTGAAAAAATGGGCGGCGACTGGCATAAGGTTCACACGGGAGTTTTGCTCTCTGGTTATATCAATGATATGCATACTTATGTTCCCGGTCCCGACGGCAAATGCGGATATGGCGGGAAATGCTTCCCTAAGGATGTCAATGCTTTTACTAAAATGACACAGGGATGTCCTATGGGAGAATTGCTTGCTCCGCTTCATCGGCTCAATGTTCATTTTAGAGGATTTGAGGAACGCATTTAGTGATTTTGCGCGTTGTCGTATAGGTTTTAACAGTTAGATGAAAGTCTGTTTGATTTCCAATATCGCTTCCCATTATCGTTTTGAGATCTATAAACGAATGGAAGCGGTTTTTGGCTGTCGTTTTGCTGTGGGGCTTTATCTTGCCGGGAATCCGGGCAATAAAATCAAGCTGATGGACGAAACGCGTTTTGATGCGCCGTTTATTCATTTGAAAAATAAGAAAATTTACGGCAATTGGTGGTGGCAGTCAGGCGCTTTGTCTTTGGTAAAAGATTTTGATACGTTTATAGTTTTAGGTGAGCCGTATTGTCTTAGCGCGTGGCTGTTTTGCATAAAAGCCCGATTGGCAGGCAAGCGGGTTTTCTTTTGGACGCACGGCTGGTATGGCAAGGAAGGCCGTTTTACCGCGATTGTCAAAAAAGCATTTTTCAAATTGGCGAACGGCGGGATTTTTACCTATGGCGATTATGCGCGACATCTGATGATCGGGCAGGGCTTTGACGGCGATAAGATTTGGCCGATTCACAATTCGCTCGCGTATGCGGAGCAGTTGGAACTGCGTCGCAAAATCTGCCCGTCGGAGATTTTAAAAAAACATTTCGGGAACGACGACAAGACCTTGGTTTTTGTCGGTCGGCTGACATTGCGCAAGCAATTGGACAAAATCATCGACGCGATGGCGATTTTGCGTTCCCGCGGACAAAACTATAATTTGCTCCTTGTCGGCGCGGGCGAAGCCCAAAAGGAACTTGAAGAAAAAGCCGCCGCTCACGATCTCAAAGACCGTGTTTGGTTTTATGGCGCCTGTTATGACGAGCGCGTGCTTGCGGAACTCATCTATAACGCCGACCTCTGCGTCACTCCCGGAGATATCGGTCTGACAGCCATTCACGCACAGATGTTCGGATGCCCGTGTGTGACACATGACGCCTTCCCTTATCACGGTCCTGAATTTGAAGCGATTGTTCCCGGGAAGACGGGGCTGTTTTTTGAGCGCGGCAATATCGAGGATTTGTCGGCAAAAATTTCGGACTGGTTCAAGATAGACCGTTCCCGTGAGGAGATTCGCCGGGATTGCTATGCGGAAATTGACAGCAACTGGAATCCCGACTATCAAATCGCCGTCTTGAAAAAGGCGTTGGGAGTTTAATCTTCTGATATTGCGAGAGAAAAAACAAACATTTCTCCCATGTGGGAGATTATGAATTTTTTATTGAAATTTTGCCGGGAAGCCAAAATGTGATTATTCCCGCGTTTGAGTTTCGAGCGCTTCGTTGTAGAGTTTGAGGTATTCGTTAAAGCGGTCGGCGGCTTTAAAATGTTTGACGGCGCGGGAACGGCAGGCGGCGCTGTAGCTTGATTTGCCGCGGGAACGAACGGTTTCGATCGCCCGACAAATGCCGTCGATATCGCCGGCGGGAACGACAAATCCTGTTTCGGGCGTAACGGCTTCGGCGGAGCCTCCGGTGCCGCTATAGGTCACGACAGGAGTTCCGCAGGCGAGGGCTTCGATGTTGACGGTCGGAAAGTTGTCTTGGTAGGTCGGATTGACGAAGAGATCCGCGTCGCGGTAGAGTTCGATGAGTTCTTGCAGGTTTTGGGTGCGTCCGATGCCGCGGATGCCGTCGGGCAGTTGTGCGATTTGTGCGGCGGTCAGGCCGACGAGAGTGATTTGCAAATCGTTTTTGGAAAAGCGTTCCCGCAGTTTAAAAAAGTCGTTCAAGCCTTTTCTCTCCTCCCAAACGTTGGCACATCCGAGGATTTTAAAGGGCGTCTTGTTTTGCGCGGGTTGCGGATGCGGCTCCGGGATGAAAATGTCGGTGTCGATCCCGTTGTAAATGCGGCGGACGGGATGAGCGGCGTAGATGGATTGTCGTGTAAGCTCCGCCAGCCAGTCGCTGACGGGCACAAAGGTGAGCTTGGGAACGGGATTGATAAAGTCCCGCCTCCAGAGCAGGTTGCGGTGACGATTGTTCCATTGGAGCCGGCGGATCTGCGGGCAGTTGCGACATTGTTCCCCGTTGTGCCACTGTTCGCAGCGGTCGGCGACAAAATACATGCAGCCTCCGCTCAGCATCCAGCAGTCGTGTTGGGTCCAAAAAACGGGAACGTCACAGGCTCGCAGGTAGTCAAAAAGCACGGGCAGATTGAGGTAGTGGTCGTGCAGGTTGTGGAGTTGGATGATGTCGGGACGGATTGCGCGGATCTGACGGATCAGGCGTTTGGTGGCAAAATAACTGCCAAAGCCTTCGAGGTCTAAAAATTTGTCGAGCGCCCAATGGCAATAGTTGTCGAAATCGCTGCCGATGCGGATGAGTTCGCTGGCGCTGCGGATGTTTTTTTTGCCCATTGTCCGCCCGTAGGCAATGACACTGCGCCAACCGGCGGCGAGCGCCGTTTTGCCGATTTCTTCAGCGATTTTTCCTGTGGAACCATAGCCGACAACTGTTGAAATCTGCAAAAGGGTTTTCATAGGACTGATTATAAAGACCGTGCGTTCCCGCCGCAAGCGATAAGGGAGGAGGTAAAGAAGTCGCACCGCGGGAGCGCGCTTTTTGTTTTTTAACGCAGCATCCTCTTAATCCTAAAATCTGTGGATCATTTTGTTCCCGCCGCCGCGCGTTCCCGCGGCGCGCCTCCTTTATATCTTTATAATTGCTATTGAGCCTTTGGCGGGAACGGGTTAGAATGGTTATAAATAAGAATTTTTTTTAACAACAAAGTATCAAGAACATCATGCAACACGGAAAAATCACGAAATATGGCTCGTTCCCGACTATTGATTTGCCGAATCGCGTGTGGCCGAACAAGACGATTGACCGCTCTCCGATTTGGTGCAGTGTCGATCTTCGCGACGGCAATCAGTCTTTGGCGATCCCGATGAATATCGAGGAGAAGGTGGAGATGTTTCAGATGCTTTGTGAGATCGGTTTTAAGGAGATTGAGATCGGTTTTCCCTCGGCGTCGGAGACGGAGTATGCGTTTACGCGGACGTTGATTGAGCGCGGTTTGATTCCTGATGATGTGACGATTCAGGTTTTGGTGCAGTGCCGTGAGCATTTGATCCGCCGGACTTTTGAGGCGCTCAAGGGCGCGAAGAAGGCGATTGTCCATATTTACAACTCGACTTCGCCGCTGCAGCGCCGTGTGACGTTTAACAACGCGAGCAAGGAGCAGATCAAGCAGATCGCGATCGACGGGGCGCGTTTGGTGATGGATCTTTTGCCGGCGGCGGCGGGAACGGATATTAGGATCGAGTATTCTCCCGAGAGTTTTTCGGATACGGAGGTGGACTTTGCGGCGGAGGTTTGCGAGGCGGTGATGGAGGTCTGCGGAGCGACGCGGGAACGTCCGATCATCCTCAATCTGCCTGAGACGGTCCAATGGACGACGCCCAATGTCTATGCGGACATGATTGAAAAATTTATTTCCCTGATCCCGAACCGTGAGGCTGCGATCATCTCGCTGCATACGCACAACGACCGCGGGACGGGTGTCGCCTCGACGGAGTTGGGGCTGATGGCGGGTGCGGACCGTGTCGAGGGAACGCTTTTTGGCAACGGCGAGCGCACGGGCAATCTGGATATTGTGACGGTGGCGCTGAACATGTATTGCCACGGTGTCGATCCGCAGTTGCGTTTGGACAATCTGCCTTCGATCCGCGAGGTTTACGAGCGTTGCACGCGTATGACGGTGCCGGAACGCCAGCCGTATGCGGGCGATTTGGTTTTCACGGCGTTTAGCGGTTCGCACCAGGATGCGATCAAGAAGGGCATGGATCTGCGCCGTTTGGAGGGCGGGAACGCTCCCTGGCACGTGCCGTATCTCACGATCGATCCCGCCGATGTCGGCGCCAACTATGAGGCGATCATTCGCATCAATTCGCAGAGCGGCAAGGGTGGCATCGCGTATATTTTGAACCGCGATTTCGGTTTTGACCTGCCCAAGCTCATGCATCCGAGCGTGGGCGAGGTGATCGGCGAGATCGCCGACCGGCGCGGACAGGAACTTTCCTCCAAGGAGATCAACGAGCTCTTTGTCGCCAACTTTGTCAATCTGTCGTCGCCGCTCGAACTCCGGGATTTTCAGACCGCGACGGCGGGCAAGGGCGTTTTGCTGCGTTGCCGCGCGACGGTCATGTATCAGGGACGCCAACTGGTCATCGAGGGCGAGGGCAACGGCCCGATCAACGCCTTTGTGAAGGCGATTCACTCGCAGGGCTGGAAAAACTTCACCTTGCGCGATTACCGTTCCCATGCGATCGGCACGGGCTCGGCGTCAGAGTCGGCGTCCTACGTCTCGATCTCGCGGGACAGCGACGGCAAGACTTTTTGGGGCTGCGGTCTCGACACCTCCATCGATTTGGCGGGTATCAAGGCGGTCGTCTCGGCGTTTAACCGTTCCCGCAAAATATAGTCCGAGCGGAGAAAATCACCGATGAAGACCAAGGAACTCTGGGCAAAAAACATGCTCGGCAACTACGCCTTGCCGGGTGTGACGATCACTCGCGGCTGCGGTTCTTACGCCTGGGACGACGAGGGAAAACGCTATCTTGATTTTTCTTCGGGCATCGCCGTCTTGTCGCTGGGACATTGCCATCCCGTCTGGACGGACCGGCTCAAAAATCAGCTCGGAACTTTGACGCACTGCTCCAATATTTTTATGAACGAAAACGCCCCGCGCGCGGCGGAACGCATCGTCCGGCACATGGGCGGCGGGCGCGTGTTCTTTTGCAACTCGGGCGCGGAGGCCAACGAGGCGATGCTCAAACTCGCACGCCTGCACGGGAACGCCAAAGCGGGCGGCGAAGAGGAAAAAATCTATAAGGTCGTCTGCTGCGAAAACGCGTTTCACGGACGGCTGTTCGGCACGATGGCGGTGACGCCGCAGGAAAAAATCCAGCACGGCTTCCGACCGCTCGCGCCCGGAGCTGTTTGCGCACGGATAAACGATATCGAAAGTTTTAAGGCGGCGATCGACGACGAAACGGCGGCGGTCATCCTCGAATGCGTGCAGGGCGAAAGCGGGCTGACGGTCGCGGAGCCGGAATTTTTGAAGGAGCTCCGCGCTCTCTGCGACGAAAAAAATGTCCTGATGCTCTGCGACGAAATCCAATGCGGGATCGGCCGCACGGGAACGCTGTTCGCGTTTGAGCAGGCGGGAATCGTTCCCGACGCTTTTTCGATGGCGAAAGGACTCGGCGGCGGTTTCCCGATCGGCGCGATGTGGTGCAAAGAGACTTGCGCGGATTATTTTCATCCCGGTTCGCACGGAACGACTTTTGGCGGCAATCCCTTGGCGACGGCTGCGGCTCTGGCGGTTTTTGATATTATCGCGGAGGAAAAACTGCTCGACAATGTCAATGCCCTCGCTCCCGCGTGGCGCGAAGGACTGAAAAAACTGGTGGACGACTGCCCGGGGATCTTGAAGGAAGTCCGCGGGACCGGATTTATGTCGGGACTGATGCTCACGGAAGCGCCGGCGCCGTGGATCGCAAAACTGCGCGAGGCGGGACTGCTCTGCGTCGGAGCCGGCAACAATGTCATCCGGCTGCTCCCGCCGCTGACCGCCAACAAATACGAGTTTCAAGAGTGCCTTGAAATCCTGCGGAAAGTTTTTGCGCGATAAAAATTCAGCGGGAATGTAAAAAGCTTAAAGGAAGCGTGCTTGCGGGAATGCAGGCGCGCTTTTTTTTTTTGATCCACAGATTTTAGGATTTAAGGTTTTTGTTTGGGGCGGCGGGAACGGCGGAGCGGGAACGGCAGAATTGAGACACGAAGGGAACGAAGGACACAAAGGTTTTTGTTTTGGGTTGCGGGAACGGCGGAACGGGAACGGAGTTTTTAGGATTTAAGGTTTTTGTTAGGTTTTGCGGGAACGGCGGGAGCGAGGCAAAGTCTAAAAATCTTTGTGTTAAAAAACAAAATCCCGTCGTTCCCGCGTTGTTAAAAATTTTTTTATCATTACGGCGTTTTGTTTTCTTTGTTATAATGCATTTATTATGAGTATGCTGCTTGCGAATATGGAGGTCCAGTTGTGGATGTCGCTTCCTTTTGGCTTGTTGTTGGCGTTGATTGCGTTGATGCCGTTGACACCGCACCGTTTGAAGGAGTTTTGGGAAAAATACTATCCTCATATTTCGGTTGCGTTAGGTTTGGTGACGGCTGTTTTTTATTGTTTTGCGATTGATAACGGCGGGCATGCGGTTTGGCATTCGTTCAAGGAATATGTTTCGTTTATTGCGCTTGTGGGCTCGCTGTTTGTGATTTCGGGGGGCTTGGTGATCAATCTTGGCGGGGAGACGACGCCGCGCACGAATGTGATTTTTTTGCTGGTGGGTGCGGTTTTGGCGAACTTTATCGGGACGACGGGCGCGTCGATGGTGATGATTCGTCCGTGGATAAGGATGAACCGTTACCGTTTGTCGGCGTATCATATCGTTTTCTTTATTTTTATCGTTTCCAATATCGGCGGGGCGTTGACGCCGATTGGGGATCCGCCGCTGTATATCGGATTTTTGCGCGGGGTTCCGTTTTTTTGGATTTTGGAGCATGCTTTGATGCCGTGGGTTTTGGTGACGACGTTGGTCTTGGGCGTGTTTTATTTGGTCGATCTCTATAATTTTCGCAAGGCGGGCAAGCGTGCGGAGGCGGTCAAGCGCGAGGAGGAAAAAAATCGCGGCGAGATGGTCTTTTCGTTGCGCGGTATGAAGAACATCGTGTGGCTGATGATTGTGATCGGCGCGGTGTTTTTGCCGAGCCGGGTTTCGCCGGAGACGCGCGCGTTCATGGAGACGTATTTTATCCGTGAACTGATTATGTTTGGGGCGGCGGCGGCTTCGTATCTGACGACGCATCCGCTGACGCACAAGGAAAATTCCTTTACGTTCGCGCCGATCAAGGAAGTGGGTTTCCTGTTTATCGGGATCTTTATGACGATGGTTCCCGCGCTGGCGTATCTGACGGCGCATGCGGAGGCAATCGGCAACTTTTTGCAGGCGCCGTGGCAATATTTCTTTGCGTCGGGTCTCCTGTCGAGTTTCTTGGACAATACACCGACCTATGCCAATTTCTTTGACCTCATCAAAAGTCTCCAGCCGGGCGGGGACATCGTTTATATGCTCGATCCCGCCTATCCGACGGCGATGGGGATGCTGGTGGCGATTTCCTTGGGCTCGGTTTTCTTTGGCGCGCTGACCTATATCGGCAACGGACCCAACTTTATGGTCAAGTCGATCGCCGACAGCGAGGGCGTCAAGATGCCGTCGTTTTTTGGCTATATGGCGCGCTACAGTCTGATTGTGCTGTTGCCGATCTTTATCTTTTGCGCCCTGTTGTTTTTGCAAAAAGTGCCGGATGTGAAGGATATGCCGCCGCGTACGGTCGAGGTCGTTCCCGCGCTTGACTGATGGCTGCTGACGCCCCTCAAAAAGTTTTGGTCATCGGCGGCGGGATCGCCGGTCTGACGGTCGCCGCCGCGCACAAAGCCCGCGGGAACGAGGTTTTGCTGCTCGAAAAAAGCGCGCGGGTCGGCGGGAACGTCAAAACGGTCCGTCGCGACGGTTTTTTGGCGGAGAGCGGTCCCGCGACATTTATGGCGGAGGAAAAAATCCTCTATCGTTTTTTGCGGGACATGAAGATTTTGGAGGCGGCGGTCGAGCCGTTGCCGTCGGCAAAAAAACGCTATATTTTGCGGGGTGGCGTGCCGCGTCAGGTGCCGGTCTCGCCTTTGTCCGCGCTGACGACGCCGCTGTTTTCTCTCCGGGGCAAAATCCGTCTGCTCGGCGACATCGTGATGCCGCGCCACAAGGACGTTCCCGTGAGCGTTGCGGACTTTGTCCGGCGGCGCATCGGGGCGGAAATGTATGATTATGCGCTCAATCCGCTGGTCGCGGGGATTTTTGCCGGCGCTCCCGAAAAGCTCGACGTGCGCTATGCCTTTCCCAAAGTCTGGCAGCTCGACCGCCAATACGGTTCGCTGATTTTGGGGACGTTCCCGAATGCGCGCGCCAAAAAACGTTCCGGGCTTTATGAAAAAAAACGGACTTTTTCGTTCCCGCAGGGTATGGAGACTTTGCCGCGGCTCTTGGCGGATTTTGTCGGGAACGGCATTTTGACGGACGCGCAGCTGACATCGCTTGTCCGCGGGAACGGCCGTTGGCGCGCGCACTGGCTCCGGCGCGGCGCGGTTTGCGATTTTATGGAGTCGGACGGCGAATTTGACGAAGTGGTCATCGCGTGCCCGCCGCGGGCTTATCGGGAAATCTTGGCGGATTTGCCGGCGGACAAAAGTCTTTTTGAAGAGGCGGAGCGGCTTTATTATCCGCCCGTGACGACGATAACGCTGGGCTATCGGCGGGAGCAGCTGCGGCATTCCTTGGACGGATTCGGGATGCTTGTGCCCGAAAAAGAAAGGCGGGAGATTTTGGGGACTTTGTGGAATTCGTCGTTTTTGCCCGGTCGTGCGCCGCAGGGCTGTGTGACGCTGACGGTCTATCTCGGCGGCGCGCGCCAGCCGGAGATCGCCCGCAAGTCGCGGGAAGAAAAAATCGCCATCGCGCAACGCGAACTGTCGGAACTCCTCGGCGTGAGCGGGGAAGCGCAGTTTATGGAAATTTTTGAACACGAGGCGGCGATCCCGCAATACAATCTCGGCTACGAGCGTTTTGTCGCGGCGGTCAAAAAAACGGAAGCGGCGTTCCCGCGGCTCCGCTTTGCCGGCAACGCCCTCGGCGGGATCGCCGTCGGCGCGACTTTGACCAACGCCCTCAAAACTGTTTATCGGGATTGATTTTTTCGTTCCCGCCGATTCAAAAATCTTTTAAATCCTCCCGTCTTCGGATAATTTCGTTCCCGCGCGCGCATTCCCGCCGTTCCCGTTTTTTTTGTTTTGAAATATGAATTTTCTTTCCCGTTTTTTTTCGAAGGCTTCGCCGTTTTTTGTCGCCTTGCTTTCGCTTTTGTTGTTTGAGCTTGCGCAGCCGGGCATCGACTATTCGGCGTGCGCGTGGTTTTTTATCGTTCCCGCGGCTTTGGCGGCGTTGCGCAAGCCGTCGTGGGGCAAGTGGCTTTTTGTGTCGTGGCTGAGCTGTTGGGCGGCGGGGATTGTGCTTTTGATTTGGTTGCGCTGGCTTTATCCGCCGTTGGGCTGGGTGGCGGTCTTCGGGCTGCCGTTGATTTATTCGGCTTTTTATTGGGCGTGGTTTGCGGCGTTGCGGGCGTTGTTCCCGCTGTGCAACGGGCGGCGGGCTTTGTGGCAGCGCGTTTTGCTGATCTTGGGATTGGCGGGACTTTGGATTTTGATCGAATGGGTTTTGACGTGGATTTTTACGGGCTTCCCGTGGATGCCGCTGGCGGCGACGCAATATGCGTTCCCCGCGCTGTTGACGCTCTGCGGGATCGGCGGCCAGGGGCTCTTGGGCGGCGTGCTGGTTTTGGTCAATCTCGGGATCGCGCGCTATATTCAGCGGCAGTTTTTTGAAATGCGGGACCGGTCGATCACGGATAAGGTTTTCCCGGCGTTCCGCCATTTTTTGAGAGTCTGTCCTGAAATTTACATGGCACTCTTGCCGGTTTTTGCGGCAATCGGGATTTTCGCTTTTAAGGCGGTGGACTATGATTTTCATCACGATGAAAAATTTGCCTTTGCCGCGGTTCAAACGGATTTTGACCCCAATGAAAAATGGGATTTTGACTTGTTGCGGGAGCATTGGCGGACGATTTGCGATCTGACGGCATCGGTGTCGGAAAAGGCGGATTTTGTCCTGTGGCCGGAGGCGGCTTTGCCGTTCCCGCTAAATGCGGACGGGGTTTTTGAAAACATGTTGAAGGGCGAGTCGTCGGCTCTGGGGACGGCGTTGGTCGCGGGTGTCGTCGTTGCGGGCGAGGGCGGTTATTACAATGCGGTGACGGCGGTGGATCCGCGCTTCGGGATCTCGGATTATTTTGTCGCCAAGCGCCATCTGGTGCCGTTTGGGGAATATGTGCCGCTGGCGGATATTTTGCCGTTGAGGAAGATCGTTCCCGTGGCGAGCGACTGCCTTCGCGGGAACGATTTTGCGCCGTTGCCGGTGCGTTTGAAAAACAACCGGGTTTTGCATCTGGGCGTCTTGGTCTGCTACGAGGATGTTTTTCCCGAACTGGGCCGGCGCTGTGTCGCGGAGGGTGCGGACGCACTTGCCGTGGTGACCAACGACGCCTGGTACGGGCGCGAGGCGGGCGCGTATCAGCACATGGCGCATTCGGTGATGCAGGCGGTTTCCTTGGGCGTTCCCGTCGTGCGTTGCGGGAACGCGGGCTGGAGCGGCTGGATCTCGCCGCTCGGACAGATTTTTCCGATGACGGACGGGGCGGGCTCGATCTATTTTCGCGGGGCGCAGCTTTTCCATGTCTCGGGCTGGTCGGACGACCGGGGCGGGAAGACGTTTTTTGCGCGTCACGGGAACGCCTGGCTGCTCTGGGCGGCGTTGTTTTTCGTCCTTGTTGCGGCGGGCTTGAAAATCTTCTTGCGCCGCGGCGATTTTTAGTTGCATGACGCTCTTTTTGCGTTTATATTAGACAAAGAAAACCCCTTTTTTAAACACGAATATTTTATGAAGACAAAATTACCTCGTCTTACGCTTTCATTGCTCATTTGCGGCGCGTCCGCCCTGTCGGCTTTTGCTGCGACGACTGTGGTGACTTCCGATGGTCCCAAGCATTTGGAGGAACAATGGCAGAACGAATGGATCAATGTTGAGCCTGTCTGGAAGTCCGGGCGCACGGGAACGGGCGTTGTCATCGGTGTTTTCGGTCAGTTTCTCGACTGGTCGCATCCGGCGATTGCGGATGTTTACAATGCGGCGTTGAGCAAGGATTATTTTACGACGGAAGAGACGGAGCCCGACAAAATGTACACGGATGAACCCGGCGGCGTTTTCTTCGGCGGTCTTGCTGCCGGCGGCGGAGAAATCAAGGGTATCGCCTACGGAGCGCAGCTTGCAGGCTATCACGTTTTGTCGGGGGGCAACAGCCAGGTGAACGCCGAGGGTGTTTTTGATGCGTTGACGACATTTACGGGTTTGAAAAATTTTGTGCAGGCGGACGGGATTTATGAGAGTGCGACCTATGTGTCGGCGCCCCAGACCCGGATTTTTATCTGTCCCTGGCTCGGCGATGACCAAAACTACGAGCAGGACAACTACAAGGAATTGGCGTCGGTGCGCAGTCTGTATTCGCTGGTGTCCAAGAACAATGTGATTTTGGTGACGAATGCGGGCGATTTGCGCTCTCAAAGCGATGACTTTTCGGTGAACACCACCGCCCAGTTGAACGGCGACTGTCTTGTGAACCCCGACACCATTTATGTCGCGGCGACCAACAAAAACGGTGTTTATTCGCCTCAGAGCGATTGGGGATCCGCCGTCTTTGTCTCTGCTCCCGGCGACAATGTTTTTTCCGCGGGACGCAGTGAGGGTTCCTCGAGCTCTTCGAGTTCTTCGGGCTCGTCAAGTTCTACGAAGGCGAACTCCTCGGGCGTGATCGAGTCTTACGGTTTTGCGGCAAAATACGATTTGAATCAGGCGACTCAAAATGCGACGGCTGTCGTCGCGGGCGTTTTGGCGTTGGGTGCGCAGGGCAATCCCGCCATGGACGTGCGCTGGGCAAAGCATGCGCTCGCTCGCAGTGCGACGGTTTTGCCGACGATGCAGCCTGAGGACTATACGGGCTGGGTGACTAACGCCGCCGGTTTGAGTTTTTCCAACGACTACGGCTTCGGTATGGTCAACGCCGAGGATTTTGTCAAGGCGGTTGACGATATCGCCTATGTGACGATTGAGGGGACGTCGTCGGTCGTTTTGGCGAATTCTAAAAATTTCAACTACAACTCCTCGACCAAAACGCTTTCGCAGACGATCAGCAAAAAGGTGACGACTGCGGACGCCTTGGAGAGTGTCGAGGTGACGGTCAATCTCTCGAATGTTAATATCTTGGGCGCGGCGAACAGCGCGGGGATTCCGACAAAGGGCACGACGATCACGTTGACGCACATCAACGAAAACGGCCATGAGACGACGAGCGTCTTGATGTCGCCTTCCTATACGGGCGTCGGCACCGTGCAGGAGGCTTGGGCGTGGACTTTTGTCAGCAACGCGTTTTGGGGCGAATCTGCAAAGGGCACATGGTCTCTGAACATTTCCTATCTCGATGATTTCGGTTCGACGGTGGACTGGACGGCTGCGAGCATCGGGGCGACTTCGTTGACGTTCCATACCGGCACGGTGGCGATGGAAAGCGGCGTCACGGGCGTCAGCAATTCCAAAACGCTCGAAGTGCGCTCCTTTGCCTGGGACAGCGCCAAGACTTTTACGATCGCTTCCGGCGCGACGATGAATGTTCAGGATGTCTTTGTGGTCAATTCGGGCGTTTTGGCGGTCAACGGCACGCTCGGCGCCATTGAAATGAGCGGCGTCGGCGGCAAATCCGCCGCGGGCTATCTCAACGGCGGCGCCATTTCGCTGGGCGCCAACGGCACGATTACGACGCCCGGCGGTCTCACGATCAACGGCGGAACGCTTTCTGTCGGCAGCGGCAGCACGATTTCCGGCGGGATCACGCTCAACAGCGGTGCGATCAATGTCGGCGGCACGAGCAATTCGATGAGTTTGGGCACGGTGACGATGAACGGCGGTTCCCTCAACGTCGCGCGGACGGCGGGAACGAGCCTTGCCAACTTGTCCATTGCGCTCACGATGAAGGGCGGCTCGACCACCATCGAAAACACGATGGTCAGCGGCACAATGGTGGTCAACGGCGGCTCTCTCTCCGTGGCGGGCGGGACCGTAAAGGCGAGCAGCCTGACGGCGGGCTATCAGGACAATTGGTCAACAGTTTCAAAAACATTGGTTACGGGCTATGACGAGGACGGGAACGAAATCGAGAGTTCCGTCACCTACGACGTGGCGACCGCCCCTTCGACGGCGGGAGCGATCACCGTCGGCTCCGGCGTGACCCTGGACGGCGGTCTGACCGCTACGGGCGCTGTCATCACTAAAAATATTTTGACGGAAACGGTGACGGCGGACGGGACGGTTTACGGGACGGAGGAAGCGTCTTATGAGTATCGTCCGCGGCTCTCCGTCTCCGGCAAGGTCACAGGTCAGGTCGGCGCGAATTATGCGGATGTCTATCTGAACGACGGCGCGGAACTGACGGGAAATCTGCTCGCCAACAATCACGCCACCCTGACATTTGCGGGAACGGTTAAGTCCGCGGCTGTCACAACGGCGGCGACCTCGACGATCAATTTCAGAAACGGCCTGATGTTGACGACGGGCAATTCGACAATCTCCTCCAACGGCACTTTCAATATCGACGGCACGGCAACGATCAAGACGAACGCGGCGACCGCCGTTTCGTTTGCGGGAACCTACAACTATACGATTGGCAGTCTTTTGACGGTGCAGGCGTTGACGCCGGCGGCGTCTCCGGCGGTATCGTTCGCGGACCTCGACATCGCGATGGATGTCTCGTATGAGGGCGGAGTTTTGCCGCAGGATGAAATTTCTTTTATCCGGGTTTTGAATGCCGCGGGAACGCCGGTTTCCGGCGGGCTTGTGGTTGACAGCTCCTCCGTTACGGTTTCTATCGGCAACGCTCCGCAGCTTTATGTCGGCGGCGGCACGGAGGTCGCGTTGGAGTATGAGATCGACACAACGACGGGCAATTTGGCTTCGACGGCGGCGGTGTCGATCACGCCGTTGCGCCTGACGTATTCGGCTTATACCGATGAGCAAAAGGCGATTCTCAAGGGCTTGCGCACTTGCTTGGCGGGCGAGCCCAACGCCGGAATGTCTTCGGATCTGATTGCCGTTTTTGACGGCGACGCGACTTTGGGTATCAGCCCGATGACTTTGGTGAGCGAAGTGACGGCGGGATTGGACCAGCTTTTGCCGGTCAATCTGAAAACGATCGCGACGCTGCACAACAAGCAGGCGAACGCGACGGTGGGCGTGGTGGAACGCCGTTCCCGCGAATTGCGCGCCGGCGCTCCCGTAAATGACGTTTGGGCGCAGCCGCTCTTCTCCTCCTACGGTTTTTCCTACTCTGTCAATCCCAACCTTTTGGCATCGACATCGTTCCGTCAGTTTGACCTGATCAATTACACGACGCCCTACATGGTCTGGGCGAACGGCGGTTATGCGTTCAGCGACGGCAAAAAGGTCAAGCATACGGGCAAGACCGAGACCCGGATGCTCAATGCCGCCTTCGGTATCGATTACGGAGTGACGGATACGCTGTCGATGGGTGTTTTTGTCGCCTATCTCGAAGGTGCGACCAAGCTTGAAACGACCAGTTCCAAGACGGAGGCGCAAATGCGGACGATCGGCGTTTATGCGGCGGGATCGACGACGGACAATATCGGTTCGACCTATTATTCGGCAATGCTCTCCTACGGCATGGCGGACTATGAGATGAAGCGCAACACGCGCATCGGCTCGTATTCCTCGACGGCGAAGGGCGATCCCGACGGCAGCCAGATTGTCGCCAATCTCTCAGCGGGCTATGAGTGGGATGCGGGTTCGCACGCCCTCAGCTATCAGTGGACGACGGGACCGAGCATCGCCTTGCGCTATGTTTACAATATGGTGGACGGCTATAGTGAAAAAGGCAGCGGGATCGACGCCCTCAAGACGGACGATTTCGATTATTCCTCGCTTTTGTTGACGCTCGCCTGGCGGACGACGGCGCGCTTTGATCTCGACAGTTTCTGCACGATCGTGCCGGAGTTCCGCGTCAGCTACAATCACGAGTTTATCGACAACGGTGACATCGACGTCTCCTTTGTTGCGGCTTCCGACGCGCGCTATTCGACGGATCTCAACCACGAGGGACAGGATTATGTGAGCGTCGGCTTCGGGAACACGTTCATGCTCACGGATCATTTTACGGTCTCCGTGGACTATGACTGCACGTTCGCACGCCAGGACAGCGAGCCCGAACACAGCTTTAACGTGATGGCGCGCGCACGATTCTAATTTTCCAGCGGACGCGACAAAAACAGAAAAAGGTCTTGAAGACGCAACGCTTTGAGACCTTTGTTTTTTGAGACAAGATGAAAAAACTGACGATTTTCCTTTGTTTTCTCGCATTTTGCGTTCCCGTCTGGAGCGTTCCCGCCGCTTCGGCTCCGCAAAAGGCCGTTCCCGCGAAAGTGCTCGAGTTCAAACGCGGAGATTTTTTGAGCTATGAGGAAATCTTCGGGAACGTTTTTAAGGGCGCGTCAAAAATAGAACTCTATGACCGCTATCTGATTTCCCAGCGCGGCAGTCTCAGTTATAAAAAACGGACGGGAACGCTGGAACATTTGTTGCGGGCTTTAAAAAAATCCGCCGGGGCGTCGTTGAAGACGGTCGTTTTGCATTTTGAGGCCGGGACAATCGGCGGGAACGCTAAAAATTTTTGGAAAAGTGATCTCGACGAACTGGCGTTGCGTCTGAGCCGCGATGAAAAAATTTCCCTCGTCATCGGTCCGGGAATCGATCATTTGTGCCACAGTCGCCGCATCGAGGCGGACAACGGTGTCCGGCTTTTTGTGGATCCCGGTCTGACGTCCCTGCATGATGCGGACAAGGTGGATTATCGCGATCCCGACAATCTTCTCAAACGGCCGCTTTTCCGCGACGGCTTTATCGTTTACATCGTTCCCGCAAAAAAGTAAAATGACAGGAATGCAGGACGATGCAACAGCCATTTCTCCCTGGAGACGTTCGCGGGAACGCTTTTTTGCAGATCGCGGTGGCGTTTGTGCGGGCGTTTTTGTCGTTTTGGTTTTTGTGCTCTGCCTGTCGGCGCCGCTGATTGCCCCGTATGGTTTTGAGGTGCAGGATTTGGATGCCGGTCCCGCGGGACCTTCTTGGGCGCACTGGTTCGGCACGGATGTTTTGGGGCGTGATGTTTTGTCGCGTCTGCTTTACGGCGGACAGGTTTCGCTCAAGGTCGGGATTATCGCGACATTGGTTTCCTGTGTGATCGGGATCGCCTACGGGATGACGGCGGGCTGGATCGGGGCTTGGGGCGATTCGTTCATGATGCGTGCGGTCGATGTGCTTTATGCGCTGCCGTTCACGCTGTTCGTTATTTTGCTGACGGTGATTTTTGGTCAGGACATGTGGCTGATTTATGTGGCGATCGGGGCGATTTCGTGGTTGACGATGGCGCGCATTATCCGCAGCATGACGCGAGATTTGCGCCGTCAGCCTTTTGTGGAGGCAGCCGTTTGCATGGGTCAGAGCGTGCCTCAAATCATGTGGCGGCATCTCTTGCCGAACCTTTTGGGGACAATCATCGTCTATGCGACATTGACGATTCCCGGCGTTATGCTGCTCGAAGCGTTCATCAGTTTCTTGGGACTTGGCGTGCGCCCGCCGGAAACTTCCTGGGGACTGATGATCAAGGAGGGCGCGGATGTTATGGGCGACTATCCGTGGCTGCTGATTTTCCCGGGCGTCGTTTTTTCGGGAACGCTTTTCGCGCTTAACAGCTTCGGCGACGCCTTGCGGGACGCGTTTGACCCCAAGAAATAATTTTTGCCGCGGGAACGTCTCCGGCGAATTTTTCGCCGTTTTGATATTGCGAGTTTCGGGGGAAAAGGTTTTACTTATATGTAATATATGAAAACGATTGATCTTTTGTCCCTACAACGTGCGGCAAATGAGGCGCGCGGACTTGCAATAGACGCTATTTCCGGCGCAAAATCCGGGCATATGGGCCTTCCGCTGGGTGCAGCGGAAATCGGCGCGGCGCTTTTTGGTGCGTGTTTGAATTTTTCACCGTCGGACAGTCATTGGATCAATCGCGACCGTTTTGTCCTTTCGGCGGGTCACGGCTCGATGTTTTTGTATGCCTGGCTTCATCTGGCGAATGCGGGTTTGACCTTGGACGACGTCAAGGCGTTTCGCAAGCGCGGGAGCGTGACGCCCGGGCATCCGGAGTTTGGCTGTCCCTGCGTCGAAGCGACGACGGGTCCGCTCGGTCAGGGTATCGGCAATCTTGTCGGTATGGCGTTGGCGGCGAAAAAGGCGGCTGCCGTTTTCAACACGAGCGCGCACAAGATTTTTGACCAGCGCATTGTCGGACTTTGCGGTGACGGCTGCCTGCAGGAGGGGATTTCCTATGAGGCGGCAGCGTTTGCCGGCCGTTTCGCTTTGGACAACTTGATCCTGTTTTATGACAGCAACGACATCACGCTCGACGCGCCGTGTTCCAAAACGCAGGCGGAAGATGTGCAGTTGCGCTTCAAGGCGGCGGGCTGGGATGTTTGCCAGCTTGACGACGGGCACGATATTGAGGCTTTGGTCAAGGCTTACGAAAACGCCAAGGCGGCGACAAACGGACGGCCGAAACTGATCGTTTGCAAAACATTGATCGGCAAGGGCGTTCCCGAAGTCGAGGGAACGACAAAGGCGCACGGCGAAGGCGGCGGAAAATTTGCGGACAGCGCCCGCAAGGCGATGGGATTGCCGGAGGAAAAGTTTTATGTCTCCCCGGAGACGCGCGCTTATTTTGACAAAGTGACGGCGGAGCGCGAAGCGGCTTATGCGGCTTGGCGCGAGACTTATGCGGCATGGCGTCAAGCCAATCCGCAACTCGCGGGAACGCTCGATCGCGGGATCGCCGGCGATCACGGCAGCGCGGAGGACAATATGGCGGCAATCCCGCCTTACGGCGCCAACAACAACGCAACCCGCGTCAGCGGTGAAATCGCCTTGAATGTCCTTGCGGAAAAGGATCCGCTCCTGCTTGCCGGTTCCGCCGACCTGTTTTCCTCGGTCAAAACTTACATCAAAAACGGCGGCGACTATGATGTCGCGACGCCGGAAGGCCGCAATATTTTTTACGGCATCCGCGAACACGCGATGGTGGCGATCAGCAACGGCATCGCCTATTTTGGCATCTTCAAGCCGATGGCATCGACGTTTTTGACATTTGTCGGCTATGCCTTGGGCAGCGTTCGCGTCTCGGCGTTGGCGAAACTGCCGGTCTTCTTTGTGTTGACACACGATTCGGTCGCAGTGGGCGAAGACGGCCCGACGCACCAGCCCGTGGAGTTGGTTTCGACATTGCGCTGTATCCCCAATCTCGATGTTTTTCGTCCGGGCGACTCGGAAGAGACGGCGGCGGCTTACGCCTATGCGGCGTCGCGCAAGGACGGTCCTGTGGCGCTTTGCCTCTCGCGTCAGAATCTTCCCGCACTTGAAATGTTGCCGGTCGAAACACGCCGGGCGGGAACGCTCATGGGCGCGTATGTTGCGGTAAAGGAAACGGCGCCGCTTGAACGCATTATCATCGCGTCCGGCAGCGAGTTGCAGTATGCGGTTGCGGCGGCTGCGGATTTGGGCGCGGGAACGCGCGTGGTCTCGATGCCCTCGATGCAGCTTTTTGACCGCCAGCCGGCGGACTACAAGGAAAGCGTCTTGCCCTCGGCTTGTCGCAATCGTGTCGCTATAGAGGCGGGCATTACGGCAATGTGGTGGAAATATGTCGGTTTGGACGGCAAAGTCCTCGGGACGGACAGTTTCGGTTTTTCCGCGCCGGGAGCCGTTGTCCTCGATGCGTTCGGCATGAACAAGGAGGCGCTGGCAGCCGCTTGCCGATAGTTTGCGGGAACGCGATTTTTAGCGGTCCGATCTGCTTTTTCAAAGGCGGTCGGACCGTTTGTTTTTATCGACATTTTTGATGTGAATCTTCATAATGTAGTGTATGAAAGTTTATCCCAGCATTTCGATTTCTTTAATTTTGTCGGCGTTGGTTTCTCCCGTGTTCGCGTCGATCCCGTCTTCGGGATACATTTGGTTTGACACGCCCGCCCAAACCTTTGACGACAATTGGTTTGTGACGCCCGACAATCGTGGCGCCCGCAAGGGTTGGGAATGGGAAGGTCTGCCCGTCGGGAACGGCCGTGTGGGCGCAATGGCGATGGAGGCTCCGGGACGGCAACGTCTCCAGCTCAATGAAATTTCACTCTGGACCGGCGGCGAAAATCTCGGCGGCAACTGTTCCGGCTACAGTTACGGTCCGACAACAGGGCGCAACGGTTTCGGCAATTATCAGCCGTTTGCAAATCTGATCGCGGATTTCGGGACCGCGCAGGCGACGGATTTTACACGTTCCCTGCAACTCGAAGGCGGGATCGCCAAGGCGGAATACAAGTCGAACGGCACCGCCTATACGCGTGAAGTTTTTGCCGCGCAGGAAAGAAATGCCATTGTCGCCGTTTATACCTGTTCCAAAAAAGGCGGCTTGACGGGAACGTTTGCGCTGACGCCGGAACACAACGCCAAAATCGCCGCTAATAAAAACGGGACGATCACGATGACGGGAACGCTGGAAAACGGAATGAAATTTGCCGCAAAAGTCCGGCTTTATGTCACGGGAGGAAAGATTTCGACCCTCGGCGGGAACGGCGATATTCATGTCAAATATGAAGGCGGCGGCGATGCGATGCATTCGGTTTACGACGGCAAAAAATTGGCGAAACTGAAAGTCGAAAACGCTGACAAGATCATCGCTGTCATCGCGATGCATACGGACTATGTGCTCGATGAGAAAAAAGGATTTAAGGGCGGCGACCCCGTTCCCGCGACGGAAGCGACATTAAAGGCTGTGGAAGCTTTGCTGGCGGACAAAAACCTGGCGAACGTCTGCACCCAGAAAAATCGGGAACTTTACAACCGCGTGAAAATCGAGCTCGGCAAAACGGATGCGGATACGGCAAAACTCCCGACTCCGGAACGTCTCAAAAAATATAAGAATACGCAAAAGGATCCCGATCTGGAAGAAACGCTTTTCCAGTTTGGACGCTATTGTCTGCTGAGCTCGTCGCGCGGCAGCCTGCCGGCAAATCTCCAAGGTATTTGGAACGCCAAAGTCTATGCGCCTTGGGCGAGCGATTATCACAACAACATCAATATCCAGGAAGCCTATTGGCCGGCGGAAGTTTGCAATCTGTCGGAGTGCCATCTGCCGCTTTTGAACTACATCACGGAAACGGCTCCGGCGGCACGCGAAATGACCAAGCGCGAATTTGGCGCGGGAACGCGCGGATGGACCCAGCGCATTTCCCAAAACCCGTGGGGTGCAGGCGGATGGTCGATGTGGAACGTCCCGATCAACGCCTGGTATGCTCTGCACATGTGGGAGCATTTCCAGTTTACCCAGGACAAAAACTTTTTGAAAAACCAAGCCTATCCGATGATGAAGGAAGCCTGCAATTTTTGGGAAGACCATCTCAAAGAACTCGGCAAGGACGGCAAGGGTTTTGAGTCCAAGGGAAATGCGGATATGTCGCAACTCAAAGGAATGCCGGCGGGAACGCTCGTCGCCCCCAAGGGCTGGTCTCACGAATGGGGTCCTGTCGAAGACGGCGTGGCGCACGACCAGCAGCTCGTCCGCGATCTCTTCAATAACACCATCGCCGCGGCAAAAGTTTTGAAAGTCGATGCCGCATGGGCGAAGAAACTGGCGGAAAAACGCGACCGCCTGGCACCCAGCAAAATCGCAAAGGGCGGCTATCTGCAAGAATGGATGATCGATCGCCCCGACATGGTCAGCGGTCACCGTCACACGAGTCACCTTTTCGCAGTTTATCCGGGCTCGGAAATCAGTTTTGAAAAAACGCCCGAACTGGCGGCGGCAGCAAAAAAATCCCTGGAGCTCCGCGGCACGGCGGGCGACTCGCGCCGTTCCTGGTCCTGGCCCTGGCGCGCGGCTCTCTGGGCGCGTTTCAAGGAAGGCGACAAGGCGCACGAAATGATCGAAGGCCTCCTGATCCACAACACATTGCCCAATCTCCTGACGACGCATGAGCCGTTCCAGATGGACGGGAACTTCAGTTTGCCGGCGGCGGTGGCGGAGATGTTCGTGCAATCCCAAACCGGTGACATCGTGCTCCTGCCCGCACCGTGCAAGGCATGGCCCAAAGGCAAGATCAGCGGCCTCAAGGCGCGCGGCAACATCACGGTCGCGATGGAGTGGGAAAACGGAAAAGTCAAAAACTACAAACTTTCTTCGCCGATCCCGCAAGAAGTGACGGTGATCGTCAACGGCAAGAGCAAAAAGGAAAAAGTCCAGCCCGCCAAAAAATAAAAATATGGAAGAGCAGCATCCCTTTATCGATTCGAAAACGGCGCGCGCTCTCGCGGAACGCTTCGGAACGCCGCTTTATGTCTATGACGAAAAAACCTTGAGGGCGAACGCGGAGCAATGCCTGGCGTTCCCGCACGCCTTCGGGCTCAAGGTGCGATTTGCGATGAAGGCTTGCCCGACGGCGGCGATTTTAAAACTTTTCAACGCCATGGGACTTCATTTTGACGCGTCGTCCGTCTATGAAGTTTATCGGGCGATGCGCGCCGGCATCCCGGCGGAAAAAATCTCGTTGTCAACGCAGGAGCTCCCGGTCGATTTTGAAAAAGTCATCCGACAGGGCATTTTGTTTAACGCCTGTTCGCTCGATCAGCTGGAACGCTTCGGCAAGGCGTTTACGGGAGCGGAGGTCGGCGTCCGCTTCAATCCCGGCGAGGGCAGCGGCGGCAGCGGCAAAACCAATGTCGGCGGTCCCGATTCGTCTTTTGGCATCTGGCACGAACACGCGGGCGCCGTTCATGCGCTCTTGCAAAAATACGGCTTGAAACTGGTCCGCATCCATACCCATATCGGTAGCGGCAGCGATCCCGCCGTCTGGCAAAAGGTCGCCTTGCAGTCCTTGCGCCTCGTCGAACAGTTCGGGACCGTCCATACTCTCGATTTTGGCGGCGGCTACAAGGTCGCCCGCGTTCCCGAAGAGCACGCGACGGATTTGCAGCTTTGCGGCGCTCCCGTTCGCGATGCAATCCGTCAATTGGCGAAGGAGACGGGACGGGAACTTGATTTTGAAATCGAGCCGGGAACATTCCTGCTCGCCAACGCCGGCGCGATTTTGACCCGCGTGCAGGACATCGTCGATACAGGTGCCGGCGGACGGCAGTTTATCAAGCTGGACACGGGAATGAACGAGATTTTGCGTCCGTCGCTTTATGGCGCGCAGCATCCGATTTTTCTCATCTCCTCCGCGGCGCGCTCCAACATTCCGCCGCGCGGAGAAATCGATTATGTCGTCGTTGGACATTGTTGCGAGTCCGGCGATCTGCTTTCGTGCGCGCCGGGCAAACCGGAGACCTTGGCGACCCGCCGATTTGTCGAGGCGGGAATCGGAGATCTCTGCGTGATCGGCGGTGCCGGAGCCTATTGTTCGTCGATGGCGGCAAAAAATTACAACAGTTTTCCGGAAGCCGCGGAAGTCATGATCTGTGCCGACGGTTCGTTCAAACAGATCCGGCTGCGGCAAACCTTGGAACAAATGGTTCAAAACGAAATCGGCTGAATTTGGCGTTCCCGCGAAACTGAAAAATTTTACAGACGATGATCGAATTGTTGATGAACAGCTGTCCCGAATACAGCCTGCTGGACAGCGGGAACGGCAAAAAGTTGGAAAATTTTGCGGGAACGCGCATCGTGCGCAGCGAGCCTAAAGCCTGGTGGAAACCCTTGTTGCCCGAGAGCGAGTGGCGAAAGGCTGTCGCTGTTCATGATGACGACACCCGAAACGCCAACTGGCATTTTCGGGGAGGGAAGGCGCCGGAACCGTGGGTTTTGAATTTTAGGGACGCGTTTTCCCTGCAACTCCGATTTATGGACCGTTCCAAGCAAATCGGCGTTTTCCCGGAACAGTCGCCGCATTGGGATTTTATCCTGAATCATCCCGTTCCCGCGGGAACGAAAAAATTGCTGAATCTTTTTGGCTATACGGGCGCGGCGACATTAGCGGCGGCAAGAGCCGGCTGGCAGGTCACCCATGTCGATGCCTCCAAGCCCGCCGTCGCCTGGGGACGGCGCAATCAGGAACTTTCGCATTTGGAAAAAGCCCCCATACGATGGATCCTCGAAGATGCGAGCAAGTTTTGTCAGCGGGAAGTCCGCCGCGGGAACGTCTATGACGCGATTCTGCTCGACCCGCCGGCGTTCGGGCGAGGTCCCGCCGGGGAACTTTGGAAGGTCGAACGCGATCTGCCGCCGCTGCTTGAAAACTGCCGGCAGCTTTTGAGCCCCAAGGCTTCGCTGATGATTTTAACCCTCTATACAATCGACGCGTCGTCGCTGCTTTGCAAAAATCTGCTCGAAGAAACGACGCGCCGGCTTGGCGGGAACGTCACTTACGGCGAACTCGCCACTATGGAGACGGCGGGGAACCGTCCTCTGCCGTTGTCGCTTTGGGCAAAATGGCGGCGCGATTGAGCTTTGGCGCGGGAACGGCAATAAAACCGGCGTTCCCGCCGAGACAAACGCGGAATATTAAAAAAACATTTTTTGGCTAATCTATCGCAATGGCAGACGAAAAAATCATTTACACCATGTCCCACGTCTCGAAGGGATTTGAAAAAAAATTGCTGATCAAGGACGTTTCTCTGTCCTATTTTTACGGCGCGAAAATCGGGGTTTTGGGTCTCAACGGCAGCGGGAAATCGACGCTTTTGAAAATTATGGCGGGCGTTGACAAACAGTTTGAGGGCGATGTTTCCTGCGTTCCCGGCTATACGATCGGCTATCTCGAACAGGAGCCGCGCCTCGATCCCGACAAAAGCGTCAAAGAATGCGTTGAGGAAGGTTGTGCCGAACAGCGACGTCTGCTCGACGAATACGACGACACTTTTATCCAACTCGGCGAAACGGACGATCCCGCCAAACAGGAGGCGATCCTCAACCGTCAGGGCGAGATTCAGGAAAAACTGGACGCGACAGACGCTTGGAACTTGGATTCGCGCATCGAACAGGCGATGGACGCTTTGCGCTGTCCGCCCGGCGAAGCGCTCGCGGGAACGCTTTCCGGCGGAGAAAAACGCCGCGTGGCGCTTTGCCGCCTCCTTTTGAGCGAGCCGGACATTTTGCTGCTCGACGAGCCGACCAACCACCTGGACGCGGAGACGATCGACTGGCTCGAACGTCATTTGCAACAATACAAAGGCACCGTCATCGCCATCACTCACGACCGCTACTTTCTCGACAATGTCGCCGGCTGGATTTTGGAACTCGACCGCGGATACGGCATCCCTTGGAAGGGCAATTATTCTTCCTGGCTCGAGCAAAAGCAAAAACGGCTCGCCGCCGAAGAAAAAGTCGAGTCCGCACGCCAAAAGACAATGGCGCGGGAACGCGCTTGGGCGGCGACATCGCCTTCGGGACGGCTCGCCAAAAACAAGGCGCGACTCAACGCCTATGAGGCGATGCTCGCCCAAGACGAACGGGAACTCGAAAAAAAGATGGAGATTTATATTCCCGCCGGCCCGAGACTCGGACAACGCGTCATCACCGCGCGACAACTGACAAAGGCCTTTGGCGACAAACTGCTGCTCGACAAAGTCGATTTTGTCCTGCCGCCGGGAGGAATCATCGGGATCATCGGACCCAACGGCGCCGGTAAGACGACATTGTTCCGTATGATTGTCGGGCAGGAAAAGCCGGACGCCGGCGAACTGCTTTTGGGCGACAGCGTCAAACTGGCATATGTCGATCAGTCGCGCGAGGCGCTCGACAACAACAAGGCGCTTTGGGAAGTGATCTCGGACGGCGAAGAAATGGTCGAGCTGGGAAAGTTGCGCATCCCCGCAAGGCAATACGCCGCAAAATTCGGTTTCACGGGAGCGGAACAGCAAAAATTGGTGGGAACGCTTTCGGGCGGAGAACGCAATCGCGTCCACCTCGCACGCATGTTGAAGAGCGGCGCGAATGTGCTCCTGCTCGACGAGCCGACAAACGATCTCGACGTCAATACGATCCGGGCTCTCGAAGACGCGCTGAACTCTTTTGCCGGCTGCGCCGTCGTCATCACCCACGACCGCTGGTTCCTCGACCGCGTCGCAACGCATATCTTGGCATTTGAAGGCGACAGCCGGATCTACTGGCACGAAGGGAACTATTCCTCCTACCTGGAGGATTTTCACAAACGCCACGGGACAGAAACCCAACCTCACAGAATCAAATACAGACAGTTCTCCCGATAGTGTTCCTGCAAAAAATCGCTTGACTTTTTTGTAAAAAAAGAGTTTCATAGAATATACAATTAATTTTTTAGAAAGCAAAAGACCATGAAAGTCTCGTCATCACTCAAAAATCTTAAATCACGTCACCCGAACTGCCAGTTGGTGCGTCGCAAGGGTCGTGTCTATGTCATCAACAAAACCCATCCGCGTTACAAGGCGCGTCAAGGTTAATCAAACGCAAAAGGAATTTTATCGTCATGAAAAAGAATATTCATCCTACCGTTAACAACGTTTGCTTCCGCGACGTTTCGACCGGCACCCAGTTTTTGACAAAATCGACGCTCTCCTCCAAAGAGACTGTCGTTATCGATGGCATTGAATATTGCGTGATCGCACGCGATGTGACGGCTGCTTCCCACCCGGCTTACACGGGCGAAAAGCGCTTCGTTGACACTGCCGGCCGCGTTGACAAGTTCCAGTCAAAGTTCGCGCGCCGCGGTCGTGCCGCCAAGAAATAAGCATTTGGCTGCAGAGAAAATTCCGTTCCCGTTCATTGCGGGAACGGTTTTTTTTATGTTTAAAATCCGTGAAAGCTAATTTATAATAAGCGTATGAAAATTGCGGTGTTCGGCGCCGGCGGCTTCGGTCGCGAGATTGCCTGCTTGATTCGGGAAATCAATGCGGCGGGAACGCAAGTGCCGTTTGATTTTGTCGGTTTTTTTGATGACGATCCCGCATTAAAGTCGGTCCCGCAAGGGAAGATTTTGGGCACTTTGCAAGATTTGAATGCTGTTGAAGAGCCGTTGGCTGTAGTGATTGCCTTGGGCAATCCGCGCGTTTTGCGTCGTGTTCGGGAACGCCTGGACAATCCACGGCTGTCGTTCCCGAATCTGATTTCTCCCCGCGCACATTTTCTTGAGCGCGACACGGTGCGTATGGGTTGCGGGAACGTGATTCAGGCGGGCGTGGATATTTCCTGCAATGTGACGCTCGGCAATTTCAATCTTTTTAATCTCAACGCGACGGCTGGCCACGATCTTGTGATGGGCGACTGTAATGTTTGTCTGACGGGCGCGCGTCTGTCCGGGAACGTTTCTGTCGGCGACGCCAATCTTTTCGGCTCCAATTCCGTCGTCTGCCAGGGTGTTCCCGTCGGCAATGAAACATCGCTGGCGGCTTGTTCTTTTGCGGTCGCCGCTATGACGGACGGCAAAACATATATCGGCGTTCCCGCCAAGATTTTGAAACTTTGATGATGACATTTGAAAAATTTTCAGCGGCGCTTTCGCCGATTTTTGAAGGGGCTTTTTTGGAGCCTTCGACGCGTTTTCGCGAATTGCCGTCGTGGGGCTCGCTGGCGGGTTTGTCGATGATTGCGGTCATCGATGACGAATTTGGAGTTTTGCTCAGCGGGAACGACATCCGTTCGGCGGATACGGCAGGTGAACTTTTTGAACTGGCGGTAAAAAAACAATGACGGGCACGGAAGCTTTTTCTTTGGCGGGCAGGAAGATTTTGATTACGGGCGCGAGTTCCGGAATCGGGGCGGCTTGTGCGGCGGATTTTTCTGACGCCCGGCTTTTTTTGACGGGACGCAATGCGGAGCGTCTTGCGGCGTTTGCGGGAACGCGGATTGTGGCGGATCTCTGTGACGCGGCCGGTCGCGAAGCGCTTGTCGCTGGGATTGACGAGCCGCTCGACGGCATTGTTTTTGCCGCGGGAACGAACGCCCGTCGGCCGTTTGCGGCGATTAGCGAGAAAAAACTGCGCTCGATTTTTGAGACAAATTTCTTTGCCGCCTCGTTGCTTTGCAAGTCGCTTTTGTCCGCCCGCAAGATTTCCGCCGGCGCGAGTCTTGTTTTTATCGCTTCGATTGACGGTCCCGTGACGGTTCATCCCGCCAACGGCATGTATGCTTCGAGCAAGGCGGCGCTGTCGGCGTTGGCGCGGACCTTGGCTCTCGAATTGTCGCCGTCCGGCATTCGCGTCAATCTTGTCTGTCCCGGGGCTGTGGAGACGCCGCTTTTGCATACGGATTTGTCGGACGAACAGTTGGCGGCTGATGCGGCGCGCTATCCCTTGGGGCGTTTTGGCGTTCCCGCGGACATCGCGCATGCGGTGCGTTATTTGCTGTCGCCGGCGGCTTCGTGGGTCACGGGAACGCAGTTTGTGATCGACGGAGGGATAACTTTGATTTAAAACGGAGAAAATTTATGAAAGCCATCGATACTTTGATTGCCCGTTATCCGGCGCTCGAATCTTGCCGTGATTCGATTTTGTCGGCGCTTGACGCGCTGATCGCCTCTTATTCGAACGGCGGCAAGCTGTTGATTTGCGGGAACGGCGGCAGCGCGGCGGACGCCGACCACATCGCCGGCGAACTGCTCAAAGGTTTTTGCTCCAAACGCCCGCTAAAGGCGTCGGCGCGCGTCGCTTTGGGTGAGGATTTGGCGGCGAAACTGCAAGACGCGTTGCCGGCGATTTCGTTGCATTCGATGGGCGCGATCAATACGGCGTGGCTCAACGACTGCGATCCGTATTATGTCTATGCGCAGCTGACATGGGGCTTGGGCAGGGCGGGCGATGTGCTTTTGGGGATCTCGACGTCGGGCAATTCCAAAAACGTCTGTCCGGCGATGCAGGTCGCGCGCGCCAAGGGGATGAAAACGATCGGGCTCACGGGAGCGACGGGCGGCAAGTTGAAAAGCCTCGCCGACATTTGCATTTGCGTTCCCGATACGGAGACTTATCGGATTCAGGAACTTCATTTGCCGGTTTATCACAGTCTGTGCTTAGCGCTCGAGGAGCATTTTTTTGCGGATTGACGAATTATGAATCTGTTCGGTTTCGATAAAAGATATTTTGGCAAATCCGGCAGTGACGGACTTGCGGGCGTTGATGAGGCAGGGCGCGGCTGTTTTGCGGGTCCGGTCGTCGCTGCGTGCGTTTGGCTCAAACGCAGTTTTTTTGAAAAATCGACACCGGTCAAGCGGGCGGCTTTTATCAACGATTCCAAACAGCTCGGTGCGGAGACGCGCGAGGAGGTTTTTGCATTGATCCGCCATTGGGAGGAGGCCGGCGATCTGTTTTTTGCCACGGGAACGGCATCCGTTATCGAGATTGAGAGCTTCAATATTTTGGGCGCGACCCATCTGGCGATGAACCGCGCGATCGAGGGTGTTTTGTTTAAGGCCGGCTATACGATGGAAAATCCTCCGTTTGCGCCCGCGGGAACGACGGACACGCCGTTGTTCGCCGACAAGACGCTGTGGGTGCCGATCCTTGTGGACGGTTTGCCGCTGCAGCCTTTTGCGTGGCAGCATGAGGCGATTGTCGGCGGCGACGCCAAGAGCTTGTCCGTCGCGATGGCTTCAATCGCCGCCAAGGTCACGCGCGACAGCATGATGTGCGATTTGGCAAAAAAATATCCGCAATACGCGTTTGAAAAAAATAAGGGCTACGGAACGCCGGAACACATAAAGGCGTTGCGGGAACACGGCGTTTGCGAGCTGCACCGCCTGAAATTTTTGCACAAGCTCGCCAGCAATCCCGAATTGAAGATTCCGGGCTTGTCAAAGGTTTTGGGCGATTCGGAGCCGTCGCAGGAAGAGTTTGAATTTTAACGTCGGATCTTGGACGTTTTTTTGCCCGTTCCCGCGAGGGTGAAATCGATTGTTCGCATAAAATGATCGACGGCGGCGACGCAGACGCGGATGTGCTGTCCGATGCGAAATTGCCGTCGGGACGCGCTGCCGAGGACGCGCTGCCGGTCATCGAGGATTTTGAAGAAATCGTTCAATGTCGAGAAACGCACCATGCCGAAGGCTTGTGAAACGACGAGTTCGACGAGAATGCCTTTGTTGGAAAAATCGGTGATGACGGCTTCAAAGTCGCGTTTCTCTTTTCGTCGGGCTTCGCGGTCAAAAAATTCCAAAAGTTTGATTTTTTGCGAATCGCGTTCCGCTTCGACGGATTTGCGTTCGCTGTCGGAGATCTGTTCCGCCGTTCCCGCGAGAAGGGAGATTTGCGGTGCGGGAACGCGTTTGCTCGCGGCAGTCGGCAAATGATTTTTTTGGAGATAAAAGTCCAGGGCGCGATGAACGGTGAGATCGGCGTAGCGCCGAATCGGGGATGTGAAATGCGCGTAATAGGTTTTGGCGAGTCCGTAATGTCCGTCTGCGCGGGCGCGGTAGCAGGCCTGCTTCATGCTTTTTAAAAAGCGAATGCGGAGGACATAGCCGTCGGAACGGCTTTTTAGGATTCCGAGCAGTTTTATAATCTCTTCGCGTTTGGAGAGGTCGCCGGTCTTGATGCCGGCGGCGAGCATGTCTTCGCGCAGTTCCTTGAGTTTTGAGGGCTCGGGCTTGTCGTGCACTCGGGCGATATAGGGAATGCGTTCCCGGCTGAAGACGGTGGCGACAGCTTCGTTGGCGACGAGCATAAATTCTTCGACCAGCTGGTGGGATTCGTCTTGTTCGATTTTGACGATTTCGTCCGCATAGCCGTCGGCGTCGCAGTAGATTTTGACTTCGCTCGAGTTGAGATCGAGCGCTCCCGCGAGCATACGGCGTTCCCGCAATTTTTTTGCGATTTTGCCGAGTCGGGTGACGTGTTCCCGCATCTTGTCGAGTTCGGCGTCGGAGACTTCGTCGAGGCGTCGTCCCGGGTGTCCGCTGATATGTGCGGGAACGGCGGGCAGGGCGCGCAGCGTTTTGTTGTCCGCGCCTTGGAGGATGGCGAGCGCCTGTCCGTAGTTGAGGCGTTTGTCGGAGCGGATGGCTGTGTTGGCGAATTCCGTTTTGACAATCTGTGCATCGGCGTCAAAAGTGACAAAAACGCTTTTGCAGAGCCTCGTTTCGTTTTCCATCAACGAACAAAGTCCGCTCGAAAGCCGGTGCGGCAGCATGGGGACGACGGTGCCGACGAGATAAGTGGAGTTGCCGCGGGAACGTGCTTCAATGTCGAGTGGCGTTCCCGTCGCGACATAGTGGGAGACATCGGCGATGTGGATGCCGACGCGCACTGTCCCGTCGGAAAGGTTTTCGAGCGAGAGCGCATCGTCAAAATCCTTGGCGTCGTCGGGATCGATGGTAACGGTGAAAATTTTGCGGCAGTCGAGTCTGCCCTTGAGCTCTTTTTCGGGAACGCTGTCGCCGTATTGTGCGACTTGGTTGCAAACTTCCTGCGGGAACGTCGGATTGAGATCGTAGCGATAGAGGATGCCTTTGTATTCCGCCATCGGCGTGTGGGCGGCGCCGAGGACTTCGACGACTTCGCCGCGCGGTGCTTCATTCTGATGTTCCCATTCCTGCAATTCAACGGCGACTTTGTCTCCGTCGCGGGGGAGGGGAAAAATCCGGCATTGCTCCGCCGCGGGAACGCTAATATCCCGGGTCAGGTGCGGATCGTCAGGTGTGACGAAACATCCGTAGCGCGAGACGCGATAGGTGCCGGTCGTTTTTGTAATGGCGCGTTCCAAAATCTTGATCACGGTGCCGTAGTCGCAATCGTCGCGATAGCGAATCACCCTGCCGCGGCTGTCGCGCTTGGGGCGTTTTTTGGGAGGATCGATACGGATTTCGACGCGGTCGCCGTGCAGGGCCGTTTTGGTGTTTTCGGGCAAAATCCGGACCGGCTCGCAAGTTTCGTCGCGCGTGCCGTCCGTTTTGTCCGCGAAAAATTTTGCGGTGCCGCTCGGGGAAAAGAAAATGTGCCCGATGTAGAGGTTTGCTGTCTGCGGGATACAATAGCGATTGCCTTTGATGCAGGTGATTCTTCCCGCCCGCAGGAGTCGCGGGAACGTCTTTTTCAGTTTTGAAAATGTTGCGGTCTGTTTTCCTCCGATGCGGTCATAAATTTCTTCAGCCTTCATCGCGCTGCCGCCGCGTTTCAACAATTCCAAAATCTTTTCTTCTAAATCCATGTTTTTATTATACGATTAAAAAGGGCGTTCCCGCGAAAAAAAATCGTTTTGCGGGAACGGGAAAATTGATTTTTATTTTGACCCTTGTCGGCGGAACAAAGTATAATTGGGACATTATGAATTATAAACCTGTGTTACTGATTATTCGCGATGGTTGGGGAGAAAATCACAATCATGCGGAAGACAAATTTAATGCGCTCAAAGTGGCGAATATTCCCGTTTGCCGTCGTCTCTCGGCGGAATGGCCTCGCACGGAACTGGCGGCGCACGGTCCCGCAGTCGGTTTGCCCGAAGGCATTATGGGCAATTCCGAAGTCGGGCACCAGAATATCGGAGCCGGCCGTATCGTGCCGCAGGAAATCATGCGCATCGATTTGGGACTGACAGAAGAAGGAATGGCGAAAAATCCGGTTTTGCAGGCGGCGTTCGACAATGTCAAAAAGACGGGCGGCGCGCTTCATTTGATGGGCTTGGCGTCGGCGGCGGGCGTCCATTCGACATTGCCGCACCTCTACGGACTGTTGCGCGGCGCCAAGATCGCGGGCGTCAAAGAGGCTTATGTGCACGCCTTTATGGACGGCAGAGATTCGCCGCCGACTTCGGGAACGGGATTTATCAGGGAAGTCGAAGAAAACTGCGCCAAGATCGGTTTGGGCAAAATCGCGACTGTCGCCGGACGTTTTTGGGCGATGGACCGCGACAATCGTTGGGATCGTGTCGAAAAGGCCTATGAATGCCTGACCGGCGGGAACGCTCCGACAGCGGCGACGGCGACGGAAGCGGTTGAAAATTATTACAAAAACCCGACAAACGATTCGATGCAGGGCGACGAATTTGTGACGCCGACATGCATCGAGCCGGCGGGAACGATCAAAGACGGGGATTCTGTGATCTTCTTCAATTTTCGCGGAGACCGTCCGCGGGAACTCACGCGCGCGTTCATCAACGACGATTTTGACGGTTTCAAACGGAGCAAAAAACTCTCGATTTACTACGCGACGATGACGGACTATCAAAAGGGACTTTGCCCCAATGTCGTGTTCCCGAAACCCGAAAAAATGCCGAATATCCTCGGCGAGTGGATTTCAAAACTCGGTTTGACACAATATCGCACGGCGGAGACGGAAAAATTCCCCCATGTCACCTTTTTCTTCAACGACTATCGCGACGATCCGTTCCCGCAAGAGGAGCGCGGCCTGATTCCTTCGACCAAGGAGGTGCCGACTTACGACTTGAAGCCGGAGATGTCGGCGGAAGGCGTTTGCGAGTCGATAATCAATGCGCTGCACTCCAAAAAATATGCGTTGATTGTCAGCAATTTCGCTAATCCCGACATGGTTGGCCATACGGGCAAACAGCCGGCGATCATCAAGGCGGTCGAAACCGTCGATGCCTGCATCGGGCGGATTCTCACCGTCGCCGACGAAATGGGCGTCGATGTGCTCATTACTGCCGACCACGGGAACGTCGATGTGATGTGGGATACGCAAAGCAACGGCCCGCACACGCAACACTCGCTCAATCCCGTCGAAGTCGTGCTCTACGGCAACGGCGTCAAAGGCAAAAAGTTGCGTCAGGACAATTGCGCGCTCTGCGATATCGCTCCGACATTGCTCGACATGATGGGACTGCCGGTCCCGCCGGAGATGACGGGCAAAACTTTAATCGAAAAATAAGCGGCTGACGCGACAAAGCGCGTTCCCGTGAGCGTAAAGTCTCGCGGGAACGCTTTTTTTTTGGGCGGCGATGGAGAGTCTGTTCCCGCAATCCCGGCGTTCCCGCGGGCGGTTTTCAAAAAATTGTCTCGTCGTCGTTTTCATTTTATAATGGTTTCATGGCAAAAGTTTTGGTGGCGCTTTCGGGCGGTGTTGACAGTGCTGTGGCGGCGATGTTGCTCAAGCGCGAAGGTCACGATGTCCATGCGGCGTATATGCGCACGTGGATGAATGAGGAGGGCGGCGGATTTTTGGGCGAATGTCCTTGGGAAGACGATGTCGCCAACGCGTCCGCTGTCGCGGAGTCTTTGGGGATTCCGTTCAAAGTCGTCGATCTGATCAAAGATTATCGTGAGCATATTGTGAAATATTTGGTCGAAGGCTATCGTTCGGGGATCACGCCCAATCCGGATGTGATGTGCAACCGGGAAATGAAGTTCGGCGTTTTCGCCCGAAAGGCTTTTGAGGACGGATTCGATTTTGTCGCGACGGGACATTATGCGCGGCGCCGGGACAATGCCGACGGGAGCGCAGACATTCTTTGCGGGATCGATCCCAACAAAGATCAGACATATTTTTTGGCGCTGTTGCGGCAGGAGCAGCTAAAGCGCGCACTTTTTCCCGTCGGGCATCTATTAAAGCCGGAACTCCGCACCTTGGCGGCGGAGGCGGGTTTGCCAAACGCCAAACGCAAAGACAGTCAGGGCATTTGTTTTATCGGAAAAATCCGCATCAACGATTTTTTGGAACAGTATATTCCCCAAAAGCCGGGACCGATCGTCAACGCCTCCGGAAAAATTTTGGGTGAGCATCGCGGGCTTTACCATTACACGCTCGGCCAGCGCAAGGGTATCAATATTCCTTCCAATACGGACAACGAATATTATGTCGTTACCGCGAAGCGTTTTGACACGAACGAACTCGTCGTCGCTTTTGACCATCCGGAAACGGCGCCGGAACTCTATGTTCGCGAATCCTGGGTTAACAATCTCTCCTGGGTCAACAAGGCGGTCGAGGAACGTTGTGAACTCTTGGCGAGAGTGCGTTACCGCGACAAATCGACACCGGTCTGTTTTGAACCCGACGGGAACGGCGGCGCGCATATCGTTTATCGCGAAACTCAGCGCGGGATCGCCCCGGGACAAATCCTGGCACTCTACGACGGCGAAACGCTTTTGGGCGGCGGCGTTTATTTGTGAGGCGTCTCCCTTTGACAGACCTGTCGAATTATGTTTTAATACTTAGATTATGAAAATGCTTTCGCGCATTGTGGTCACCGGTGTGGGTTTGACGGCTCCCAACGGCAACAATATTGCAGAATTTCGCGCTAATCTGTTGGCGGGGAAGGCGAATATTTCTTTGATCGATGTGCGCTATATGGGCAAGCATCCGGCGGGGATTTGCGATTATGAAAAGACGCGCTACCAGTCGCGTCGCGAATTGAGAACCTCGACGCGGGCAGGTTCAATCGGCATTTATTGCGCTCACGAGGCGATCAAGGACGCCGGCATTGACTTTGAACATTTTGACAAGTCTCGCATCGGCGTTTATGTCGGCACGACGGAGCACGGCAATGTTGAGACGGAAAACGAAATCTACACGATTTCCCAGTTCGGCTACGACACCAAGTTTTGGAGTCACCACCACAATCCGCGCACCGTCGCCAACAACCCGGCGGGCGAGATCACCATCAATATGGGGATCACGGGACCGCATTATACGATCGGAGCGGCTTGTGCTGCGGGCAATGCGGGATTGATCCAGGCGGCGCAAATGCTTCAGTTGGGTGAAGTCGATCTGGCGATCGCCGGCGGCGTTTCCGAGTCGCCGGGAACATTCGGCATTTTTGCAGGTTTCAAAAACCAGACGGCGCTCGCCGCCCACGAAGATCCCAATAAGGCTTCGCGTCCCTTTGACAAGTCCCGCAACGGTATCGTGATTTCCGAAGGCGGCTGTCTTTATACGCTCGAACGTCTCGAAGACGCCTTGGCGCGCGGAGCGAAGATTATTTGCGAAATCGTCGGCTGGCACATCAATTCCGATGCCGGCGATACGGTTTTGCCCGATCCTGTCCGCCAGGCGGAGTGCATGCGTGCGGCTCTCAAACGCGCCGGACTGACGCCGCAACAAATCGATATCGTCAACACGCACGCCACGGGAACGTCAAAGGGCGATGTGCAGGAAATGATCGCGATGCGCGATGTCTTTGCCGATTGCCCGACGACCTATGTCAACAACACAAAAGGTTTTATCGGCCACTGTATGGGCGCGGCGGGAACGCTCGAACTCGCGGGCAATCTCGGCGCCTTCGAGGACAATCTCGTCCACCCCTGCATCAATATCGACGAACTCGATCCCGACTGCTCTTTCCCGACTCTCGTCGTCGGCAAGCCGCAAAAGGCGGACAAGGTCGAATATATCCTGAACAATTCTTTCGGTATGCTCGGGATCAATTCGACACTTATCGTCAAAAAATTTAATCATTAATCAAAAACTATAAAAATATGACAGCAGAATCTATCAAAAAAATCGTTCTCGACATTGTGGCGGAAATCGCTCCGGACGAAGATCTCAGCAATGTCAAGCCCGACCTGCGCCTGCGCGACCAACTCTCGCTCGACTCGATGGACTTTTTGGACATTGTGATGGAGCTTCGCAAAAAATACGGCATCGAAGTCCCCGAAGGCGACTACCCGCGTCTCGCGTCCCTCGACAGCTGCGCCGAATATCTGGCTCCGAAATTTGCAGAAAAAGGAATCTAAGCTTTCCCTAAAAAATAAAAACTTGAAAAGGCGTTCCCGTCAAAATCGCGGGAACGCTTTTTTGTGAAAAACAAAAATTTTATTTCCTCCGTTTTTCGCTCTTTTTTATTGCCCGTTCCCGTCAATAAGCATAGTATAATAGGTAATTACAAGAAAATTTCAACTAATATATATGCCAAATTCGGACGGTCTTTTAGAACTTGAAGGCAAAATCGTCGCTGTTTTGCCGGGAACGATGTTTCGGGTGGAATTGCCCAACAAATACGTGGTGCTCGCGTATCTTTCCGGCAAGTTGCGCAAAAATTTTATCCGCATCATCGAAGGGGATGTCGTGCGTGTGGAAATCGATCCCAAGGATCTTTCGCAAGCCCGCATCGTTTATCGCGTCCGAAATGCGGCAGCCCAGGCGCCGGCGGGACCGCTCAAACGCAGCATGCCGCCCCGCAGAAAATAGTTTTCGCGCTATTTTTTGCTCGCGCGCCCTTTCCCGTTTTTTATGATGGTCAATTTTTCGACATTCGAGGAAAATGTCGCGCGCGTGCGCGAGCGAATTGCGGCGGCTTGTGAGAAAAGCGGTCGCGGGAACGACGAAGTCCGACTGTTGCCGGTTACAAAAAACCACCCGGCGGAGGCGCCGCTTTTTGCCGCCCGTTGCGGTTTTGCCGCTGTCGGCGAAAATCGTGTTCAGGAGACGGCGGAAAAACGTCCGGCGTTTGAGGCGCTCGCGAAAACGGCGGATTTGCGCTGGGAGCTGATTGGGCATTTGCAGAGCAACAAGGCTAAAAAGGCGGTCGCGCTTTTTGACCGGATCCAATCGGTGGATTCGCTTGACTTGGTCGCCAAGCTTGACAAGGCTTGCGAGGCGCAGGGGCGCGCGGCACTGCCGATTTTGTTGCAGGCAAATCCCGGTTGTGATCCGGCAAAATTCGGGACGGCGGACTTGGGGACTTTAAAAAAATTGCTTGAGGCGGTTTTGGCGACGCGGCATTTGCAGCCCGAGGGTTTTATGTGCGTGGCGCCGATTGACGACGATTCGTTGCTTGTGGCGGCAAAAGCTTTTGAAACCCTGCGCGATTGGCGCGACCGCTTGGCGGCGGAATTTGCCTTGCCGTTAACGGAACTTTCGATGGGAATGTCTCACGACCTCGAACCCGCCATCGCCGCGGGATCGACAATGGTCCGCGTGGGAACCGCTCTTTTCGGGGAACGTGTCTATCTTTAAAGTTTTATGATCAACAATCCATTTCAAACATTACGCGAATTGAACAGCCCGTCATCGGGCAAAAAAGGTTTTTATTACAGTCTTCCGGCGCTCGAACAGCAGGGACTCGGCAAAATTTCCCGTCTGCCCGTCTGCCTGCGCGTTATTTTGGAATCCCTCCTGCGCAACTGCGACGGGATCGCCGTCACGGAACGTGATGTCCGGAATCTGGCGCAATGGAACGCCGTCGCTCCCGCCTGCGATACGGAAGTCCCCTTTACGGTGGCGCGCGTCATTCTGCAGGATTTGACGGGCGTGGCGCTGATTGTGGACCTGGCGGCGATGCGCGAGGCTGTTCACGGCTTGGGGCGCGATCCCGCGCTCATCGAGCCGCTCGTGCCGATGGATCTCGTCGTCGATCATTCCGTGCAGGTGGATTTTGCGGGAACGCCCGACGCGTTCAAAAAAAATATCGAAAAAGATTTTTATCGCAATACCGAACGCTATGAATTGCTGAAATGGGGGCAGGGCGCCTTTAAGACTTTTTCTGTCGTTCCTCCCGCCGTCGGAATCTGCCATCAGGTCAATCTGGAATATCTGGCGCGCGTCGTTTTTGAAAAAGAAACGTCTGCGGGAACGATCTTTTACCCGGACTCTGTCGTGGGAACGGACTCTCATACGACGATGGTCAACGGCATCGGTGTCGTCGGCTGGGGCGTCGGCGGGATCGAGGCGGAGGCAGGAATGCTGGGACAGCCCGTCTGTTTTCAGACGCCCGAAGTCATCGGCGTTCACCTCAAAGGGCATTTGCCGGACGGCATTTTGGCGACCGATTTGGCCTTGCGCGTCACCCAGATTTTGCGCGAGGCGAAAGTCGTCGGCAAATTCGTGGAATTTTTTGGCGAAGGCGCCGAGAGCCTTTCGCTTGCCGATCGCGCGACCGTCGCCAACATGGCTCCGGAATATGGCGCGACAATGGGATTTTTCCCCGTTGACGAAAAAACGCTCGAATACCTGCGTCTCACGGGACGCGACGCGTCAAAACTCGCGCTCATCCGCGATTATCTCAGCGCACAGGGACTTTTCGGCATGCCCAAGGAAGGCGATGTCGATTACAGCAAGGTGATCGAAATCGACCTCACCTCCATCACCCGTTCCGTCGCAGGTCCCAAACGCCCGCAAGACCGCATCGAGCTCCGGGATTTGAAAAATGTGTTTGAAACGTTTTGCGGCTCCAAAAACGACGCTCCCGTTCCCGCGGGAACGCTCAAAAACGGCTCGATTGTCGTGGCGGCGATTACGAGTTGCACCAATACGTCAAATCCCGCTGTTTTGATCGGCGCCGGACTTTTGGCAAAAAAAGCTGTCGAAAAAGGACTCGTCGTTCCCGCGCACGTCAAAACGTCCCTGGCGCCGGGTTCGCGCGTGGTGACCGATTATCTCAATGCCGCCGGGCTGACGCCCTATTTGGACAAACTCGGATTCAATCTCGTCGGATACGGCTGCACGACCTGTATCGGCAATTCGGGACCGCTCGCTCCGGAGATCGAAAAACAGATTCGTGAAAAAAATCTCGTTACCGCGAGCGTCCTCTCCGGTAACCGCAACTTCGAAGCCCGCATTCACCCGCTGATCAAATCCAATTTCCTCATGTCGCCGCCTCTCGTCGTCGCCTTCGCGATCGCCGGACGCGTGGACATCGACCTGGAGCGCGAAGCCCTGGGAACAGACCGCGACGGGAACGCCGTATTTTTGAAAGACATCTGGCCGACTCAGGCGGAAATCGACAAAGTGGCGTCCGTGACGATCCGCCCGGAAATGTTCGCGCGCCGCTATTCAAGTTTTGCCGACGCCACGAGCGAATGGGATTCCGTTCCCGCGACGACGGGCGCTTTGTTCGGCTGGCGCGAAGACTCCACCTACGTGCAGCTTCCGCCGTATTTTGACGGTTTTGAAATGGCGCTCCCGCCGGCGCAAAAATTTGAAGGGATGCGACCGCTCGCCATTCTCGGGGATTCGGTGACGACCGACCACATTTCCCCGGCAGGCGCTTTCGCTCCCGACAGCCCGGCAGGAAAATATCTGCTCGAACGCGATATTCCCCGCGAAAAATTTAACACTTACGGCTCCCGCCGCGGGAACGACCGCATCATGGTGCGCGGCACGTTTGCCAATGTCCGGATTAAAAACAAAATGGCGGACGGCAAAGAGGGCGGTTTCACCAAATTGCAGCCCGCGGGAACGCCGATGACAATTTTTGAGGCGAGTCAGGCTTACAAAGCTTCGGGAACGCCCTTGATCGTTTTTGCCGGCGTCGATTACGGCATGGGTTCGTCGCGCGATTGGGCGGCAAAGGGCGCGGCGCTCCTCGGCGTGCGCGCAGTCGTGGCGCAGAGTTTCGAACGCATTCACCGCTCCAACCTGATCGGAATGGGCGTCTTGCCACTGCAATTTACCGGCGGCGCCAACGCGGAAACGCTCGGACTCACCGGCGACGAAACCTTCGATCTCGTCGGACTCCAAAATCCCGTAAGCCCGAAACAGGAAGTCGAACTCGTTATCCGGCGCAGCAACGGCGAAGTCGTAAAAACAACATTGCTATGCCGCATCGATACCGTCGCCGAGAGCCTCTATTTCGCCAACGGAGGCATCTTGCCCTATGTTTTGAGAAAAATTTTGAAGTGAGCTTTTTATGAACTGCCCAAACGACGTCGGCGCCATCAATGAAAAAATCGATCTGTGGCAGCAGCTGCTCGCAGAAGCGAAAAACGTTTACGAGCGCGAACCCGCACTGTCGGAAGCCCTGCGAAACTTTGTGCTCGAGCGCGAAAATTTTGCGGACGCGCTGGCGGCGCGCATCGCACGAAAAATTTCATATACCGATAAGGAATATGTCGATGTGGGTGCCCTCTGCCGCGAAGCTTTTGTGGGCGATCCCTTTATTTTGATCCAGTCTCAAAACGATATTGCGGCGACGGTCGAACGCGATCCCGCCTGTGAAAACGCCCTGATCGCTTTTTTGTGGTTCAAAGGTTTTTTGGCAATCGCCACTTATCGCGTCGCCCATTATTTTTGGACGCGGGAACGCCGTTTTGTCGCGGCGTTTTTGCAGAGTCGTTCGTCGGAGATTTTGGCTGTTGATATTCATCCGGCGGCAAAAATCGGCTGCGGGATTTTTCTCGACCACGCCACGGGTTTTGTCGCCGGCGAGACGGCGGTGCTCGACAACAATGTCTCCATCCTTCACGCGGTGACACTCGGCGGCAACGGTAAGGAAGTCGGCAACCGGCACCCGAAAGTCCGTTCCGGTGTTTTGATCGGCGCTGGCGCAAAAATTTTGGGCAATATCACAATCGGCGAATGCGCTAAAATCGGTGCCGGCTCCGTCGTTCTCGAAGACGTTCCCGCGCACACGACCGTCGCCGGCGTTCCCGCCAAGATTGTGGGCGTTTCTTCAGAGGCGGATCCTGCGTTGGCGATGAATCACAAACTTTCCTAAAAATCCCGTTCCCGTGATGCCCGGCATAAATCTCAAATCCCAATTGGAAGCGTTCCCGCAAATCTGGCGTTTTTTTGAACGCGTGCGGGAACTCGGCGGGCGCGCCTTGATCGTGGGCGGAGCCGTGCGCGACGCATTGTCGGGCGACGAGCGGCTGATCGATTTTGATGTCGAAGTTTACAAAATCGTCCCCGCCAAAATCGAAAAATTGCTTCGGGAACTTTCTATCCGCTACAATGTCGCGGGACGCTCCTTCGGCGTTTTCAAAATTCACGATTTCCCTTTTGACATTGCGATCCCGCGTCGCGAATCCAAGTGCGGCACCGGGCACAAGGCCTTTGTTGTCGAGGGCGATCCCGATATGACGATTGCGGAGGCGGCGGCACGGCGGGATTTTACCGTCAACGCGATTTATTATGATCCGCTGACAGAGGAAGTGATCGACCCTTACGGGGGAATCGGAGATTTGCGTTCCCGCACGTTGCGCCACACGTCGCCGGCATTTGTCGAAGATCCGCTGAGAGTTTTGCGGGCAATGCAGTTTATCGCCCGTTTTGATTTGAAAATTGCACCGGAAACGCTGGAACTCTGCAAAACGATCACAATCGAAAATCTTTCGCGGGAACGCATTTTTGAAGAATGGAGCAAATTGCTCGTCAAAGGGAAAAAAATTTCCGCCGGACTCACATTTCTCCGCGACTGCGGCTGGGTGCGCTATTTCCCCGAACTCGCCGCATTGATCGGCTGCGAGCAGGATCCGTATTGGCATCCGGAGGGCGACGTTTGGAATCATACCTTGCAATGCCTTGATGTCTTTGCCCAAAATCGCGCTGCGGGAACGCCGTCGGAATTTGATTTTCAGGCGGAAAACGAAGCGGTCGGTTTTGCCGTCCTTTGTCATGATTTTGGCAAGCCGGCGACGACTTTTCGCGGCAAGGACGGACGGATTCATTCCTACGGTCACGAAGTTCGCGGCGAAGAGCCGACAAGAAATTTTCTCGGACGGATGACGCAGGAAACGCGTTTGGTCGAAGATGTCGTTCGGCTGGTAAAGGCGCATATGCGCCCGCGTGCGATTTTTTTGGCGGGTGCGAGCGACGGAGCGGTGAGACGCTTGGCGCAGGCAGTTTTGCGCGTCGATCGGCTTTTGCGCGTCTGTCAGGCGGACGCTTGCGGGAGCAATTTTCACAACAGCCAAGATTTTAAGGAGACGGAAGCTTGGCTGAATGCGGCTGTCGCCCGCCTCGGCGTTAAAGACTGTGCGCCGAAGCCCATTCTTCGCGGTCGCGATCTGATTGCAAACGGCATTAAGCCGGGACCGCAAATGAAGGAAATTTTGGACCAATGTTTTGAGGCGCAACTCGACGGGAAATTTTTCAGTCACGAAGACGGGATCGTTTTTTTGAAAAAATTGCTTGAAACAAAATGAGAATCACAGGAGGCAAGGCGCGAGGCATCAATTTGATTTTGCCTGGCAAGGGCGAAATCCGTCCTGCGACGGACTATATTCGCGAGGCGGTTTTTTCGTCATTGGGCAATCTGCCCGAAGATGCGCGCGTGCTGGATGTTTTTGCGGGAACGGGAGCCTATGCCCTTGAGGCGATTTCGCGCGGAGCAAAAAGTGCCTGCCTCGTCGATAAAAATGCCGCCGCAACAGCCGCTCAAAAGAAAAATATCGCGCAAATCCTCAAAGCGCTCGGCACCGCGGGAACGACAAATCTCCCGAAAATCGAATGCAGGACCTTGGATCTTTTTAAAGCCGCACAGCACGCGCTGCCCGTCTGCGATTTGATTTTTTGCGACCCGCCATGGGCTCTTTGGCAAAAAACGGAAACGGCAAAATTGGTGGAGTTTTTGACGACGCTAATCGATCCCGCGACAGACTGGGCAAGAATTATTTTGGAAGCGCCGGCAGGTTTTGACGTTCCCGTACCAAACAATTGGCAGATCGTCAAAATTATCGGCAAAAAAGGAAAAGACCAACCCCAAGCAAGCGTCCTCGCCAAAATCTAAATTTCGTTCCCGCGGGAGGGATAAAAACTTTCTTGACTCGGGGAAGTTTTTTAAGGATACTGAATGAGGTTTCCGGCAACCCCGCCGGAATAGCGATTTGTTAAAAAAACAATAGAAACAGGTGATTTTATGTCTGATCAAGATCCGTCGCTGGAGCAATTGACTCCGTTCCCGGGAACATGGGTTCCGACGGGCAATGTTCCCGCGGATTTTGCTCCTGTTACTGATGACACGGGAGCGGCGGCGGATTCGGATTGTGATTTTCGCGAATATTCCTGGACTTTTGGCGGGAACGCGCCCTATTTTCAGAATGTTTTTTCTGCGAACTTGCACACGACGCTTGATTTGAACGGCAAAGTCGTCGGGATTTCGGTCAAGTCGGATGACAATGCGACAGTCACGATTGAAGGCGTCGGTTCGGTCGCGTCAACGCTCAATCATCCGGCTTCGAGAACATTTTTCAAGACGGACGGGAGCGCCTATTCGGGCTCGTTCCCGCTACACATTACTTACAATTCCATCGGCGGTCCGTGGTTTCTTGAGGTCAAAATCCGCGTAATGGATCCGTTCGAGACGTTCCCGCCCGTCGAGGAATGTTCCTGCGACGGCTCCTGCGGCATGGCATCGTCTGCCCGCAACGGCAGTATCGATTTTTCGCAAGCCTTCGGCGGAACGCCGTTTGCTGCGGGCTTTCCCAAAGGTTCGCTGCGGATTTATGACCGCGTTCCCGTCAATGCGCTTTTTTCGGGCGTGTGTTTGCGCTATCTTCATCCGATGACGCGCAAGGTCGTGAGTTTTTCGGGAACGAACGTTGTGATCGAAGATGCCCTCCGCCGCGTCCATACCTACGAAAACGGCCGTCCGGCGGGAACGGCGGTTTGGACGGACAACCAGGTTGAAATCCTCGACGGCTGTGTTGTGGAGACTTTGGGCGACCGCACGCGGATCAGCTACGATGCTGACGGGAACGCCGTCAAAATCCGTTCCCGCGAGGGCGTCGAACTCAACGTTTCCCAGCTCGGCATCGATGTCGTTTCCGACGGGAACGGCGATTTGGCGCAAGTTTGGTCTTTGACGGACGGACTGATGAATGTCGTCCGAATCTCCGCGCACAAGTTTCGCATCGACTGGTACAAGCCCGCCGACGTCGGAGCCAAGGACGCCCAAAGCGGGCTTTACGCGTTCGGCGGCGTTCCCGTCAAAACCTTCACCTTCGGCGATATCGACAACGACGGCTCCTGTTCGGACTTTGAGTTTTTGGAAGAACGCCCGGGAACAAATCACTCCTTTCATTGTTCCTGGCATTACGATCCCGCTGCCCGGGACTGGCTTTTCAATCGCGGGAACGC
>JAILGB010000015.1 GCA_024697185.1 Opitutales bacterium | reverse complement strand
ACAATCCGAATCCGCCGACGCTCCCGTGTCATCAGTAACAGGAGCAAAACCCGCGGGAACATTGCCCGTCGGAACCCATGTCCCCGGAAACGGAGTCAATTGCTCCAACGACGGATCTTGATCAGACATAAAATCACCTGTTTCTATTGTTTTTAACAAATCGCTATTCCGGCGGGGTTGCCGGAAACCTCATTCAGTATCCTTAAAAACCCTCTTTAAGTCAAGCACTTTTCCCGTTCCCGCGAAAACGCTCGCGGGAACGGGAATGTTTTTATAGAATGACGGATGAAATGAGAGAAAAATTTGCTTCCCGTCTGGGATTTATTTTGGTTTCCGCCGGCTGTGCGATCGGGCTTGGGAATGTTTGGAAATTTCCTTATATGTGTGGAGAAAACGGCGGGGCTTTGTTTATTTTGATCTATTTGTTTTTTTTGTTTTTTATGGGTCTTCCGATTATGGTGATGGAGTTTTCCGTCGGTCGGGCGAGTCAGAAAAGTTCGGCTCAGGCTTTCAGGTTTCTTGAGCCTGCGGGAACGCGCTGGCATCTTGCCGGTTATGTTTTTCTTTTTGCCAATCAGTTGATGATGGCGTTTTATACGACGGTTTGCGGGTGGATGCTTTATTATACTTACAAATCGATGCGCGGGGATTTTGCGGGAACGGAGATTTCGGTGGATTCGATCACATCGGATTTTTCTCAGATGCTTGAGAGTCCCGGGACGATGATTTTTTGGATGGTTCTTACGGTTGTTCTTGCTTTGGGTGTTTGTTTTTTTGGGGTGAGAAAAGGTGTTGAACGGATTTCAAAAATAATAATGAGCCTTTTGCTTTTGCTGATTGTTGTTTTGGCGGTAAATTCGATTTTGCTACCAGGCGCCGGCAGGGGTTTGGAATTTTATTTTTTGCCTAACTGGGATGCTCTTTTTGAGCGCGGTTTCTTTTCTGTTGCTTTTGCGGCTTTGTCGCAGGCGTTTTTCACTTTGAGTATCGGGATGGGGTCGATGGCGATTTTTGGCAGTTATCTTGGCAAAAGCCGTTCGGTCACGGGGGAATCGGCTTTTATTGTCGCTTTGGACACTTTTGTCGCCATTATGTCGGGGCTTATTATTATTCCCGCCTGTTTTTCATTCAGGATTGCTCCGGATGCCGGTCCGTCGCTGATTTTTATCACTTTGCCCAAGATTTTTAATCAAATGGCTTATGGTCATTTGTGGGGGATTTGTTTTTTTGTCTTTTTGTCGTTTGCGGCTCTCACGACGGTCATTGCGGTTTTTGAGAATATAATCTCGATGATTATGGACAGTTTCAATTTTTCGCGGACGAAGGCTGTTTTTATCAATCTTTTCATTATTCCTATGATTTCCCTGCCGTGCATTTTCGGTTTTAATTTTTTGAGTGGTGCCCAGCCTCTCGGTCCGGGAACGAGCATTTTGGATTTTGAGGATTTTTTGATTTCGAACAATATTTTGCCGTTGGGTTCGATTGTTTTTCTTCTTTTTTGCACGGGTGGGAACGCTTGGGGTTTTCGCAATTTTTTGGCGGAGTCCGATCTTGGCAGCGGGCTTAAATTTCCGCGAATTTTCAATTTTTATTATTGTCGTTATCTTTTGCCTGCGGGGATTGTCGTTATTTATCTCAAAGGTTATTGGGACAAGTTTTACCCTCTCGGCGCGTCCTATTATATTCCGTGGTTTTGTGTCGCCGTCGGGATTTTGGCTTTGATCGCTTTGCTGGCGAGTATTAGAGGAAAGCTTTGTCGCGGGAACGACAAAAAATAAGCCGTTCCCGCGGCGGGAACGGCGAATCTTCGGGAACGGCGTTATTTTTTAATATAAGCCGTCTTCGAGCAAACGGTCTTTGCCGATGGTGCAGTCCAAGATGAGGGCGATGCGGACTTTGGTGTCGCTCGAAAGCTGTTCGCGCACAAAGTTGGCGAGTCCGGTGGCGTATGCCTTATATTTTTCTTTGTCAAAATCGCTCCAGCCGGCATCTCCGGAAAAGCCTTCGATTTCGAGTTTTACGTAGGGTTGCCCGTTAAAAATTTCCACATCGACATCGTCGAGGGTGTAATTTTTGTTGCCGTCGCTGATGTTTTGGAATTTTAGTTCGATCAGATCTTCCAAAAAGTCAAATTGCCCGGCGACAAGTGCGATTGAAGTCGCGACGAATGCGATACTTGCGAGAATGATTTTTTTCATAATCGGGATTATCAGTCGAGTCTTTCAAGTGCTGCGAAATTGATCATCGGTTCCCGGCGGTTGAGCGGCTGGCGTTCGAAGGTTGTTCCGTGCGCGCAGTTTTCGTTAAAGAATCCGCCCATTTTTAAGATTGCCGCCGTTTTGTTGGGGTTGAGATAGGCGGTAAAGTCGGTTCTTATGCCTTTCTGGCCTGTTGCGTCGGTGGTGAATGTCAGATCGTCCAAGTTGAACGCATCGCCTTTTTTGTCCCAGACCCATGTGTTGGAGAAGCTGGCGGCACGGCTTTTGTAGCCGTTTTTGACACTAAAGTTTTCGACAAAGGAATAGGGGGAGCGGAGCCAGGTATTCGTTTTGGGACGGCGCAATTTGGCGACAAGGTGCCAGCGTTGTTTTTCCTTATCAAAGAAGTAGGATGTGTAATCGGTCGTCTTGTCGTTGTTGGGGTGAACGCGTGTCAAAAAGCCGTAGGTTTTACCGGTTTCCCATTCGTAGGGCATTATTGTTTTGGAGCCGGAACCCTCGTTCCCGAAATCGCCGATTTTTGTGTTTTTGCCGAGACGAACGCATTTCACTTTGAGTTCTTCGGGGATTTCTCTGGGATCGTCTGTTTTAAAGGGGCTCCAAACGGAGAAGATGACAATGCGCTTGCCGTTTTCGAGAGTTTGAAAACCGAAATAGCCCTCTTCGCCGAATCCGTTCGCCATATAATAGGAGCCTTCCGGATCTTGATCTTTAAGGACGGTAATTTCGTTGTAGATATATTCGATACTTTTGTATTTGGGCAGTTCGTAGCGCAGGTGAACGCTAGGACCGCGACGTCCCCAATAACTGTCGGCGTAGGGGACGACTGTCGAAACCCCTTCCAAGCCTCTCAAAATAATACGTTCGACTTCACCGAATTTTCCGTCTTTGCCCAAGGTTTTTCCGCGGAGATAGATCTTTTGGTAGCCTTTTTGGAAACTGCTGTCGCCGCCGATTTCGATGCGCCCGAGATTATATTCCTTCATTACGTCGGAATCCAGTTTGACAAAAACGGTCTTTTTGCCGTTGATGTTCACGCCGATTTCTCCGCTTCCCTTTGCCACAATGAACAAATCGACGTCTTTTTGCGGAGCTCCGATTCCGAAATAGGCGGTAACGATTGTTTTGCTGTCGCTCCAGTCAACAAGACCTTTAGTATAATCGACTGTCGCTCCCGAACCTCTTGTCACAAAGGCGTTGCCCGCCATCTCGAGACTGCACTCGCTAATAATGGCCTTGCCCCCGCTTCCGAAAGGATTCATATCGGCAAAAGCGGACAATGTTGCCATCGTCAGCAACAGGGATGTCAAGAAAGGGGTAAAACAATTTTTTAAAGAAATCATAACAGGTTATCTTTTAGGAAAATTTTAGCAATCCCGCGAATCGCTGTAAAATACAAAAAACGAAATACGGCGTTCCCGCAAGAATCGTTTTTTTAAGTAAATCCTTCGTCCCGATAAAATGGAAGAGCGACTACTTACCCCTAAGTAGCCGCTCGTTGTTTTCTATATCTCGTTGCTTATTACCCCAGCTCACATTTGAATGAGAGCAGTGATTCTGTTAATCACCGATTCAATTTTATCATATACAAAAAATAAATCAAGTATTTTTTTTCAATTTATTGTTTTTCCGTGTTTCCGCCTTTTATGAATTGTGAATTGGAGTTCTTGAACTTATAATGGGACTACCTTGAAGAGATTGTCTTTCAAAAAGTTTTTCTTAGCGGCGGCAAGTTTTGCGACTTTTGCGGGAACGTTGTCTGCTGCCGCGTTGGCGGACACGGAAATCAGTTTTGACGAAATGACAATTTCGACCGGCGGCGACCAAATTCTTCGCGGGAATGTTGTTTTGACGCATGGCAAGTTCAGTCTTGAGACGGATCAGGTCACTTATGACACTGTCAACAAAAATGCGAAAACGGATGGTGGGATCATTAGCAACTATGACCGGCTCAAAGTTGTCTCCGAAGGTGCTTTTTATAATGGCGGCCAGCAGCGGCTGACGACGAAATCCGCCCGCGGGAACGTCAGTTTCGTCTATTTTGACGGGGCGGACATTTTGGGCACACGCAACACGATCAATCTCAAGGATACGAATGTTTACTATGGCGAGCCTGACCGTTTGTCGCCGTCGTTGGCTTTGGACTCCATCAATTATTATGCCGATACGGAGCGCGTGCGCTTCGGCTCGCCAAAACTCTGCATTGCCGGCGTTCCCGTCCTGCCCTTGCCGACGATGACTGTGCCAAAATTCGACCGTCCTCCCGTAAAAATTTGGGCGAAGATCGGCTCGGAAAGCGAGGCCGGCGCCTATTTGCGCACGACGACTTATTTGACGCTTTGGGAAGCGTTCGAGCCGGGTCTGCTTCTCGATTTTAACTCCAGCGCCGGTCCGATGATCGGTCCCGCCTTCAATTACAATGTAAAAGTTGATGAAAAAAACAGCGTCAAAGGCAAGTTTATTTCCGGCTACATCAACGATACATCTCATCGCAAGAGGAGCGTTTACGGGGACGACACGACCGGCAATCGCGGTTTTATCGACTGGTTTCACAAGCAGGAAATTGACAGAATCGATCTAAGCGCCTCGATTCACTATTGGTCGGACTCCGCCGTCGTTGAGGATTTCAGGCGTGAACTTTACAACGAAAATCAAAATCCGGACAGCTACATCGAAGCGGTTTTGCCGGCTCAAAACAACATTTATCTGAGTGCCCTGACCCGTCTGCACATCAACAAGTTTCGCAACACTCAGGAGCGTTTGCCGGAGATCCGGCTCGATTACCTGCCGATGGCGGAGGGCTTTTTGAAGCAAACGGCATTTATTTCTTTCGCTTCGTTGCGGGAACAGGATTCCCGGATGCTTCTCAATCAGCACAATCACCGCAACGACCAGCTTGTCTCAAACCGTTTCGATTTGTATTACGGAATCAGTGCGCCCGTTGCTGCCGATGATTTTTTCTCCTTCACTCCGATTGCGGGTCTGCGTGAAACTTTTTACGCCAACACCGTTCCCGCCAACGGCAACAGCAGCGCTTCCCGCACTTTGGGGCAATTAGGTTTCGATCTGGCATTGACATTTTCGGGAACGGGCGATTACCAAAATCAGACTTGGGGTATCGACGGTCTGCGCCATGTTTTTCGTCCGATTCTTCAATATCGTTATCTCGCGGGACTCGGCAGTCAGGATTTGTCGCGCATTCCGATGATCGATCGCGAAATCTATCTCACGAAACCTTCGATCATTGACATTTCAAACACCCGCGCGATCGATCAGCTTTATGACCGTCATGTTATCCGGCTCGGATTTGAAAATCTCTTGCAGACGCGGGACAAAAATTACGGATCAAAAAATCTGGCGGAATTTAACATTTATCAGGACTGGCGCGACACTTTTCGTCCCAACTGCGACAACCGCAGTTTTTCGGACAATTTTATAGAACTTCTTCTCACGCCCGCCGACTGGATTTGTTTTGATTATGCCCAAAGGACGGATGTGTATCATTTTGACGCCAAGGCGATTACGGCGGGCGTTTCTTTCTTGGACGGCAATCTTTGGCGTTTGAGGCTGGGGATCAACTATCTCGACAATCCCGATCTCGCTTTTTACGGGGTTACAACGCGGGCGCGCCAATATGACATTTATTTTGACTATCGCGTTTCTTCCCGTCTGACGGCCTATGTTGACGCGCGCTACGATGATCGCTATTCCTGTTGGAATGATTTTGAAATCGGTTTTTACCATCGGATAAGCAATGCCTGGACGCTCAATTATTATTGGGAATACAGCAAGGATATTCGCGACGGGAGCGATGTTTCTGTCGGGATCAGCGCCAGTCTCGTTACTTTTTAAGGCTTGGCGGGAACGCTAAAATTTGCGGGAACGGCATTTTTTGAGGACAAAAACAATGAAGCCGTTCCGGCGGGAACGGCTTCATTGTTTTAGGGATTGCGGGCAATCTTTTACTTGATCCCGCAAATATCGAGAATGCTCTCGGTAACTGCGCGACAATCGTCGAGGGTCAATTCGCCCATATGTGCGATTCGAAATGTTTTGTCCTTCAAATCGCCGTAACCGTTGCCGATCAACATGCCGCGTTCGATCAGCGCCTTGTTGAGATCGCCGATGTTGAGATTGCGGGTGTTGGTGACGACGGTGAGCGTTTTTGAGAGGTATTTCTCGTTGGGGAAAATCGCAAAATATTCCCGCGCCCAATTGCGGACATATTCTGCCATTTTTTCGTGGCGTTCAAAACGATGTTCGACGCCTTCCTGCAAAATATGCTGCAACTGCTTGTCCATCGCGAACATAATGGAGACGCAAGGCGTGTTTGTGTATTGGTAATCCTTCTTTTGGATGACATCGTAAATATCGCGGAGATCAAAGTAGCAGCCACGATTTTTTACTGTTGCCGTGCGTTCATAAGCTTTTTGGGAAATTGCGCAAACGGCCATTCCCGGAGGTAACGCCAATGCTTTTTGTGTTGATGTGACGAGGCAATCGATCCCCAATTTGTCGGTCTCGATTTTTGAGCCGGCGGCGGAAGAAACGGCATCGACACACCAGACGACTTCCGGATATTTGGATTTCAGAAGCTCCGCAATTTCCTCGACCGGGTTTTGAATGCCTGTCGAAGTTTCATTGTGGGTAACGCAAATTGTATCGTATTTGCCTGTTGCAAGAGCGGCATCGACCATTTCCGGGGTTGTCGGCTGACCGAGTTCGGATTCAAAAATATCCGACGGAACACCGTTCCCCTGGGCGATTTTATACCATTTTTTGCCGAAAGCGCCGACCGAAAAAATAGCGGCGCGCTTGGCGGTCGTTGAGCGAACAGCGCCTTCCATAAATCCCGTTCCCGAGGAAGTCGAAAGCAAAATCTCATTTTTGGTCAACAGCACGCGACGCAAGTTGTTGCTGATGCGTCGTTGGAGTTCCGATGCCGTTTTATTGCGGTGAGTCACCATCGGATGGGACATTTCCGCCAAGACCTCCGGCAAAACTTCCGTTGGACCGGGAATAAACAATTTGGGCGTATTCATAATAAAGCAATTCTACTCGCGGGAACGCCATTTTTAAAACAAAAAATCTTTGTTCCCGCGCGCTTATTCCTTGAAAATTGATGTTCCCGCAGGTAAAATGAGAATGGCATGTTTCATATCGTTCTTTTTAATCCGGAAATCCCCCAAAATACCGGGAACGTAGGTCGGATGTGCGCCATTGCAAAATGTCGCCTGCATCTTATCCATCCGTTGGGATTTACAATCACCGACGCGCATTTGAAACGCGCCGGAATGGACTATTGGAAATCCTTGGACATCGTCCATCACGAAAATTGGGAAGCCTTTGAGCATTTTTCCGGCGGGCCGCGACGACTATGGCTCCTGACAACAAAAGCAAGCAAAAGTCTCTGGGACGCAAAATTTGAAGACGAAGACGGATTAGTCTTCGGAAACGAAGGTCACGGCGCTCCCGAATGGCTCCACAAACTTGTCGGGCGGGAACGAGAAATCAAAATCCCGCAATTTAACGAAACTCTGCGTTCACTCAACCTCGCCACCAGTGCCGGAATCGCAACTTATGAGGCGCTGCGGCAAATCCATCATCCCATTTATGAAAAACATAATTAAAATCCTCCTCTTGACCGGAACATTTTTTTGCGCTTGCGCGGGAACACTTTTTGCAAAAAGTGATTTCGTGAAAGAACTCGAAAATGCTAATTATCTCTTGAACAAAAACGTCGAAACAGGCGCCAAATACTACATCGTGCTCTGCTCCGCTTCCTGGTGCGGCCCGTGCAGAAAAGAAATGCCGCAAATCTCAAAAACCTACACCGAAAAAATTAAAAATGACAAAAAAGTGGAACTCGTCATGATTTCCTACGACAGATCCGCAGATGATATGAAGGCGTGGGCGGAAAAAGAAAAAATTGAGTTCCCCGTGACGCTTCACAGTGCCGACGAAAAACAAATTTTTGGAACGGGAACATCGACACCGGGTGTGATTCCACAAGTTTTTATTTTTAAATCCAACGGAAAATTGATCACCAGCGGCCATCCCGCAGCGATCATAGGAAATTATAAGAAATTTACAAAATAATTTTTTTTAACTTCGTTTTCTATAAAACAACCCCATAATTCTAACCCCATCAATCCTATGAAAATTAGAACAACACTCTCTACACTCACCTTGATCGCTCTCGGCGGACTCGGCGCCTTTGCGGAGCCTTACAGTGATGCAAGCGCCATCGGTTTCCCCAAAAAAACCGATATTCTGGTCCACTTCGACAATGACAGCTATAAGACTTCCGAGCTCGTCAAACATATAAATGCCGTCTCAGACAAACTGCCCCAACAGACTAAAAATGAAAATGGCATCGATGCGATTTTAAAGGAACAAAATGAAAAAATCACTTCGATCACCTGCGGTTTCAAACTTGATGATCCGGAAGAAAAGAATGTTGACGGTGTCGGCTATATTCGCGGGAACGGACTTGATTTGAAAGCGATCATCCAAAGTTCCAAATCGCAGTTCAACAAAGACATATCTGTCCAGGAATCCAAACTTTGCGATAAAAACTGCTATCTCATCGCCGTTAAGGATTCTGAAGTCATCGCCTATCTTGTCCAGCTCGACAAAAAGACAATTGTCTGCATTGTCGGGAACGGCAGCAAAAAAGCGGAAAAATCTTTTAAGCGCCTGCTCAAAAACCGCGAAAAGGGAATCGGTCCCAAATTGGCTGTCAAAGTTAAAGAGAATCCGATGCTCGTTGTTTATGCCAATGGCGCAAATCTGCCGGACAATAATGGACTTGAACAAGGGCTTGTCACCGTTTCGGAAAGCAATTCTCTCCTTAAAGTCAAAGCTGATGTTATGCTGAAAACCGCCGAAGAGGCGCAAAAAAATGCACAGGAAGCTTTGAAAGACTTGCAAAGAGCCAGCATGATGTTGTCCTTCCTCGGCACTCAAGACAATCCGAGCAACTTTGAAAAACAGTTGTTGAGCATGGGTGCCAAAACGGCAGCCGGCGCTGTCGTCAAAAACACCGACAACCGCATTTCACTGACGGCGACCTGCGATGTGAAAGAAATCAACACTTGCATTGATGCCGCGATTGAAGAAAAAATTTGGGAAAAATACCAAACGAAAAGCATTCCCAAAGACGAAGATGTTTTCAATAACTTTGACGGCATCGAAGAAATCGACGAATGCGTTGAAGAATAAACAAAATCATGTTTGTTGACGAAGCAAAATTATTTTTAAAAGCCGGTGACGGCGGGAGCGGTTGCTTAAGCTTCCGTCGCGAGAAATATCTGCCCAAAGGCGGTCCCGACGGCGGTGACGGCGGGAACGGCGGAGATGTTATTTTGCTTTGTGACGACAACTTTAACGATCTGAGGGAATACAAATATCAACCGCATTGGAACGCAAAAAACGGTCGGCCCGGCGAAGGGCGCAATAAGCACGGCGCTGACGGAGCCGACATCGTTTTGCGCGTTCCGGCGGGAACACAAGTTTTTAATGACGGCAATTTGCTGATTGCCGAATTGCTTGAAAATGGCGAGCGCGTCACCCTCCTAAAAGGAGGGCGCGGCGGGCTCGGCAACAATCAGTTCAAAAATTCGGTCAATCAGGCTCCTCGCAAAACAACACCGGGAAAACCGGGAGAAATGGGAGAATTTGTCTTCAAACTAAAAACAATCGCGGATATCGGCCTTGTCGGTTTTCCAAATGCCGGAAAATCTTCGCTGACAAACGCCTTTACGAACGCCAAGCCTCAAATGGCGCCCTACCCTTTTACCACAAAATCGCCCAGCGTCGGCATTATCGAATACGAAGATTATGCAAGAATCTCAATGGCTGATATTCCGGGGCTTATTGAAGGCGCCAGCGAAAACAAAGGACTGGGGCATCGTTTTCTCAAACATATCGAACGCTGCAAACTGCTTATTTTTATTATCGATATGGCGGGAACGGACAATCGGAAACCAGCCGATGACTATTCAAAATTGCTCATCGAGCTCGAAAATTTCGATCCCGTCCTTCTCGAAAAACCACGTTTGGTTGTCGCCAATAAAATTGATGTTGAAGGCGCTGCCAAAAATCTCACTGCCTTTAAAAGAAAACATAAGGTGGAAATCGAAAAAATTTCATGTCTCACCGGTGAAGGTTTGAAAAATCTTAAGCAACGCCTGCGCGAAATTGTCAAACCGACAATAAAATAAAATGTTTCAAATCGATCTCGTTTATTTTTTTGCAATCATCATCAGCGGTGTAATGTTATTTTTTGCACTTTTAGTCGTTCTCTATCAGCGACGTGAAAGTGTTTTGCGAGATCGGCGACGACTCATCACCGTTTTTTGCTGTATCAAATGTAAAACGATTTATACCCGAAAACACGCGAGAGAATATGCTGTCTGTCCTCATTGCGGCTTTAAAAATTCACATCTTAAATTTTAAAAAATCTTTGACCCGCGAATAAAAAAATAGCACAATAGATAAGCGAACACTAATACTAACACCAAATCCCTATAAAAATATGGCAAATCCAGATGACAAAAACGAAGGTAATGTTCCCGGTAAATTCTACGTCGATTCCGCATGTATCGACTGTGATGTTTGCCGTCAAGCTGCTCCCGATTTCTTCGGACGCAACGATGATCTCGGTATTTCCATTGTGATCAAGCAGCCGACGACAGATGATGAAATCGCCCTTTGTGACGAAGCTAAATCGTCTTGCCCTGTTGATGCTATCGGTGACGATGGAGAATAATTAAAAATAAAAAATAATAAATCCCCGCACTAAAGATCATGGTGCGGGGATTTTATTTTATTATATTTATCAGCCTAATTTTATTTTTCGCGCGGGGGACAATCGAAGGGTGGAGGAGGAACTCTGTCAATTCCTATTGCCTCCGAAGCTTTTTTCATAAACTCAAAACGTTCCCGCGGGGACATTTTTATAAAAGCCTCTCTCTCAGCTTTTGCTGTCGCTTCATCAAGAGTTGAAAAATACTGATTTAAAATTTTCCGTTGTTCATCTCGAAAATGCGAATGCATTTTTTTCATCATTTTTCGCGCGTCCGTCTGATTTTTTGATTTTTCAAACTTATCCATTTCTTGCGCGATTTGGCGACGCTTTTCCTGTGGGATTTTACGAATACGCTCAATCGCGATAGCCAATTTATCCAATTCTTGATCGGACATTTGAAAAAGTGTTCTTATCGGTCGTATCCGTTGCTTATCCGCTTTTGTTTCCGATTGGGAAACAAGTTCGTTGTCATTTTTTTGTAATTGCTGTTCTTGCCCAAAGACATTTAAAGCCCCAAAGCAAAAAACAAGAATTAAAGCTACTATTGATTTTTTATTCATTATAAGCAAAAATTTCAAGTGTTTGACTATCGATATCGTCCAATAAATCGGCGTATTGAATCAAGGTTTCAAACTCATCTTGGCAATCTTGGGCTATTGCGTCATCAATTCTTTCATCGATATTTTTAATAAAGGCGGAAATGACAAGGAGTCCAACTGCGATGCTTGCCGCCATAGATGAAAATGAAAGCAAGACCTTTGTTAGTGAAAAATGATTTTTCGGAGTCAGTGTTTGAATCTTTATTGTTTTTGACGGCTCGACAGGTTCTTGCTCCAAAAATTTATCAATCGCCCGCTCGGCGGCAATCGCGCTGCAAATCCGATTTGCAAAATCCGGCGACGGTTCAATCACTTGCTCACTGAGCATTTTTTCTATCATTTCGTCCATGATTAAAAATATTTTTGTATTTTTTTACGTAACACGAGTCGTGCTCTATGAATTAATGTTTTTACATTGGGAATAGAGATTTTCATCGTCTCCGCAATAGCTTCATAAGAAAAATGTTGTTGGGAAAAAAGAAGAAGTGCTGTTCGTTGATTATCCGGTAAATCCTTGATATGCTTTGCAAGTAGTGTCTCTATCTCATTTTTTAAAAATGCAGGATTTTCTCTTTCATCCTCAATTTCCGGCAAGTCTTGTGGTGCCACTAAAATTTCAAATTTGTTATTCGAATTTCTATAATTACTAACGAGAATATTATGGGCAATCTGAAAAAGATAAGAAGAAAATGCCGCAGTTGGAACATATTTTGTAGCGGATTGACAAAGTTTTATAAAAGTTTCCTGTGTTAAATCTTCAGCAGTATGAACATCATTTAATGATCGATAAAAAAAGTTTATCAACGGCTTTTGCCAGCGCAAGACAATATCGCGGACGGCGACATCATCACCTTTTGCGATTCTTCTCATTAAGAAAATATCTGTCTCATTATCATTCATTCCTCATTTAGGTTAAACGATAAAAAGCAAAAAAAGTTTCACAAAAAACAATCTTAAAAACTATTTAGAAAATTTTTATAGATTTGAAGGCCTTTTTTTTGACTTTTTTCGGGGTGAAATTGAACGGCAAAAAGATTTCCGCGTCTAATGGCGCTTACAAAATCAATGCCGGCATAATGGGTTTTACTCCAAACGATTTCCTCCTGTGTTGTACTGACATAATAGCTATGCACAAAATAAAACGATTCTCCATTGGAAGAAATGCCGGATGATAAATTTCCCTCATTTCCGGGAACAATTTCGACCGTATTCCAACCCATATGAGGAATTTTATCCTGTGTTCCGGATGGAAAACGAAGAACATTGCCTTTGAATATACCGAGTCCGCGGACATCACCTTCTTCAGAATGCTCAAAAAGAATTTGAAGACCTAAGCAAATTCCCATAAACGGACGATCTTTATCGACCCAATTTTTTATAAAATTATCAAAACCTGTTTTCGCAAGAGCATCTTTTGCATCTCCAATAGCGCCCTGTCCCGGGAAAATCAACGCTTTAGCATCTGCAACCTCATCGGGTTGGCTGACAATTCTAACCTGTGCTCCAATTTTTTCGAGAGCCCGCGCAACACTGCGCAGATTTCCCATACCATAATCGATAAGGGCTACTGTTTTCATTTAAAGTTTTTCCTTTGTACTCGGCAAAATATTTTTTGCGCGTTCATTTAAACTGCATGCGTTCATCAAGGCTTTTGAAAAACATTTAAAAATCGCTTCGGCGATATGATGCGGTTCTTCCCCGTATTCAAGCTTAATATGAAGATTGCAAGCAAGGCTGTTGGAAACAGCTTGAAAAAATTCGCGAACGAGACAAAGATTAAAATCGCGAATCATCATATTTTTTGCAGAAACATCATAAACAAAATAAGGGCGATCCGACAGGTCGATAGCGACTCTTGCAAGCGATTCATCCATCGGTAAAATAAAGAAACCATAGCGATTGATGCCGACTTTGTTTCCAAGCGCCTGTTTTATCGCATTACCAAGAACAATGCCCACATCTTCAACCGTATGATGATAATCCACATCAATATCCCCCACTGCTTTTACGGAGAGATCAAACAATCCGTGACGTGAAAAAAGATTGAGCATATGATCAAAAAATGGAATACCCGTATTGATTTCAGCTTTTCCCTCGCCATCAAGATCGATGCTCAATTTAATTTGCGTCTCTTTTGTATTGCGTTCAATGGATATTTTGCGATTATTTTTTTTATTTGTCATTTTGCAATTCCCCAATGATTTGAAATCGGATAAATAATTAAGCGCGCGGGACCTATTGTATCAGCGACGGGAACACCACCCCAACCGCGGGAATCATAACTGTTCCATGAATTATCCCCTAAAGCATAATAATAATTCTCTGGAACAATCATTTCTTTATTCAACGGCCAACTATAGGGTGTCAATGGGCTGCCACACTCTTGAAGATAACCAAAATAGTCATTTTCTGTCTGTTTTAAATTATTGGCATCAAACGCTATTCCTTCCGGCAATTGACCGTTATTAAAAAATTGCCCGTTTTCAATTTTTATTTTATCTCCGGGAACACCCGCCAAACGTTTAATATAATAAAGTTTTTGATATTTCAAACCGGGAATATTTCCAGTTTTAAAAACAAAAGGATCCCCTACTGAGGGTTTAAAAAAATTATAATAAATACGATCAACTAAAACCATATCCCCCGTTTTTAATGCAAAACTAAATATTGTTTCGCCCGGAGAAATGTTTTTACCAAGAGATATTACATAAGATCCGTTGGATAATATAGTCGGCTTTGATATTTTTTCCAACAATATTTCGCGTGGATTTTTCAATAATGCATCTTGATAAAAAAAAGTATCAACTAATAAATTTTCAAGCGATGCTTCTTTGGGAATTTCAAGCTTTAACAGATTATCTCCAATAAAAAATTCATAAACATTTCCATTGGAATTTTCATAAACAGGTTCGATTCTCTTACCATTATCACTTAACTTAATGGAAATTTCTCCACCAAAAGAAGAATTATTATTTATTTGATAATAGGTATTGCCCAATAAAATTTTATTAATCCATTTCAATGGTTTAACAGGTTGCTCGCAAACATTCGTCACAACTCCGTTATATGTCGGATACATTGAATTTGTCGGAATTTTAAACGGTTGGGCAATAAAACCACGAATTCCACAAGCTAAAATTAAAGAAACAACGATTAATTCCGTATATTCAGCCAAAGTTCCCTGCGGATAAATAAAGCCACCGCACGATTTTAAAAGCTCCTCTAAAGCTTCTTCGTCAACAATTTCATTTTTTTTTAAAATTGATTCAAATTTTTTCAAGCTGAAAAAATCCTCCTCTTTTAAAAGATCACCACGATAATTTAAGACACGCTGTATATTGGACAAAAGTTTTTTATTCTTTTGTTTTATCGATCTTTTTTTAAAAAATGAAAACATAAAACCATCAATCACAATTGTTGATGATAGTAAATAAAATCAACAATCATGATTTGAGTTTGAAAATGACATTATTGTCTTTGAGGCATTATAACACAGATGAAATCATCCTCTTTTGTTTTAATGACTCCAGGACTCATTTGATCTTTAAATTCAAAAATCAATTTGTTTTGAGGAAGTGCTTTCATTAAATCAAGAATAAAGTTCGGATTAAATGAAATCTTAACTTCATCACCAGAATAACGAACATCAAGTTTAACACTCGCCTCACCAAATTCAGATGAAACAGCGGTGACATCTATCAGATTTTCTCGGATGTCAAACGTAACGGAATTATTATTTCTGTCAGAAATAACACTTTTTGCCTGTGAAATGGCATAAAACATTTCATCCCGGTCAATTTCAATCAATTTTGACGAATCTTTTGGGATAACACCTTCATACTTCGGATAGGTTCCGTCAACCAATTTTGAAACTAATGTAATTTTATCGATAATACCCGTTTTCTCAGAATCGGCGGCATCGATTTTGAAAGCAATCAAATGACTGGAGAAAGAAAAAGTCATCTTGCCGTCACCGACTAATTGTTTTTGCAATTCAAAAACAGTTTTCGCGGGCAAAATAAACTTTATCGGGTTATCTACCGAGATTTCACAATTTTTTTTGCAAACAGCCAAACGTTTTCCATCTGTTGCAACGACAGAAATAGTATTTCCGTCAATTTTAAAATAGACACCGTTCAAAACATAACGATTTTCATCAGTCGATTGAGCATAGGCTACAGAATTCAACATCGATGAAATCAAAGATTTTTCGAATTCGAATGCAATTTCATCATTAAACGAAGGAGCAAGCGGAAATTCACCCGCATCAATTCCATTCAAAGTAAAAAGTGAATTACCGGAAGAAATCTCAACACGGGTTGGATTTTTTTGATTAAAAAAGACTTCATCTTGAAAGCCGCCCAACATTTCTTTCAAAATTTTTGCGGGAAGTGTGATTTTTCCTTCCTCCATGACATCGGCTTTAACTTTACAACAAATACGAAGATCAATACTTGTCGTTGTCAATTTCAAGAATCCGTCACACGCTTCAATCAAAATATTATTTAAAATCGGAAGAGCCGCATGAGCGCCAACAACAGAAGCTACTTGATTAAGAGCGGATAAAAATTGGGATTGATTTGTCTTAAATTTCATACATTTCCATTATAAAGTCTCACATATTTGTTTTAAAGTATTTTTTGATTTTCAATAGAAAAAATTTATCAACAAATTAAAGCTCACATTGTGAATGATTAGAAATTAAAATTTAAAATATTTCTTAATCCTTAATTATCCTGTTAATATTGTGAATATCTAATTATTCACTGTTTATTTTGCGACAGTTGATGTAAATTCCCGTTTATTCACAATGTTTAAATCAGCGTTATAAAATTTTGGCTATTTGTTTGAAAAACAGTTATAATCAAAAATTGAGGAGTTTATTCACAGAACAATTCACTATTAAAATCAGGGTATTATGAAAATTAAATTTAATACAATTACTTTTTTAGAAGATATTTTAAATGAAGTTGCCGAAAAGATCGGGCTTTCTTTAGAAATTTTTAAACCTGATGTTCGTGTTTCTGACCCTCGCTTTGGAGATTTGCAGGCAAACGGTATTTTAACTGCAGCCAAACGTTCACGGTGCAATCCGCGTGAATTGGCCGAAAAATTTGTTGAAGAATTAAATCGTATCAATGAAGGACAATTTGAAAAAATCGGTATTTCAGGTCCTGGATTTCTTAATTTTAAGCTTTCAAAACTTTATCATAAAGAATATTTTGATCATTATTGCAATAACAGTTTTTTTGATAATTATAAAAATTTAAATTATTTCAATAAAAATATTATTATTGATTATCCTTCTCCAAATACGGCAAAACAAATGCATGTCGGGCATTTGAGAATTTTAGTTATTGGAGAAGCTATTTCGCGTCTTCTTGAATTTTGCGGTTCAAAAGTTATTCGTGATAATCATATTGGTGATTGGGGGACAAATTTTGGTGTTTTGATTTTTGAAATCAAGAGAGTGAATTATCAGTTCAATAAGGATGATTCAAAGACTTTGGAGGAGCTTGAAAGTCTTTATAAATCCGGAATGTCCTATTGTAAGGATGAGGAAAACCATCCGGGGGCACTTGATGAGGCGCGTTTGGAGCTTGTAAAACTGCAACAAGGTGATCCCGAAAATATGGAACTTTGGAAGCATATTGTGAGAGTTTCGAATTCCGCTTGTGAAAAAATTTATGAACTTTTTGGAGTTCATCCGGACGTTACTTTGGGTGAATCTTTTTATCGCGATAAAGTAAATCGTGTTTATGATGAATTGATTTCGTTGAGAATTGCAGAAGAAGATGCAGGTGCGTTAGTCGTATGGCAAAAAGCGGAAGATAAGGAAAAAGGTAATATCGCGCCATTTATTATCAGAAAAAAAGATGGTGGCTCCAATTATGGATCGACAGATCTTGCAACAGTATTATACCGGTCTGAACATTTTAATGCCGATGAGGTTATTTATGTGACAGACGATCGTCAAAAAGAACATTTTAAAATGCTTTTTTCAACTGTTGATCGTTGGTTTAGTCAAAAAAAATACCCCTTGCCTAAACTTTGTCATGTTACATTTGGAAAAATATTAGGTGAAGACGGAAAACCGATAAAAACAAAATCTGGAGAATCAATTAAACTTAAAGCGCTTGTAAATGAAGCAACTGAACGAGCTTTAACAATCGTTAAAGAAAAGAATACAGATTTAGATATGGAAGAAATGGAAAAAATTTCAACAATTGTTGGAATTTCTTCGATCAAATATGCGGATTTATTGCAAAATAGAACGCTTGATTATATGTTTTCATGGAAAAGATTGTTAGCTTTTGAAGGCAATACAGCTCCTTATCTGCTTTATGCTGTTGTAAGAATTAATTCTGTTTTTAAAAAAATGGAATTATCGCTCGATGATTATTTAAATAAAAATATTGGATTCGCTAATTTTACAGAGCCGGAGGAAATTGAGATTGTAAAGAAACTTGAAGTTTTTGAAAATGTAATCAATCTTTCAGTGTCTGAGTTGAAATTACATTACATTTGCACTTATATTTATGAGTTGGCTGGACTTTTCTCAGTGTTTTATTCGAAGTGTAAGATAAATGTGGAAGATGGCAATATTAGAGATTTTCGCTTAAAGTTGTGCGCAACTACGGCTATGGTTCTTAAACGTTGTTTGAAAATTTTGTCTATTGATACACTTGAAAAAATGTAAAATATAGACAAAAATTTATAGGAATTTATTTTTGGAGTGGATAACGAGGTCGAGTGTGTCGGCTTTATAATTTGACGGTCTGTTAAGAGAGGACTTTAAAATGCCAAGGTGATAATTCTTGGCTTATTCCATCGAGTCTTCGGGAGAGAGATATGTCGTCTCTGATAATCCGTTTGTGTCTGATCTTGTGTAAAAAATTATAGCCGGTGCAAACTTTCGCACAGACTATCCTCTAATATAGATTTTTATGGAATTTTTTTTAATATTTTTATAACCACCTAAAATTGATAATTTTATATTTTCGGCCAAGGTGTTTATAAATATTTCCTTCAAAGGCTTCCGGTGTTCGTTGAACTGATAATTCTGCTCCTGATCTTGATATTATTGTCCCGTTAAACGGATTTATTTTTTCAACATAGACAATTATTTTAAAAGTGTCAGATCTTGGAGCAATTGCAGGAGTTATTGAATCTAAAAGAATTTGTTGGGTAATATAATTGGGAATCCAAGATGAAATTTCAAATGAACCGATATTGTTAATGTCGGATCTTTTGATGGCTTTTTCTAAAATTCCTTCATTGATGAACATTTCAAGTGAATTAAAATAAATATCGGATTCGTGGTATTTTTTAATTTCTTTTACAATTTCTTCTGATAATTTTTTAATTTTTTCATCAGTTAATTGTCGAAGTCCTTGGGAGATTAATGATTTTTTAATAGATACAATATCCTTTTTTTCCAATTCGTTGTCACTGTAGATAGAATTGTATGCGTTTGCAAGTGGTGCTTGTGCTGAAAAAGGTCTGGTAAATATTGTGTTTTTTAAGTTATGAGACTTTTCATTATCATAAGAAAAGGAGTCATTTTTATCATTTCTTAAAATTTGTTGCCACTTTTCATATTTGTTGCGAAATAAGAGTTCCCAGGCTTCTTCACGTTCTGAATTAATATTCAATACCCCGGAAGCTAATAAATATTTTTCCGGATTCTCTGTTTTTCCGTAAAAATAATTGGATTGGACCAAATACGGATTTTTACTTTTTTCTTTTTTAAAATCAACGGTATTTTTATCGTATTTTAAACCTGAAAAATAGTATCGGTCATAAATTTCATTTATTTTTTCTGATTTTGAAAAATTGCTTGAATGACCGATTGCAAGTTGTGGAATTTTTGACCAATAAAAGTGTCGCAGCAAACCGACGGATAGAAGTTGGTTGTTGGGATTGTCAAAAAATGGAAAGCATGAAAAATAAGCATCGTGAGTATTGATTTTTTCGTCAAATAGAAGATAACCCTTTTTTGTTGTTACACAAGAAGGATTTTTATTTAAGTCTTTGTCTGTCGATACTTTAATTTCAAAAACATTTGAGACAATCGGATCTTTAAAATCGAAAGTGGTGTTACGCAGATCATATTTTTCAAAAAATGATCTGATTGCAGTTTCATTTTCAATCCGGAACCGTATTGAGAAAACAATTTGCGCTTCTTCGATTTTATTGATGTTTGCTGTAACCCGGTTGTATTCTGCTCCACTTAGACGAATTTCAAAATCCGGAATGGGAACATTTTTAAATTCAATGAGCGGGAATGAGTAGTCGGAACTTGTTTGATTGCTTTTTAAATTTCCAACATAAGCTCTAAAGACAATATCCGCTTCTCCATTTTCTGAAATGGATTTGATGACGATCGTATGATCGTTATGGAACCATCGGTCGGGTCCGGCAACACCTGATGGAGTTTTGTTTGGATTTTTATTTGTACTGCGTTTCCAAGTTGGCATTCCGGTAATCCGAGAAAGTCCTTGCGGCATATTTTGTGGATCCGGATAACGCGATTCATAAATTTCTCCCGAATGAAAACCATTATTTTTTTTGTTTAATCCTAACGTATTGGAATCGTAAATATAATTATACGCATTAAAAGTTTTGTCGGAAGCTGTTTGTTTGGCATTTCCAAATTGTCCTTGTGGAAAATCTGAAAGGGAATATTCGTAATGTGATCCGGTATCTAAATTTTCTATTTTGACAGATGGTAAACGTGCCCAATCCGTCAAAGTGAAATAACCGTTTGCTTGTGCATTAAGCGGACAAGAATAGGGATTCCAAAATGTTGTCGTGAGGTAAAATTTTGAACGATGCTGACCATCTGTTCGTGCGTTAAAAAATACAATATGTAATTTTGTTTCGATGGGAAATAAGAAATATTTTTGTTCGAATCCCCATTTTCCACTTATTTTTTCTTTATTACAACTGATTTCCAAGCCATCATCCGGAGCATCGAAAAATCTTTTATTTTCTTTTAATGCATCTCCAAATAATGTTTTATCATAGTTTGGATTTGAAAGATCCTCTTTTAAAACTTCTCTTGGCCAGTCAGCCAAAACAGTATATGTTCCGGATGTAAAATCTGAGATTGAACACTTCCCTGTCAGATTTTTTGCAAGATAGCCATGATTATAAATTGCAAAATGTTTGGTACACGGATCTTCAAAATCTAAATCACGAAACCATTTTGAATAATCTCTTTCAATGAGAAATTGCTTCAGGTGTTTGTCGAATTTAAAATTTTCGGGAGGAATCGCTCCCAAACTTGGTTTGACTCCTTCATCGATAACAATACTCGCAAAACGAAATTTACCGTCTTTGGAATATTTCCAAGGAACATCCGCAATCTTACCATTAGGCAGACGAAAAGATTTTTTCCCGTCTTCACTAAAATCACCGGCATTAGAAACCAGTGCCGTTTTATTGCCTTTTGCGTCTATGGCATAGACCCATGGTTGTAAATTTTTACTGTCGCTTTGTTTTTCAACAGTTATGACAGAATCTCTTCCAGTTATTTCTTGCAACCTACCCAATTCGTAAATTGAGTATTCTCTCGCCATATTTAAAATAATAGAGCGTTCGTTTGCAGCGGCTATAAAACGACTTTGTAAAGTGATAAATGTCGTTATAGATATCCCTAAGGTGATTATAAGGGACATCAAAAGTAAAGCAACAACAAGAGAAAAACCCTTATGGTTGCTTTTTTTATGTAATATTGGCGAAAATCGCCGATATTTATGCGCCATGAGAAAGCGCTATAAGAAATAGGCGATAAAACCGACTATTTCATTAAGAGCATATTGCGTGCACGCTTGATTGCCTTGGTAACATGACGCTGTTGCTTGGCTGTCAAGTGTGTAAGGGAACGCGGCTTGATTTTGCCGGTTTCCGTAACATAGCGGCTAAGCTGTTCAACGTCTGTGAAGTCAAAATCTAATGGTGTGCGTGAATGTTTTTGATTTTCCATATGTTCTGTTAATAATACAATATCGAATTTATAAAATCAAGTGTTTTTATACTTTATTCTTTTTTTAGTATTTTTTATAATATCTTCGATGTCGAATTTTTGCACAACAATTATTGCACCATCAACGCCGCTTCAGGAGTCTGCATTGATTTTGTTGAGGGGTTCAGGACCTTTTTCCGGTCAATTTTTACAAGATGCGTTTTGTTTAAAAGAGTTTCCTAAGGCGCGACATGTTTATTGGGGGAAGTATCATTCTGTCGAAGGCGAAATTTTAGACGATTGTGTTTTCACCTATTTCAAAGCCCCTAGTTCTTATACGGGTGAAGATTCTTTTGAGATTTCGTGTCATGGAAATCCTTTAATTGCATTTAATATAGTCGCGGACGCGCGCGAGAGAGGTTGTGAGTCTGCAAAACCGGGAGAATTTACACAAAGGGCTTTTTTGAACGGTAAAATGGATCTTTCCCAGGCGGAGGCGGTTCAAACGCTTATTAGTGCTCAGTCTGAAGAAGAGATTACATCTTCCAGGCGTTTTCTTTCTGGCGAATTGAAAGAAATGATAAAAGGATGGGCTGCTTCTATCTATAGTTTGATAGCAGATTTGGAGGCTGGTTTGGATTTTTCGGAAGAAGAAATTCCGGAGTTCCACGTGGAACAACAAAAAAAACAGTTGAAACAAATTATTGATCAGCTTTCGGGCTTAATTTCTCATTCTCGCTATTTGGCAGGTGCCCATAAATATTTAACCGTTTCAATTGTTGGCGCTCCAAATGCCGGAAAATCGTCTTTGTTTAATCTGCTTGTTGGGAATAGTCGTTCGATTGTCGCCCCTGTTGCGGGAACAACAAGGGATTTTATTTCCGAGGTGATAACAATTAAAAAACACACATTTCGTTTGATTGATACTGCAGGTCTTCATAATAATAGTCTCGACCCGATTGAAGTTGCGGGAATGGAGCGCACACTTTCGTGTTTGGAGGATTCGGATTTTGTACTTTATTTAATTGATCGTTCAGATTTCTTCCCATCGCGCTTGCCTGCCATTGAAAAAATTGATCCGAACAAGACGCTTGTGTTGTTTACGAAATCGGATCTTCCTGCAGTATTTAATCCCGAATTGGTTTTAGAGGGTTTTAAGAAAATGCAAATCTCTCTTAAAAATGAAAATATTCTTGAAGAACTTTCCGGATCACTTATTAATTTTTTAAAAGAAAATAAAATTTTGCCTCCGGCTGGAACATTATTTTTAGGATTAAGGCAGTTAGATCTGTTGAAACATGTTCAGAAAACACTTAATTTGTTGCTCGATGATTTTGGAACAGTTTCAGATGAGTTCCACGTGGAACAATTGAGATTGTCTGTCAATTTATTAGAACAATTTATGGGGCATTATAATAATGAAAGGACATTGGATAAAATCTTTTCGTCTTTTTGTATCGGAAAATAAGAGTTTTTAGATTTTGAGTAAATAAATTCAATTTTTGAAATCTCTGTTTATTGATTTTTATCACCTTTATTCCATAGATCTTATTTTGTATAATAAGTTCTATGCCAATTATTCGCACTTCTCCATTAAATCCATATGATGTTATTGTTATTGGAGCTGGCCATGCCGGCGTTGAAGCGGCCTCTGCTGCAGCCCGTATGGGTGCTCAAACATTATTGTTGACCGGGAATTTGGATACGATCGCCAAAATGTCGTGCAATCCTTCTATCGGAGGGATTGCAAAGGGTCAGATTGTTCGTGAGATTGATGCTCTTGGCGGTGAGATGGCAAATTGTGCCGATCATACGGCAATCCAATTCAAACTTTTAAACGCCTCCAAAGGGCCTGCTGTCCAGTCGCCTCGTGTACAGTGTGATAAGCAACAATATTCTTTGCGAATGAAGCAGACATTGGAACATCTTTCAAATTTAACGCTTTTTCAGGCAATTGTAACTAAGTTGATTTATAAGTCTGGGAAAGTTGTTGGAGTTGAAACCAATTTTAATGTTAATTTTTATGCAAAAACAATCGTTATAACAACGGGAACTTTTCTTAAGGGAAAAATCTTTATTGGATCAAATACTACAAACGGAGGCAGACTTGGGGATTTTAATTCTAGAACCCTTCCAGAAAGTTTTAGATTTGCGGGTTTAAATGTTGAACGATTGAAGACAGGAACTCCCGCGCGTATTCTCGGATCTACGATTGATTTTAAATTTTGTGATGAGCAAAAAAGTGATGAAAGTCCGACATTTTTTTCTTTTTACGATACGCGCGCCGAGGAGGATTTGAATTTAGGCATCAACGAATCAAGAATCGGTTGGAAGCCAGGGAGCGTTGAGCGTTCCTGTTGGATTACCAATACTGATTTTTCGACAAAAGATATTGTTAATCAACATATAGACCAATCGCCGCTTTATTCCGGATTAATTTATGGTCATGGTGCGCGTTATTGTCCGAGTATTGAAGACAAATATGTAAAATTTCCGGCTAAGGAAACACATCGTCTTTTTTTGGAGCCGGAGGGTCGTTTTTCTGATGAATGGTACATAAACGGTTTATCAACTTCTTTGCCGTTTGATGTGCAAAGAGAGATTGTTTATTCAATTCCCGCATTAAAAAATGTGACTATTTTGCGGCCGGCTTATGCAATCGAGTATGATTATATCCCGCCGACTCAAACAATGATCACGCTTGAAAGCAAGATGATTGAGAATCTGTTTTTGGCGGGTCAGATAAATGGGACTTCCGGTTATGAAGAAGCGGCGATTCAGGGTCTTATAGCCGGTGCGAATGCAGCTGCTAAGGCGTTGGGCTCAGAAGAAATTATTCTAAGCCGCAGTGATGGTTATGCGGGTGTTTTAATTGATGATCTTGTTACAAAGGGAACTCAGGAGCCCTATAGAATGTTCACAAGTCGGGCTGAGTATCGTTTGCTCTTTAATCATAATAGTGCTGAATTGAGATTTATTGAAAAGATTGCCAATACAGGTCTTTTGTCTGATACTCGTGTAAAATCTATTCGTCATAAAAAATCTCAAATTGAGTATTGGGTTGCACGACTTTTAAAGTCTAATTATCAGGGAAAACATTATTCAACTCTTATTGATGAAACATTAAATCTTGAGAATTTTGCCGCACCGGAAGGATTTTCAATTTTAAGTGATTCTGTTAAAAAAGAAATTTTATATCGTGTGAAATACTCCGGCTATCTTGAACGAGAGTTGAGGCAAGTTGATAAAATGAAACAGCAGACATCAATGTTGATTCCTGCCGACATCAATTATAATTCGCTTACGAATATTTCAATAGAAGCCCGGCAAAAACTCATTTCTGTTCGACCTAAAACAATCGCACAGGCAACATCGATTTCCGGTATAAGAACAAGTGATATTCAACAATTGATAATTGCCGTTTATCGCTTGATGAAATAATGTTTTTCAGAGTTTGTTCGCGATCGTTATTTGAAAATAATCATTAAAAACGACTTCGTGCTTTTTTGTTTTTTTTGATAAGTTGCAACTATTATGAGATGGGGGATTGTTTAATTTATCGTTTGAAATTTTGTTTTTGGAATACCTAATCTTTCATTTTAAATTGTGTAAAATTTTAATCACATTTATTTTAAATGTAGATTTTTGTATTGATTGCTGTAATTTTTAGGGAATATATTTTGAGGAAGGGGATGAAAGTGGTTATTTGAGTGCGTAATAATGATTATATTTAGTTTTTATAAAATCATTATTTAGAAAATAATTTATAATATTTTTAAATCAGGAAGATTTCTTTAATGCAGATCTTTTATTTGCGGGATATGAAAAAGATTTGTAGAATGTAGATGTATGAATTTTATTGGATTTTTTTTAGCACAGGAATCTTCCGAACGTAGTATTTGGTGGTGTTTTTCGCAAAATGATTTGATTGGGTGGCTGGTCATAACAATTTTGGGGGCGGCGTCTGTATATGTTTGGCAAACGATTTTTTCCCGCCGTTCTTATTTGAGAAAAGCCGATCGCGCCAACAAGGCGTTTGAGAAGAAGGTTCATAATGTCAAACTCATAGAGTGGCGCCCGAGCAAGGGTGCGGATTTTTGCGTTTATCAGAATTTGATGGTTGCCGCCTATAAGGCTTTTGATGAACATGGAGGCACTCCTGAAACAAGCGAAGAATTGGAGCTGAGATTGAATTATCTTCAAAATGCCGTTCAACGCTTTTTGGCCAATGTGGAGGATAAATATACCGAAAAGTTGCCAACAATCGGTTCTGCGGTTACTTTAGGGCCTTTTCTTGGACTTTTGGGAACAGTTTACGGAATCACTATCACATTTGCAACATTGTCGGAAAAGGCTACGATCGCCCAGTTGGCGCCTGGCGTTTCGGCTGCACTGACTGCGACAATGTGCGGATTGATTTTGGCGATCCCGTCAGTTTTTTTCTACAATATACTTTTGGCAAAAACAAAAAAGATGTATACGGAACTTGAAAATTTTGCATCAATTTTTGTAGATAATTTTGCTGCAGACCTTCGAAATCGCTTATCGTTAAAAAACAAAACCCTCCGCCAGTCGGGAACGCTTGAAATGACCAACGATTAGTCTCACAATGTTTAGACGTCCCAAAACAACACTGAAATCAATGAGCGAGATCAATGTGACCCCGCTACTTGACATGTGTTTTTGTTTATTGATTATTTTTATGATTTCGACGCCCGTTCTTGAACAGACAACGGTTGTTAATTTGCCGGTCGCTTCGGAATCAATCGGAAAGGCGATAGAGACGAGTCCCAAAATTGAACCGGTGATTGTGTCGCTTAATGCAGAGGGGCGTTATTTTATCGGGAGCAAAGAAGTTTTGCCGGAGGCTTTGCTTGAGGAGTTTTCCCGTATTGCATCAATGCCGGAGGACAAACAGCCCGTCGTTCGTGTTCGTGCGGACGGCTCGTTGTTAGTTCAGCAGTTAATTTCTTTGTTCGACATGGCGAAAGAGCAGGGAATTTCGAAGGTTTCATTTGATACCGAATTAAAATGACCGGCGAACAAAAAAGTTTTTTGATTTCTTTGGGGGCTCATGCCGCTTTGATAGGGAGTTTTGTGTTGTTTGGAGCTTTTGAGGCTGTGAACGAGGATTTTTCATCCAATAGCGATATCGTTTTAATTTTGGGTGATGATCCGAATAAGGATGCCGGCCTTGTCGATCGCGAACGGGGAGCGGCAAAGGGAACTGCCGACGGTAAAATCAATGATCCCCGTGAATCAGAACCCGATCACAAATTTGCCGACAATTCTTTGCTCGAAGAGATTATTCGACAAAACGAACAGGAGGCGTTGGCTGCTCAGGAAGTTCAAAAAAATGAAGAGTCTGTAAAACAGCCTCCTCGAGTGGCAGACAATAAAAAATCCGATAAAAAAAGTTCTGAAAAAAAACAGGACAAGACAAAAAATACGGCAAAAAGCGATAAGGGCCCTAAGCGCGTTAATATTAATAATCACCGGGAAAGTGTTAAGAATAACGGCGGGAACGCCAAAAGCGGGAACGGCGCAGCACGTGTTCCTGTAAAAATCAGCACTGGAACGATCGGCGGACGCGGAGCTTCGGGAACGCAAAACGGCAAAAGCTCGGGCGGTGTCTTTGGCAGACCTGACGGTATCGGCGAAAACGGAGGCGACGGCGGAAAACGTATTGGCGATGCCCGAGTCGCCTATTGTAACGAAATCGACCAGCGTTTTACAACATTTTTTAGAGATTTATATCCGTCTGCGCAACTGGAACTGACGGAAACATTGTTCGTCGATGTGCGTTTTTCTGTCGATGCTCGCGGGAACGTAAAACTGCTTGAGGTTATCGGGAACAAAAATCCAAGCGTTCACAAATTTATTGAGAAAGTTTTTAAAGCCGCTTTTTCAACACGATTCAAGACGCCGCCGGAAAATAAGGCGTTTACCGGGAAACTGGAAAGAATTGAATTCAGAGTCGGGTAAAGTTGTTGAAAACCTCCTCGTCGGGTGCAAAAACAGCAATATTTTCCTTTAAATATAGAATATACTTGATTTTTAAATAGAAACAAGTATAATAATTATTAAACAATTTGCTTTCTCTTAGAAGGCGGGGTTCCACGAACCTCGGCTTTTTTTGTTATAAAGGGGGAATGCGATATTTATTAACAATCTGACAATCGAAATTATGAATAAAGAAATTCTTGACCTCTTCAAAATGATGGAGGATACAAAAAAAGTGAAGCGCGAAGAACTGATCCCCGCGATTTGCGATGCGATCCTGGAAGCTTCTAAAAAAGGCGTCAATGCCGGACAGGATGTGACTGTCAGTATTTCGCCTGTCACCGGGGATATTTCGATGAAGGCTTTGAAAACTGTCGTTGAGGCAGTGTCGGATCCTTTGAGGGAAATCGATCTTAGACATGCCCGACTTCACGTGGATGATCCGAAGTTGGGAGATTGCGTTCCGGTTTCCATCGATCCCGAGACTCTCGGACGCATTTCGTCCCAAACAGTTCGCCAGCGCCTCAAAGAATTTTTAGGCAAAATTGAAACCCGTCGTCTGGTTGAAACATATTCGGAACAAGTCGGCCAACTGATTTCCGGAATCGTAATCGGTGATGATCGCGGCACAATCACGGTTGATATCGGCAACAATACCGAAGCCAAATTGCCCCGTAAGGAACGTGTAAAAGGCGAAACACTCATAAAGGGTTCCCGCCATATGTTTCTTTTGAAACGTGTCGGTTCGATTGATGAAAAGGCGGACGACAAAAACGATACCCAGCGCAAATATCTCATTCTTTCGCGCGCCGACGAAGATTTCGTTTTGGCATTGGTTAGCCGTGAAGTCACGGAAATGGCGGACGGGACAATTTCCATCGTCAATGTGGCCCGAAAACCCGGAAGCCGCACGAAGATTCTTGTTGCATCAGAAGATCCGAATCTCGATCCCGTCGGCTGCTGCGTCGGCATTCGCGGCTCGCGCGTCAAGGCCCTCGGGATGGAACTCGGCAAAGAAAAAGTCGATTTTGTCAAATGGACTGACGATGTTGAAAAATTACTTTGCGAGTGTTTTAAGGTCAATGTTTACAATGTTCAGGTCGATGAGGCGAAACGTGTTGTTTCGTTTGGCGTGACAAAAGAGGACGCCGCTCGCGTTATCGGTCAACGGGGTGAAAACTTGAATCTGACGCAAAATTTGCTCGGCTATCACTTGAAGGTGAATGTTTTTGCCAGCTCAGACCAGGGCGTTAGTGAGGCGGATAAGACAAATGCGGCCGTTGCCGAATTGGTCGCCGCAGGCATTCCGGAAGACCTCGTGATCCGTTTGATGTCTGTCGGTTATACATCTTTGGAAGGCCTTCGCGAACCGGGAACGGACAAAAATCTTGCAAGTTCTTGCAACGAAAGAGGCGAGCCGCTGTTCACTCAAGAAGAAATCGACGGCGTCATCGTAGTGGCTAATCGATAAAAGTAACAAAAAAATTAAAAAATATGAATTTTAAACCAAGAGATTTTGTAAAAGATCATTTTTCAAAATCTGCAACTTATAAAAAGTTGCAAGCGAAGCATTTTGTCGAGTGGCTCAACATTATCGGCGAAAAGGGACTGATAGCCCCGACAGACCCCAAGCAGACCTCGGACGTTTCCTGGTGGGGAGAAGCGGGCAAGGATGATAAAGAAACCGCCAAGATCATCAAGAAAGATTTTTTGGCTTGGTTTGATGAAAAATATCCAGAGTTATTGCCGAAAAAGAAAACGGCGGCAAAGAAAACGTCTTCAAAGTCAAAATCTAAGGAAAGCTCTGCTTCCGCCGCAGACGAACCTCGGGAAGTGAAAGAGGCTGCGCCGGAAGAAAATTCGATTCCCGAAACCGAGAATGACGATGTAAAACCGGAAGATAATTCAGTTACTGAAAAAAATACGCTCCCGCCAATTGCGGCGTCTGCGGAACAATCAGAGGCTGCGCCGGTTGCTCCGGCTCCGATTCCCGTTCCCGTGGCACGTCCGGTCGCTCCGGCTCCGATTCCCGTTCCCGTGGCACGTCCGGTCGCTCCGGCTCCGATTCCCGTTCCCGCGGCACGTCCGGTCGCTCCGGCTCCGATTCCCGTTCCCGCGGCACGCCCGGTCGCTCCGGCTCCGATTCCCGTTCCCGTGGCACGTCCGGTCGCTCCGGCTCCGATTCCCGTTCCCGCGGCGCGTCCGGTTGCTCCGGCTCCGCGTCAAATAATGCCGGAGGCGGAAATCCATCGTGAGCCGTCCGCTCCCAAGGTTCCATCGGCGGCGCATCGTATCGCCAATTTGGCAAATGCAAAGCCCGAATATACCGAGGCGGAAAAGAAGAAAGTGACTTTGCGCGCTCCCGTGATTGTAAAAGACATGGCTGTCGCATTAGGTTTGCAGACATTCCGCATCATCAAAGTCGCGATGAACATGAATGTTTTCGCATCGGTTTCGACAGTGCTTGAAGATGATGTCGCGATTAAGATCGGCGATCGTTTGGGCTTTATCATTGATATTCGTCGTCGAGGTGAAAAGCCCTCGCTTGCCCAAGTTGTCCCTCCAAAACCGGCACCGGTCGATGAGACAAAAGATCTCGCGCCGCGCCCGCCGGTTGTTTGTGTTATGGGACACGTTGACCATGGCAAAACGACATTGCTTGACTACTATCGCAAATCAAATGTTACAGCGGGCGAAGCGGGCGGCATTACCCAGCACGTTGCGGCTTACTCCGTCAAACACGGCGATAAAACAATCACTTTTTTGGACACTCCGGGTCACGCGGCATTTTCAAAAATGCGCGAGCGCGGTGCGGCACTGACGGATATCGCCGTGCTCGTTGTGGCGGCGGATGACGGCTTCATGCCCCAAACGGACGAAGCGCTCAAGTTCGCACAAAAGAGCAATGTCCAACTGGTCGTCGCCATCAACAAAGTCGATGCAAAGGGCGCAAATGTCGATCGCGTCAAACAGCAAATGCAAAAACGCGGAATCGCATCTGAAGATTGGGGTGGAGAGATTCAAACAGAAGCGGTCTCCGCTCTCAAGGGCGTCAACATGGACGGTTTGCTCGATGCGATATTGTTGCAGGCGGAAATGATGGAACTCAAAGCAAATCCCAAATGTGCGGTCGAAGGCACCGTCGTCGAAGCTCAAATGGAGCAGGGACGCGGACCGACGGCGACCGTCATCGTTCAACGCGGCACCCTCAAACAAGGCGACGCGTTGGTTTGCGGACAGTTTTCATGTCGTGTTCGCGCTATTTTTGACGAATACAACAAGCCTCTCAAATCAATTGCTCCGGGCTGTCCCGGTCGCGTTATGGGTTGGAGCGGCGTGCCTTCTGCCGGCGCGATCTTTACCGGCGTCAAAAATCCGCGCGAAGCAGAACGTATCGCGGAAGAAAACGCATTGGCTCTTCGCAAGGCGATTGAAGAACAACAGGCGGAAGACGCACAGGAAGACGCTTTGGCGGCTTCGGGCGGGAACGGCAAAAAGATGTCGGATTTGGCGGCACTTGACGCACTTCTCGCCGGCAATTCCGAAAAAGTTTTCAAAGTCTTCACTAAAGCGGATGTTGACGGCACTTTGGAGGCGCTCGATGCGGCTCTCGAGTCAATCAAATCGACGAAGGTCAAACTCGAAATCGTCGGCGGCTCTGTCGGTCCCATCACTCCGAGCGAAGTCGCCGCCGCCGAGGCAGCAAAAGCGACGATTGTCGCGTTTGACGTCAAGCCCGCGAACGGCGTTCCCGCCTTGCTCAAGCAAAAAGGCGTGCCGTTGATCTCGCACGACATCATTTATTTCCTGCTCGACAATGTAAAGGACGCAATGGCGGATCTCCTGGATCCGGTGTTCCGCGAAAATATTGTCGGTCGTGCGGAGTGCCGCAAGGTGCTCGAGCTGTCAAAATTGACAGTCGCCGGTTCAATGGTCATTTCCGGCTATGTCCACCGCGACTACAGTGCCAGACTTATTCGCGGCAAAGAAGTTCTTCACACGGGACGGATCGATACGCTCAAGCGCTTCAAAGACGATGTTACCGAAGTCAAAGAAGGCTACGAGTGCGGTATCTGTATCACCGGTTTTGACAAATATCAGGAAGGCGACATCATTGAGTGTTTCGAAATGCTCAAGGAACGTCAAACTCTCTAAGATTGTCAGATAATAAAAAAAGCGCGTTCCCGTCTTTTTTGCGGGAACGCGCTTTTTTTATGACGGCGTCATAGGATGTCGTTTATGTGTTAACTTTTAGAGGGCGATTTGTTAGAATATCCCTATGGCGTCAGCCCATGATTTTTCCCGCGATTTGCACTTGTTCCCTCGCCCCAAAAACTTAATCTTTGATCCTGCGGGCGATTTTTTTGATTTTTCATCATGGCAAAAAACAGGACCGCTGTGCCGAAGCGATCTGCTGACAAAATTGGAAAATTTTAAAATTTTTCTACTTGAAGATCCGGACACGGATCCCGAATATTTTAAAATCTCGATAAAAAAGAATCTTGTCGAATTGTTTGCGGGCTCGAACGCTGCCGCCGATTGGGCGATGGAACTTTTGTGGCAGATGATTTTGCAAATGCCGTCAACACAGTTGCCGTGTTGTGAGATCGAAGATTGGCCGGATTTGCCGATTCGAGGCTTTATGCTGGATATTTCGAGAGGGCGCGTGCCGACCTTGGATGAGTTTTTTGAAATCTTATTGCTTTTGCACCGTTCCCGCTACAATCAACTGCAACTTTACGTCGAGCACACTTACGCGTTCAAAAACCATTCGAAGGTTTGGAAAAAATCCTCGCCTCTCGATCCCGACATTATCCGTTGTTTGCAAGAATGGTGCGATGCGATGGAAATCGAGCTGGTGCCCAATCTGAATTCCTTCGGTCATGTCGAGCGTTGGCTAAAGCATAAGCCGTATAACGATTTGGCGGAATGTCCGGACGGCTTTTATCATGATCTGGCAAAGGAACACCGTCCGGCGGGAACGTTCGCGCCGACGGAGGAATCCGCCGATTTTGTGGGAACGCTATACGACGAATATCTTCCAAATTTTAAATCATCATGGTTTAATATCGGCGGCGACGAGCCGTGGGAACTGGGAATGGGAAAATCAAAAACCGCCTGCGAAGCCAAAGGCCGCCGCGCCGTCTATGTCGAGCACATGCTGCGACTGATCAAAAAAGCGGAGGCTCACGAAAAAACGATTTTGTTTTGGGCGGATGTTTTGCTGGAGGATTCCAAAGAAACTTTGCCGGCGGCAATGCTCGAAAATACCGTTCCCGTGATTTGGGGCTATGAGCCGGACCATCCGTTTGACGAGCAGTGCCGGCGCGTTGTCGAAGCCTTGCCCAAAAATCGAAAGCATTATTTTCTCCTCGCTCCGGGAACATCGACATGGCTGTCTTTCTCGGGACGGTTGACAAATGCCGAGATCAATATTCGCCAGGCATGCAAGGCGGCAAAAAAATATGCCGCCGGCGGAATTTTGCTGACCAACTGGGGCGACAAAGGCTATTACAACAGTTTCGGAATCGCGTTGCCGGCAATTGTTTTTGCCGGCGGGAACGCATGGAATATTGACGGGAACGACGATCGGCCCGATTTGCAAATCGCCCTGCGCGCCTATTTGGATTTGCCGCGGGAACGCGAAAAAATCGCCGCCGCCGTCGATTTGCTTTTGCAAGTCGGTGAGATCGACGGGATTTTTAGCAAAAAAATGCCCAATCGCAGCCTGCTGCATCGCGCATTTTTTGCCTCGCGGCGGGAACGCGAGGATTTGATCGCGGACGTTCCCGCGGAAGAATGCGAGCGCGCGCTGGCTTGCGGGAACGCGCTTGTCAAAAAACTGATGGCGATCAAAATCGAAGATGACGGCGAGGGAAGTGGCAATGTCAGAAAATTGCTGACGGACATCGCGGTCGCGCTGGCGTTCGACATTCAATCGGTTTCGCTGATTTTGACGGGCAAAAACGGCGGCAAAAAAATAAAAAATAATGACCGTCGCCTCAAAGAACTTTTTTCCTTTGCCTGGCGGGAACGCGATTGTGAGGGCGGACTCGAGGAGGCGCTTTCATTTTTTGAGACAAGGGAAGATTGACGAAAAGAATTTTGAAAGGACAAAAATTTATGAAATCTAAAATTGTTTTTTTATTTGTAATCTCGGTTTTGGCGGGAACGCCGGAGCTTTTTGCCCAGGCGCAGCCGACGGTTGCGGCAGGTGAAGTTGTCGAAGCTGTCCAAAATGTCGTCCGCCGTTATCCGGGCCGCATTGTCTCGGTTTCGGATGTTCCCGTGGTCTCGCGCGTGAGCGGCGATCTCTTGGAAGTCGCCTTCAAGGAGGGCGATTTTGTCGAGCGCGGACAATTGCTTTACCGGCTCGATGATATTCGTTATGTGGCGGCAAAAAGGGCGGCGGAGGCAAAAATTGCCCAATACAAAGCGCGCGTGAGCTATTCCAAGGCAAATTACGAGCGCACCAAGCATCTGTTTGAAAAAGAGGTTTCGACGCAGGACGAGCTTGATTCGGCATTGGCGGAATACGAAGCCAACAAGGCTTTGCTCGCCGCCGCGGAGGCGGATTTGATCGTCGCGACGGACGATTTGGACAATACGCGAATCTATGCGCGTTCCCACGGTCGCGTCGGCGTGAACAAAATGCCGGAGGGAACCTATGTGACGCCGGCGTCCGGAACACTGACGACAATCGTTCAGTTCAATCCGATCCGGGCCCGTTTCGCGTTGTCCAACCGCGATTTTTTGACGATTTTCGGCGATGAAAAAACATTTCGTGAGACGGCAAAAATTTCTTTGATTTTGGCAAACGGCAAAGAATATCCGCTTGCGGGAACGCTCGATTTTATCGACAACAGCGCCAACGCTTCGACGGATACGGTGCAAGTTTATGCGCTTTTCCAAAATGACGATTATGTCCTGGTCCCGGGCTCGACGCTCTCGGTCGTCGTTTCAAAAGACTGCGGCAAGTCGCCGGCGCTTGTCCCGTCGGCGATGCTCTATGATCGCGAAGGCGCCTATGTTTATGTGCTCGACGAAAACAACGTTCCCGCCCGTCGCAAGATTACCGTTGTCAACGAGACAAAGGATTTGTTTTTTGTCGGAGAAGGCTTAAAACCGGGTGAGCGCATTGTAATCGACGGCACGCACAAGGTCGTTCCCGGCAAGGCGGTCAATGTCATTCAAAAATAATTACCGAATTTCCAAGTAGATTTTTATGTTTTCGCATATCTTTATCGAGCGTCCCCGGCTGGCGGCTGTCGTCAGTCTGGTGATTTTTATCGCCGGCGCTCTTTGTATGACCAAACTGTCGGTCGAGGAATATCCTCAAATCGCACCGCCGTCGATCAATGTGAGCTGCAATTATACCGGCTGTTCGGCGGAAACGGTGCGGGATGTCATCGCGACGCAGTTGGACTCCGAAATCAATGGCGTGGAGGATATGATTTATTTTTCCTCAACATGCTCAAATGACGGCCGCTACAACTGCAGTATCACTTTTAAAACGGGCGTGGACGACGATATCGCGATGGTCAATGTCCAAAATGCGATCAAGGCGGCGGAGGCGAAACTGCCGAGCGAAGTGCAGCGCACCGGCGTTCGCGTCCGCAAGCGCAGCAGCGATATGTTGGGCGTTTTTTCGTTTAGCACGGACGAATCGGTCATGAGTTCGATGCAGCTCAACAACTATATTTCGACGACGGTGGCGGATGCGGTTTCGCGCGTGAACGGCGTTTCGTCGGCGGATGTGATGGGCGGTGACGTCTATTCGATGCGCATTTGGCTTGATCCGTTGCGTATGGCGGGTTTGGGCGTGAAGATCGGTGACATTTCATCTGCTGTCCAGTCTCAAAATATCCAGGCGGCGGCGGGAACGCTGGGCGCGGAGCAGGGCAACGAATTTTTGCAGTTTAAAATCAATGTCCAAGGTCGCTTGAAGACGGCGGAGGAGTTCGGGGACATCGTTATCCGTTCCGCGGCGGACGGTTCGATTTTGCGATTGAAGGACATTGCCGATGTGGAGCTGGGTGCCAGGAGCTACACGGGACGCGGCGTTTGCGACGGCAAGCGCGCCTGCGGTCTTGTCGTTTACCGCAACAACGATTCCAACGCCCTCGAGACGATGAACGGCGTGAAGGCGGTGCTCAAAGAAATGTCGGAGCGTTTCCCGGATGGTGTGACCTATGTTGTCGCCAACGACCCGACAAAATTTATTCTCGTCACTTTGCGGGAGATTGTCATTACGATTGTCGTGGCGTTGGCATTGGTGATTTTGGTCACCTATGTGTTTTTGCAGGATTGGCGTGCGACGCTCGTTCCCGCACTGGCGATCCCGGTCGCCCTGATCGGCACCTTCACCTTTATGTATTTGATGGAATACAGCATCAATGTGCTGTCGATGTTCGGTCTGATTCTGGTCATCGGCTCCCTGGTGGACGACGCCATTGTCGTCGTCGAAAACTGCCAGTCGCTGATGCTGCGGGAACGGCTTTCGCCAAAGCAGGCGGCGCTCAAAAGCATGAAGCAGATTACGGGAGCGATCATCGCGACAACATTGGTGACGATTTCCTGTTATGTGCCGCTGGCGTTTTATGGCGGCATGGTCGGCGAGATTTATATGCAGTTTTCTGTTACGATGTGTATCGCGCTGATTCTTTCGACGACGGTGGCGATGACGCTTTCGCCGGCGCTTTGCGCATTGATTTTGCGTCCTCCGTCAACAGTCGTTCCCGTGGTTTTCAAGCCGTTCAACTGGATTTTGGACAGCTTCAAGCGCGCTTATCTCGCCTGCGTTAATACTTTAGTCAAGCGCGCGGGACTGACGATCGCGCTTTTTGCGGGCATCTGTTTGGCGATTTGGGGGATTTCCCAAGTTGTGCCGGGCTCGTTTTTGCCGGAAGAGGACAAGGGCATGGTGATGATGAATATCGAACTGGCTCCGGGCGCTTCGACGGTCCGGACGCAGGCGACATTGGAACGGGTGCGGGAACGCATTATGAGAGTCGCCGGCGTCGAGGGTGTGATGATGATGCCGGGGCATTCGATGATGAGCGGCAACGGCGAACATGTCGCGATGGGTTTTGTGCGTTTGGATTCTTGGGATAAGCGCAAGACGGCGGATTTGCAGCTGTCGAGTATCGTCGGCAAATTGCAGGCGGGCGTGGCGGATATTCCCGAAGCGAACATCGTATTTTTCACTCCGCCGGCAATTATGGGACTGGGTGCGGTCGGCGGCGTTTCGGCGGTGCTTTGCGGCGAAGGCGATGTTGACGCCGTGGAGTTTTCAAAAATCGTCAAGGAAGTCGTCGCCGAGATCAATTCCTGGCCGACCGTCCGTCGCGCTTCGAGCGCCTACAATGCGGACACGATGCAGTTGGAGCTGGAAATCGACCGCACCAAGGCGGAGACGCTCGGCGTTCCCGTGGGCTCGATTTTTTCCGCGTTGCAAAGTCAGCTGGCGTCGTTTTACATCAACGATTTCAATTACGCCGGCGACGCGTTTTATGTAAAAATGCAGGCGGAAAAATCTTTTCGTGTGACCCAGGACGACATTTGTTCGATTCTCGTCGGCAACGCCTCGGGAGAGATGGTGCCGCTTTCGGCGTTGGCGACGATTCATTACATGGTGGGGCCGACGGAGATCCAGCGCTTTAACAAACTGACCTCTGCGGACATTTCCATCCAGCCCGCCAACGGTGTTTCGTCGGGTGAGATGATGGAGTCGCTCAGCAAGATGACGCTCCCGACCGGCTTCCATTTTGAATGGAAGGGACAAAGTTATCAGGAACGCCAAAACCAGGGCCAGCTGATGATCATTATGGGCTTGGCGCTTTTGTTCGCTTATTTCTTCTTAGTGGCGCAATACGAGAGTTGGACGATCCCGATGCCGGTCATGCTGACGGTGGCGGTGCCGATTTTGGGCGCCTTTGTCGGCCTTTGGCTGGCGGGACTTTCTTTGTCGGTTTATGCGCAATTGGGCATGGTGATGCTGATTGGCTTGTCGGCAAAAAATGCCATTTTGATGATCGAGTTTTCAAAACAGTCCCATGAGGCGGGCTACAACATTCACGACGCGGCTTTGATGGGCGCCGGTTTGCGTTTCCGTGCGGTTTTGATGACGGCGTGGTCGTTTTTGTTCGGCGTGTTCCCGCTTGTCATCGCGACAGGTGCGGGCGCCGGTTCCCGCCGGGCGATCGGCATCACGACATTTAGCGGGATGCTCTTGGCGACATTGGTCGGGATCATGTTCGCTCCCGCGCTCTATTCCCTGTTTTCCAGAATGCGCGAAACGGTTCGCAAGGCAAACGTTCCCGCCGTTCTCCTCGATACTCCGGATGAATTTAAAAAATATAAATAAAATATGACAAAAAAACTTTTAGCGGCACTGGCGCTGACGCCCCTGCTGATTTTCTCCGCCTGCGAAACGGTTCGCCAGGCGCGGGAAGTGCAACAACAAGATATCGAAAAACGCCTGCACGGCGAACGCACGGTTCATTTTTCCGAGTTTGAAGTCTTCGGTAAAACTCTAAACCTGGAAGCCCTGGAAGCGATCGCGCTTGAAGCCAATCCCAAAATTTTTCAGGCGCGTCAGGCGGTGATCATCGCCCAACTGGCGGTCAAGGACATTCGTGCGGACTATTATCCGACCGTTGACGCCTCGGCATCCTATTTGCGGCAGACCAACAATGTCAGCCGTCACGGACAGAGCGGACACTCCGCGGGAACGACCCGCATGGGGCTCGAACTGGATCTGCTCGTCTATGATTTTGGCAAAACCGACGCAAAACTCCAACGCGCCGTCGCCCAATTGCTCGCCGCGGAACAGGAGCTCGTTCTCGCCGAAAACCAAATCCGTTTTAATGTCCGCAAAGCTTATTTTGAACTTCGTCGCGCGGTCGAGCTCAACGAAGTCGCCCTCCAATCTGTTGAGCAATATCGCAAGCACGCCGAACAAATGAATTCGCGCTACGAAGCGGGCAAAGGCACCAAATACGATTGCACCAAGGCGGAAGTCGATTACAACAACGCCGTCTTGGCAAATATCTCGACTGCCAATACCGTCAAAACGGCGCGGGCAAAACTCAATCTCGAACTCGGACTCGCCGAATCCCCCGAATTTGAACTGGGGCCGGGAAAACTCAAAGTCTTCCCGGAAGACGTCGAAGAACTGATGAAAATCGCGCGGGAACGCGAACCGGGATTTGCCGTCCTGCGAGCCCAAGAAGCGGCGGCATCGGCCTATCTCGACAAAACGATCGCCGATCTTTATCCCAATCTCGGCATCAGCGTCAGCGCCGCTCTGACCGGCAACAATCTCGATATGCCCCACGTCTGGAACATCGTCGGCGCGGGAACGGCGGTTCAAAATATCTTTAACGGCGGACGCAACATGCGCGCCATCGAAAACGCCGTCGCGCAACTCCGCATCGCCCGCAGCAAAGTCGCCGAATACGAACAAAGTCTTTTCGCAAAACTGACCGAGGCGGAACTCATCCTCTCCCGTTCCCGCAAACAAACGGACGTGGCAAAACTCTCCCAAAAAGCCGCCGCGCAAAACTTGGACATCGTCACCGAACAGTTTAATGTCGGCAAAGCCTCATCGCTCGACCGCACCGATGCCCAAGTCTCCCTGACAGAAGCCTCCGCCGCCCTCGTCTCCGCACAATACGATTATCTCGACGCCCTCGCACAGGTCGCCCTCCTGATCGGCGAATAACGCCAAATGTTCACCTGGAATCCATGGCACGGCTGTCGCAAGTTTTCCGAAGGTTGCGAAAACTGCTACATGTATTATCTCGACAAAACGCGCGGGAACGACGGCTCCAAGATTTATAAGGTAAAAACAAATTTTTATCTCCCCGTGGCGCGTTCCCGCGACAAAGCCTACAAAGTGCCCGCGGGAACGCAAGTTCACGTCTGCCTGACCAGCGACTTTTTTCTCGAAGAAGCCGACAAATGGCGGGAAGAATGCTGGCAGATGATGAAAACCCGCCAGGATCTCGAGTTTTTTCTCATCACCAAACGCGCCAACCGCATTCGCGAATGCCTGCCGCCCGACTGGGGCGACAGCGGCTATCCCAATGTCACACTGACGATCACGGCTGAAAATCAAAAACGGGCGGACGAACGCATCCCCATCCTCCTCGCCGTTCCCGCCGCCCACAAAGGCGTTATGGTCGCACCCTTTATCGCTCCCGTCAATCTCGAAACCTATCTGGCGAGCGCTAAAATCGAATTTGTCTATGCCGACGGCGAAAACTACGAGGGAACCCGACCGCTCCATTACGAATGGGTCAAATCCCTCAGCGAACAATGCGCCCGGCACAAAGTCCCGTTTGAATTTTTTGGCACCGGGAACGTCTTTGTCAAAGACGGCAGAGAATATCACATTTGCAAAGCCTACCAAAGAATCCAAGCCGCACGCAGCAATCTCTCGTTCCCGCCAAGCGATCCCGCAACGCTCCCGCGAATGAACCCCCGCTGCGCCACCTGCCCGCGAAACGCCCAATGCAACGGCTGCCGCAACTGCGGCAAATGCAAATTTTAACGTTCCCGAAACCCCACGGGAACGCCAAAATCTCGCGGGAACGCAAGTTGGGCAACGTGGAACTTTTTGTCCCTTAAAGGCGAAAAAAAGTCTTGCGTTTTTTTTTTTGGATATTAGTAGAATTGCGGGGTATTTAGCCCTTAATCCCTGCAAGCCCTATGTCAGAAAATTCTAATTTGGAAGAATATAAAAAACAACTCATCGACAATATTGAGAAACGCGTTACCGACCAAATCATTGAGCAATCCAATGCCGATTTGCTCAAAAAATTGATACAAAATGCCGAAACGGAGACGGAGGCTCTCAACATCGCCGCGCTCGGAACAACATACAAACGTACCGGTTTTCATTTCGACAAACGTTTGGAGAAGATTTCAAACGACATCAAATACAAAGTAAAGAACAAAAAACTGTCGTTTGTTAATGACAAGAATCGTCCGACGCATGAGTTGATTATCGGCGACAACTATGATGCCTTGCAAAATCTGTTGATTACCCACAAGGGCAAAATCGACGTTATCTACATCGACCCGCCATACGGCAAGGACAACATGGGCGAGTTTGCGCAAACCAATTACAACAACTCCATCACGCGCGACAATCTGCTTTCGATGCTCTATTCTCGATTGCAATTGGCGAAACGTCTGCTCACTCCCGAGGGTGTAATTTTTTGCAGCATCGACGATAAGAACCAAGCATACGTGAAATGTCTGTTTGATGAGGTTTTTGGGGAGGAGAATTTTATAGGACTTGCACCAAGAAAAACCCGTGGATCTGCAACAACAAAAGGAGAAGCTGAATTGCAAACAATTTGTGATTATTTAATAATTTTTGCAAAACAAAAAAAAGAAGTATCACTTCAAAAGAAAATAGTTGGAGAAAAAAAATATCCGTATGAAGATCAAAGAGGCAAGTTCTATATTGTTCCATTACAAGATAATGGACCGCATGGAACTCGTGAAGCGAGACCTAATTTATGGTATCCAATTTATGAGTTAGAAAACGGACTTTTTACATATAATGAACCAAAAGTTTATAAACAAAAAATTCTTCCTAAAACACATCAAAATAAAGAGGGTCGTTGGATGTGGAGTAAGAAGAAATTTGATGCAGATAATAAGGATTTATATGCAAAAGATGGTGTTATTTATATAAAACATTATTACAATCAAGATGAAGATCAAAATAAGTATCAATATGAAAAATTGTGGTTAGATGATTTTCAAAATGGAAAAGGTACTGTATTGTTTAATAGTATTTTTTCTGAAAAGAATTTATTCGCAAATCCAAAGCCAATTGAATTAATTGAATTTTGTATTAATCTTATTAAAAAAAGAATTTTATTGTTCTCGACTTCTTCGCCGGCTCCGGCACAACTGGTCAAGCCGTGATGGAACTGAACAAGGAAGATGGCGGCAACCGCAAATTCATCCTCTGCACCAACAACGAAGTAACAGACACAAACCCCAACGGCATTGCTTACGACGTGACGACCAAACGTTTGAAACGCATTATGAGCGGCGAGTGCTACGACCGCACAAAGAATTTTCCTTGGCTCAAAGACCATGAGCCGTACATGGACAATCTGAATGTGTATGAGATAGAAAAAGTCTCAAAAACGGAAAGCAAATCAGGCGAAACGGCCTTCGATAAAATAGATGAAACTTGCTACGACAGGGAGAAGTTTAGGAACAAAACCGACAAAATTGAATGGGTTTGC
>JAILGB010000010.1 GCA_024697185.1 Opitutales bacterium | reverse complement strand
CATTCCCGAGCCTTCGGCATTTGGTTTGCTGGCAGGTATCGGAGCTTTGGCACTTGTCGGTGCACGCCGTCGTCGCGCACGCTAATTTTTTGAGGTAAAAATAAAACGCGTTCCCGTGAAATCCGCGGGAACGCGTTTCTTTTTTCCTTAATTTTTCTTCACCGTTCGCTTTTATTTTTAACACGGGGCACTGAGATTTTCGAGACTTTGTCAGTCCAACAAAAAAACAGAAGCCGCCAACTGCGCCTCTGTGTCTCTATTAAAACAAAAGCTGCTTTCCCGTTCCCGCTTTCGCGTTCCCGCAAATTCTGATCCGAGAACAAAAAATCGCGTTCCCGCGGATTTTACGGGAACGCGATTTTGTTAAGTCGCAAAAATTAGCGGGAACGGCGGCGACGCGCGCCGACGAGTGCCAAGGCGCCGATGCCTGCCAACAAGCCGAACATTGACGGCTCGGGAACGAGGACGGGGGCGCTGCCCATTTTCGCAACAACCTCCGACGCATCCGCCAAAGAGTCGGACTTGAACACGGTCAGATTTGCAATCTCGCCGAGGTAACCGTCGCGAAGATTGCCGCTGTTGCCGGAACCGATGGCAAAGGTCTGCGGATTCGCCGCATTCCAAGTGCCGACATTTATCGTGGTCGTCGAGTTGCCGACATAGACTTGAGAATTGGTGCTCTTCGAGAGATCAAGCGCCCAAGCGACAAGCGTCCAGTCTCCTGCCGTAATGCTCGCCGAGTTCGTATTCTTGTCCGCAACATTTTTTGTCGTAAACTGCATTTTGCCGTCTTTGAGGGCAAACTTGACGCCGTCGCCTTGCCCGCCAAACGAGAAGACGGAGTTTTCCGTAACGGAATCCGCCTTGATCCATGCCGCCACCGTCAAATAGCCGGTCCCGCCGGTCACGTAGCTGTAAAGATCGGTATCCGTAATGTTGAGAAACGAATTTGTGCCGGCGGCAAAAGCATAAGCCGTCACGCTGTTCGCGTAATTGGCGCTGACATTCGTCGCCGTAATCGTTGCCGCCTTGCTCACAAGGTCCGACATCGTGGCATACTGCGTCAAAACATTCTCCGCATTCGCCAGTGTCGTTCCCGCTGCGATAAGTGTTAGTGCTGCTATGTATTTTTTCATAAGATTATAAGAATTTGTTTTCGCTTAAAAATTTCCTACAATGATTTTACAATACGTAAAAAAAAAAAACAAGCAAATTTTTTCAAAAAAGAATAAAAAACATCCATACGGGAACAAGTTTTTTAGGATCCACAGATTTTAGGATTCAAAATTTCTGTTCCCGCCGAGCGCACCCAGCCCGCTATCGCGTTCCCGTTTCCCGCCATTCCCGGCGTTCCCGCGGCGCGGCTATAGTTTTTCGATTGCGTTGCAGACTTCGTCGATGAGGAATCCCGGTGTTGAGGCTCCTGCGGTGACGCCGACGGTTTTAAAACTTTTGAGGGCGTTGAGATCGAGTTCCGCGAGGGTTTCGATATGGAAGCACGGCACGGAGCTGGCTTCGACGAGTTTTGCGAGTTTGACGGTGTTGGCGGAGTGTCTGCCACCGATGACGACGATGGCTTGTGCGCCTTGTTCGACGAGGGCGGGAATATCGCCTTGGCGGTCCCGTGTCGCGCCGCAGATCGTGTTGTAGATTTCGGCGGCGGGGAAACGTTTTTTGAGGGCTTCGGCGATTTTTTCAAAATCATCGACGAACATGGTCGATTGGGAGACTAAGCAGACTTTGTCGCCGAGCGGCGGCAGTTTTTGAATATCCTCCAATGTCCTGACGGCGTATCCGCGCTCTTGGGCGTATCCGAGGATACCGACGACTTCGGGGTGTTGGGGGTCTCCGAAAATGACGGTTGCGAATCCTTTGTTGGCGCACATTTTGACACGTCCGGCGATTTTGGCGACGTCGGGACAGGTGGCGTCGTGAAAATCGATGCCGAGTTTTTTGAGAATCTCGCGTCTTTGGGGTGTGATGCCGTGGGCGCGCACGATAATGGCGCATTTGTCCCTTTCCTGCGGCGGGATCGCCGTGAGGTTTTTGTGGTCGCTGTCGAGTTCGCGAACGCCGTGTCCGGCGAGTTCCGCCATCATCTGGTTGTTGTGGATGAGCGGTCCGTCGGTAAAAATATGCGAATAGCGTCCGGTCTTGGCATCGCGGAGGGCGATGTTGATCGCGCGTTCGACGCCCTTGCAAAATCCGGCGCTTTTTGCCCGCAAAACTTTCATCGGGATTTTTTCTTTAAGACTTTTTTGGCGGGAACGGGCTTTGTTTTCTTTTTGGCGGGAACGGCTTTTTGGATTTTGGGAGCGGTTTTTTTGCCATTTTTTGCCGTTTTTTCGGGAACGCTTTTTGCCGCCTTTGCCGCGAGGCTTTTGAGGGTTTTGGCGGGAACGATTTTTTCGGTCTGGTCGATCAGGGTTCTGAAGAGTTGTGAAAAATTGTTTCCGTTTCTGTGTGCGATTTTTTTGATGTTTTCAAAGGTTTTTTTGCTGACGCGAAAAGTGATCTGTTTGCCTTTTGCGACGGTTTTTTTGACGGTTGCCTTGTCGGCATTTTCGGCGATGGCTCGCAGGAGTTTTGAGATTTTTTCGACTTTGTAGCGTTTTTGGAGGCTGCGGATGCTTGCCAGTTGTTGGGCGTCAAAGACGAGGGATAGGAAATTTTCTTGGAGCATAATTTAGTTAAAAATGGCGTCAATATAGTTTTGGGTGGAAAAAGGCTGGAGGTCTTCGGGTTTTTCGCCGAGTCCGACAAAATAGACGGGGATTTGGAGTTCCCGCCAGATGCCGACGAGGGCTCCGCCGCGGGAGCTGCCGTCGAGTTTTGTGACGATGAGTCCTGTGAGTTCGAACTGTTCGTTGAAGACGCGCGCCTGCTCGATGGAGTTGGAGCCGAGTGTGCCGTCGATGACGAGCCATCGGTGCCGGGGTGCGGTGTCGGTGACTTTGGCGACGGCTTTGCCGATTTTTTTGACTTCGTCCATCAGGTGGCTTTTGGTGTGGAGTCTGCCGGCGGTGTCGAGAATGGCGAAATCCGCGTTGCGGGCTTTGGCGGCGCTGACGGTGTCAAAGGCGACGGCGGCGGCGTCACCGCCGTGCTGGCTGGCGACGAGCTGGAGGTCGAGTTTTTTTGCCCAGGCGGCGATTTGTTCGTTGGCGGCGGCTCGAAAAGTGTCGCAGGCGCCCAAGACGGTTTTGTGCCCGTCCTGTTCGAGGCGATAGGCGAGTTTTGCCGCCGTTGTGGTTTTGCCCGCGCCGTTGACGCCGACGAGTTCGATGACTTCGGGTCTGGTCGCGGGAACGGGATCGAATTTTCCCTCGGCGCCTTCGAGGATTTTTTGCAAAATCTCTTTGCCGATTGCGGCGGCGTCGGCTCCGTGGAGCTCTTTGTTTTTGGCGTAGGCTTTTTTGATTTCCTCCAGGATTTCGTTGGCGGTTTCGACTCCGAAGTCGGCGCCGTAGAGGGCTTCTTCGAGGGCGTCGAGGGTTTCGGGATCGATTTTTTTGGCGAAGAGTCCGCTGAGGCCGCCGAAGGCTTTTTTGAAGCCCGCCTTAAATTTGTTGAACAAAGAGGGGAACATAACTGTATTAGCGGCGCGGTCTGCCCAATGTCTGGCTGATCTGGTCGAGAACGCCGTTGACAAAGCGTTTGGCGTCCGGCGAGGCGAGTTCCTTGGTCAGGTCGAGCGCCTCGTTGATGGAGACGATCGGCGGGATATCCACGCGCATGGTCAGTTCATAAACCGCGAGGCGGAGGATGATCATTGCGACTTTTTCGACGCGGTCAAAATCCCAGTTTCTCAAATACGCCTTGATCTTTTCGTCGATCATTTCGAGATTGTTGAGAACGCCGTCGGCGAGCTGTTCGGCAAAGGCGTAAAAATTTCGGGCGTGTCCGTTTTCCGGCGGAACATCGCCGCCCAGACAGGCGAAGGAGTCCGCGGGGGAATAGTGGATTTCGGGATCGCTCGTTTCCAGGCTTTCGTCAACACTGGGACTGCGCGGGTTAAAAAAGTTCTGGAGTTCGGAGCCCAGTTCGTCGCGATTGGGTATTGTTTTGGCGGCGTGGGTGGAGAGCCAGGCATACAGGAACTGCACAGCCGCCAGGCGGTTGAGGTGGCGCGCCGTCACTTTCCGTTGCTTGGCGGGAACGCCGTTTTCGTTGGGAGTTTCCATAGTTTTAAAAATTAGCGGTTAAAAATCCGGAACATTTCGACTGCCGTGTCGGCAAACTCTTTTCCGCGGTCCTGCGCGCCATAGACGCGGTCGTCGGCTTGGGCGTTGTTGTTGGTGACGATGATGCCGTTGATGACGGGAACGCGGTAGCGGGTCGCGAGTTCCTGAAGGGCGTTGGCGGTCGAGTGGGCGATGACTTCGTGGTGGGGCGTTTCGCCTGCAATCACCATGCCGAGGGCGATGGCGACGGCAAAGGGCGGCGGGTTCATCGTGTCGTCCCAATGAATGCCTTTTGCGATCGCGACGGGAATTTCGCCCGCACCGGGAACGCGCACGACGGCGATTTGGGATTCGGGGAGTCCCGCCGCGAGCAATGTCTCTTTGCAGCGTTTTAAAAGATGATCGACATAGCTTTGGTTGTAGCGCGACGCGACAATCAGCATCCTGTCGTTGCCGGTAAATTGAATCTTCGTTCCCGCGAGGGGCTTTGCTGGGTCCTGGCTCATTTTTTTTGTGATTTAAAAGGCTGTAAAGAGAAAGAACAAATATTTTTAGGAGGGAAGTTTAGGTTCTGGGCGGATTGTTTTTTGTCCGCCAGGCGCAAATCCAGGCGGCGCGGTGATTGGCGACCCAGTCCGCCATCGTCTCGTAAATGCCGACATCGTGGCCGGCGCGCTCGGACAAATACCATTTGTGGCGCAAAATCTCCTCGCGCTCCTCCATGACTTCGCGATACAGCAGGGAATTGCTCCTAAACTCGCCGGCGAGTTTAGGAGACAGGGCAAAAGACTTTTCGTCTGCTTTCGGACTTTGCGCCACTTCAAAATTTCCTCGTCTAAATTATCATATAAATCCGGCGTTCCCGCAAGACCTAAAAGAGCGGCAGCTCGTCGGAAGGCGCGGGAACGGGATTTTGCAGCGCGGGAACGGCGTTTTCCGCGGGAACGCTGTCCGATGCGGGAACGGATTTGAGAAAGGCCGCCTCGTCGATGATCTCGATACCGAGTTCCCGCGCTTTTTCGAGTTTTGAGCCGGCGTCTTCGCCTGCGAGGACGACGCTGGTTTTTTTGCTGACGGAGCCGGAAACTTTGCCGCCCCATTTTTCGATGATCGCCTTTGCCTCGTCGCGTTTGAGGGTCGGGAGCGTTCCCGTGAGGACGAAGGTTTTGCCGGCAAAGACTTGCGCGGCGGCGGGAACGGCGTCTTCTGCGCCCTGTTCTTCCGTCACGACACCCGCGGCCTTGAGACGTTCGCAATGTTCGCGATTTTTGGGATCGGCAAAATATTCGACGATGGAGAGGGCGACGACTTCGCCGACGCCTTCCACATCCTGGAGCTCTTCGGCGGTGGCGGACGCGACGGCGTCGAGGGTTCTAAACTTTTTGGCGATGTCCCTTGCGGTGGCGGCGCCGACATTGGGAATACCGACGGCGTTGAGCAGGCACGCCAGTCCGCGGGAACGCGAGGCGGCGATGCCGTCCAGGAGATTTTGTGCGGATTTTTGCTGAAACTTTTCGAGGGTCATCAGCTGGTCAAAGGTCAGCGCATAAAGGTCGGCGGGAACGGTGACGAGTCCGCGCGCGACGAGTTGGGCGGAGACGCTCTCGCCGAGATTGGGGATGTTCATGCAGGGTTTGCTCGCAAAATAGAGCAGCCGGCGGGAACGGATTTCGGGGCTGTCCTTTTCCTTGAGATACCAGGCGGCGATCTGTTCGGTGCCTTTTTCGGGACGGGCGGGATCGATAAAGCGCACGGGGCGTTCGGCTTCGATGCCGGCATTTTTGAGGGCTTGGGCAAAGGAGAAGGACGTGCTGGCGGGATCGCGTTTTTCGGGAACGAAGCGCACGACTTGGGGGATGATCTCGCCGGCTTTTTCGATGATGACGCGGTCGCCGACGCGGAGGTCTTTCCGGGCGATTTCGTCTTCGTTGTGCAGGGTGGCGCGCGAAACGGTCGTTCCCGCGACTTCGACGGGATCGAGTTCGGCGACGGGTGTGATTTTGCCTGTTCTGCCGATTTGCAGCGTGATGGCGCGGAGGGTGGTTTCCGCCTGTTCGGGAGCGAACTTATAGGCGATCGCCCAGCGCGGCGCGTGGGATTTTTCGCCAAAAATCCGCTGGTGGGCGAGTTTGTCGAGTTTGATGACGGCGCCGTCCGTCGGATAGTCAAAATTTTTGCGGGCTTCGTCCAAGAGTCGGATTTGTCCGGCTGCCGCTTCACCTCCCGTGACGCGGGCGCAAAAAGCGGTCAGCGGGAATCCCCAGTCGGCGAGCATTGCGCGGAGTTCGGAGAGAGAAGTGAACGTTCCCGCCGGCTCGCAGGCGCCCAAACCGTAAACGTAAGTGCTTAGACGGCGGCGACGGCTTTCGTTGGGATCCTGGGACTTGATCGTTCCCGCCGTGAGGTTGCGAGGATTGGCGAAGAGTTCGAGACCGTCCGCCTCGCGTCGGGCGTTGATGCGCAAAAACTCCGCCGTCGTCATATAAATCTCCCCGCGGATCTCGACAAAGTGCGGGAACGGCTTGCCCGGGATCGCTTTCAAAGTCTCGGGAACGCCGGCGATATTGGGGATATGGCGCGAGATGTCGTCGCCCTCAATGCCGTTCCCGCGAGTGAGCGCACGAACGAATTTTCCGTTTTCGTAAATGTATGAAACCGAGCAGCCGTCAATCTTGGGCTCGACCAGAAAAAGCATTTCGGAGGGCGGCAGCTCTTTTTCGATCCGTTTGCAAAAATCCAAAAATTCGCCTTCGCTGTAAGTGTTGTCGAGGCTTTGCATCGGGACGCGGTGCTTGAACTTTTCAAATCCCGCATTGCGGTCGTCGCCGACTTTTTGGCTTGGAGAGTTTGAAAGGTCCGCATCGGGACAGGCGGCTTCGAGGGCTTTGAGTTCCGCCTTGAGCAGGTCGTATTCAAAATCGGAAATCAGCGGGTCGGCGGCGCGATAATAGCGTTCGTCGTGCATTGCGATTTCGGCGCGCAAGGCTTTGATGCGCTCCATTTTGCCGTCGATATTGTCGCTGCTCATAAAAAAGATTGAGGAGAAAATGAGAATAAGCGGGGCGATCAGTCCCCTTATGTTTTTTGTCATTGCGGGAACGCTAAAGGTCCTTGTCCATATCGATGCCGTCCCAATGGTCTTTTAGAATGTCGCGGATGCTTTTTGGGCCGCTGGCGGGACCGACGTAGCCGTTGGCTTCGAGGGCGGTGATGATGCGTGTCGCCTTGCCGTAGCCGATTTTGAGGCGTGTCTGCAGCCAGGATGTGGAGGCGCGTTTTGTTTTGTAAATGATGTCCCAGGCTTTTTTGGCGAGCAGTTCGTCGCCGTCGAGCCCTTCGCCGCCTTCGTCTTCGGTGCCTTCTTCGTCTTCAGTGTAGCCGTCGATAATCGAGGTTACGTCGTCGGAGTATTGCGGCGGTCCGTTTTGTTCGCAGAGGAAATTGACGATGCTGTCGATTTCGTTTTCGGACACCCAGACGCCTTGGGCGCGCTCAAGGTCCGGCGATGTCGGCTTCAGGACGAGCATGTCACCATTGCCGATGAGGGTTTCCGCGCCGCCTTCGTCGAGGATGATGTTGGAATTGATGCCCGAGGTCACCCGCAGGGCGATACGCGTGCCGAGATTGGCTTTGATCAGTCCGGTAATCGTCTTTGCGTCCGGACGTTGGGTCGCGATGAGGAGGTGGATGCCGGCCGCGCGCGATTTGGCGGTCAGGCGCTGAACGCCGTTTTCGATCTCCGCGCGCTGCGGACCTGCCATAATATCGCCGAATTCGTCGATGATGCAGACGATGTAGGGCAATTTTTTGCGGGCGGTGAGTTCGTCTTCGACGCCTTCGTCTCGGGGAACGGCAACTGTTTGGGCGGCAGCCGGCGCCTTCTTCAGATCTTCGATTTTTTGATTGAAGCCCTTGATGTCGCGAACGCCCGCCGCCATAAGCAGTTGGTAGCGGCGCTCCATCTCGTCGATCAGATATTTGACCGCTCCCGGTGCCCGGCGAATGTCGGTGATCACAGGAATCAGCATGTGCGGCGCCTTGTTATAGACGCCCAGCTCGACAGCCTTGGGATCGACAATGATGAGCCGCAGTTCGTCCGGCGACATCCGGTAGAGCAAAGAGGTCAAGATCCCGTTGAGGCAGACGGATTTGCCCGAGCCCGACGTTCCCGCGATCAGCCCATGCGGCATTTTTGCCATGTCGAGCAAAACCGGTTTGCCGGTAACGTCTTTGCCCAAAACAGCCGGAATCGCCATTTTTTTGTTTTCCGCCCAAGCCTTGGACTCCAAAATCTCACGGATATAGACAGTCTGGCGGATAGGGTTGGGGACTTCGATGCCGATCGTGCCGTTTTCGGGAATACTCTTGATACGGGCGGATTTGACGGCGATGTTGACGGCGATGTTGTCGCCCTGATTGAGCACGCGGCTGACATTTTGGCCGGGAGCGGGACGCACCTCGTAGCGCGTCACCGTCGGACCGACATGCGCCGCCGACAAAGTCGCCTCGCAGTTGAACTGTTTCAAAACCTTGACGATCTCATCGCCGCGCGCCAAGTGGTCGGCGGTCGAAGCCTCGTCATGGCGCGGCGGTTCCTGCAAAAGGTCAAGCGGTGGGAAAACATATTCCCCGCGGGAACGGTCCAAATCGCCGGCGTCGGCGCGTTCCAGCGTTCCCGCATCGGAGACGGTCGCCACGGCGGACGGCGATTCGTCCGACTCGTCCGCACTCTCCTCGATGACCAGCGTTCCCGCCACGACAGACGGCAGGGCTTGGACGACCGGCGCTTCCGGCACTTCTTCGGGAACGTCGTTTGCGGGAACGGGCTCCGCGGGAACGATCGTCGCCGGCGGCGGGCATTCCTGGGTTTCCGGCGCCGCCTCACGATAATCGACATCGCTCGCGACAGGAGCCGTGTCGGACGCTCCGTAGTAGTTGCCCTCCTCCGCACGGCGGCGCTCTTCCTCCAAGCGGCGCTGCTGAGCGAGTTCCCGCTCCATCTGGCGCTTCGCCGCACGCTCCTTGTGGCGTTCCCGCCAAAAATCATATTCGCTTTTGAGCCAAACGATAATTTTGCCGATCACCCGAGTCAGCGAAGTCATGCAAATCGAACAGAACAAAACGACATAGGCGAACGCCGATGCCAGCGCGAGCGTCGTAAGACCGAAAAACGGCGCGAAGATTTCACAAATATAGGCGCCCAAATAACCGCCAGGCCCCTCCTTCATGCTGACCAGAGCCGACTTGGAACTGTAGCCGATCCAAGTGTCGGGGATCGCATGAAAAAACACGGAAAGCGCAATCAGCGCCAAGAGCATCTCAAAACATTTCCAATACAACGAAAAATGATCCCGCAGGCGAAGCATGTAAAACGACAGCAGCGCCGCAAAAACGCCGAGCATCCATGCGGAAACTCCAAAAATGCGGAACGACCAGAGCGCAAAAGTCGCCCCGACGATGCCGAAGGAGTTTTTATCGACATTGGTACTCGTCATCCAAATGTCGGGAGCCCAGGCGTATTGGCTGCCGTCATAACGGAAAAGCGTCGCAAAAATGACAAACGAGAGTCCCGCAAAAAAAATCGCCCAGAGCGGATGACGGGTATGACGGGGCGTTCCCGCAGACGGCATTGCCGGCATCTTTGATTTCTTGGAAGCCATACGACTAAAACAGATCGGGTTGGGTCGGCTTGCCGTGAGGACGCTGCGGATTGGGCGTCGGCAACGGGGCGATGCTCGCCTCAAGCGCCGAAGGATGCAGATGTTTGGGCGGCTGGGACACTTGGGACATCACCGCAAACTGACGCGCCTTATCGATGCGGTTGACGATATCTTCAATCCGCATGCAGAGCCAGTCATAGGAAAATTCCGTATCGCGATAATCGTTGGGACCGTAACCGTTCACGCGCTGCGACTGCTGCAACATATCGTTTTGGCGACGCTCCTCACGCTTGTCCGGCGAATAGACCGCATACGCGAAACCGCCGCCCTTGCCCACCACCGAAAACACGGGAACGTCGCTCGGACCATCCGCGATGTAAATCATATTGGAAAACGGCACACGGCGGTCCTCCGCGCGAACGACGGCATTCACATCAATGTCCGGATTTTTGTTGGAGCCCTTGTTGATCTCAAAAATAAAACGCGTCTTGATCGTGTTGTCCACCATCACGCCCACCTGGGAAATCTCCGTCGATTCGTCCAAAAGCTCCAGCGCCTCTTGCGAAGTGTAGCCGGGCGGCAACGGCTGTTCGATAAACTCACAACCGAAAATCCCGTCCACAAACGGCGCCAGCTCGCAGCCGCGAATCATCTCCGCCAAACCCGTGCTGATGATGTAATGCTCCAAATCGATATCAAGATTCTTCTTTTTGCCGTATTCCTTGGCATAGGCACGAAGTTTGTCAAAAACCTGAGGAACGCCCGGACAGAGCGGAATACGCGAACCGAGCGCGCGCAACTTCGCGTTTGACAGACCGCGCAACGGGCCGTTTTTGACATAACTCAAAAGGTGATTGAGATAAATCGTATCTTTGGAGACATGAACGCCTTTTGACTCATAAATCCCCGGCAACGCGTTAACCTCCTTCCAAAAACGCTTCTCGTCAATCCCGTATTCCTCAAAAAGAGGCTTTTGCATATAATCGGGCGTCAAGGTTTTGTCAAAGTCCCAAATGCACGCCAAAGTATGATGTGTTCCTATGTTCTCCATAATTTTAAAACACTCTAATTATACGATTTTTTATTAATCGTTTAAAGTTTTTAAAAAAACAACCGCCCCGCGGGAACGCGCGCAAACAGCCACGCTCCCCGCGAACAGCCCCTCCCCGTTCCCGCAACTTCAGGAACGTGACACAAAAAAGATTTTTATCCCAACAATTATTGCGAGAGCGCACCAGCTGATCCAAGGAACACAAAAATGAGACGAAATCACAAAAAAACCTAATGCAGCCGCAAGGCAGACTAAATCTTTCGACGATATTTTAAAATTCTGTTTGAAATCGTTTCTCTCCCGAAACAGTTTGAATATCCATAAAAAAACAGATCCTACAGAAATCGCCAGCATTATCAAACCGAAAAGCCAATATCCTTCCCAAAGGGAAAACAAGCCCAAACAAAGGGACGCAGCCCAAATTAACAAACGTTTCCACATTTTATCTTAGGATTCTTTATAGTATTGATATTTGATGTTTCATATTCACATGTCGAAACAATTTCCGGCCTCTCCATTTTTGGGAAAACCGACAATCACTCGTTTAATGATTTTTCCATCCTAGACACTTTCTTATTATGATTACGAACGCCGTATATAATAAATATTTTCCCATGCAGGCGAATTTTCTAATGGATCTATCGACATAATAAGATTTTCTTCATCGCGGATATTTACCCAAAAACCAGGTTCCCAATTAAATTTGTCAAGTCCGCAGACAGGATCATAAAAAGAATCAATACGACCCAAGCTCATATTCGCAATCGGTTTTTCTAAAGCTGCTTCAAACGCAACAATGTCTCCGATTTGAACCTCATCTCCGCTTTCATGATAAAAAAGCAAACCGGATTTTGCCCGACTCTGCAATTTTACTGAATCCCATGAAATTTTTATCGGCTGTAAAAGCGTAGCCTCCACGACTTTAATTTTGCCATCTACAACATCTGTCGCTTGAATAATCACCTTCGGAGAATTTATAGGGGTGTTCCCATTAGCCGTTTCAAAATGATAACCGCCTATTTGAGCGTTTACAATCTCACCATTTGAAAGCTCTACATAAACATTGTCCCCAACAATGACAGGATTATGGGTGTTGTAAAATATATACATTTTAAAATCTATATTAAAACAATGCCGCCACCTGTTGGTTTTTTAAACGGAACAGCACCAGGTGGAGGCTTAAGAGTAGCATCAATCTCTGTATAGCGACATTCACAAGATTTAGGATTACTGTCGTTCCGTTTTGCGAGGAGCTTGCTCACGCTGTCATTATAAGCGATTTCAACAGGCAAGTCACGCGCGGACTCATAAGTTCTCGTCTTTGTGACAAAATAATTTTCCACGCTCGACAAAAAATTCGTTCTCGTAAGATAATTGTAGGCAAACTCGACATTCCCGTAAGAGCCGACAGAAAGCTGTCCCGTCGCCGCGTCGTAAGCCAGCCCGAAAAGCGCAATTGTCTGCTGGCCGCGCGAAATCGTGCAGGTCGTTTCGCGTCCGAACGCATCGTAGCCGAACGCGAGCGTCGCACCGGTCGCACCTTGCGTTTCCGTGGCGACGTTCCCGTAGGAATCGTAGATTTTAGTCGTCGTTCCCGCGGAGTCGGTCACAGTTGTGAGTTGCCCGAGGTGATTGTAGGAAAAAGTCTCGGTAGGTGTGCCGTCGTTGTAGGAAATCGAGGCGAGTTCGCCGGTCAAGGCGACATAAGAACGCGTCACGCAAGACGGCTTGCTGTGCCCCAAGTCATAAACTGTCGTCGTGATGTTGTCGGCGGGATCGGCGGATCAATTGTTTTTACTCATCGGTCGAAAGAGTTTTAAAAAGACTCAAAACAGAGTCGAACGAAGTTAAAACGACTTCTTTGTGGAACGACGGACGCATTGCTTCGGTCTCCAGATAAAACAATTTTTCTCCGCTTTTGTTTAGTGCCAAAGAAAAGCGGATAGAAGCTCGGAGCTCGGAATCCGAAAACGATCCGATGTATTTTATCCAACAAACCCCTTTTAACCGAAGAAAAAGTCGGCTCAAAAACGGAAAAGATCTTATCTGATTTTCTTGTTCCAAGCATGGAGCCAATGCGCGTGAAAGGATTGCCGAAACAGTATTTCTCTCCGGAGGCGCAAGTATGCACAACCAAGATTCAATGCCAACAATTGAATCTTTTCTTGATAGTTTTAATAAGCCTCCTTGGAGGAATTCAAATTTCAGCAGATGTGTGAAAGAGAGCATAATAGTTAACGTATTTATCGGTAATAGACTCGTACAAAATCATGGGACAAACCATCGGCGGTTTCGTTGTATTCAAGCATCTCAAGATTTCTGGCATCTTCTTTATTAAACGTAACCCAGCTTGGATTCACATACGTCGGCTTTCCTATGGCTTCGCTCCGAATCCATGTTTCTGAAACTGCACAAATCGCGTTGCAAAATACGGGGAACCTGTAATTTTTTAGAGTAAACAAAACATTCGGCTCTATTAGAATTTTCGTATTGCTAAGAATTTCTCCGTGCCATCGGGCACCTTTGTCTGCTAAAAGAGCAAAATTAACGGATGCGCTCGCGGGAACGATTTCCTTTGAGACAGGACATAGTTCGGATAAAAGTTCTTCAATTTCTCTCTTCGAACGGATAATAACAATGCGTTCCCGAATTCCGGAATCATATCCGGATTCGTAGTTGCCGCTCTCGCGAACGCGCACCCAATAATGAAGATGCATTTCGCGTATCTCACCCTTCGAGAAAGGGAGTTGGTCGCATATACACGATTCGGCTTCGGAATCGGATCTCTCCGACGAAAAACATCCGAAGAAAAGCACACATGCTCCACAGCAGAGCAATAAGAATATTTTTTTCATACCCTGAAAAAATAATTAGATTAAAGCGCCCATACTCATTTTCCTCTATCCTCCAAGCCGAGATAGCTCGCTTCAATCCACAATTTCTTTATTTCCTGTATTACCGTGCTGTTTGAATCCTTGGATGACATCAATTCTAAAATCGCACGATGAAGGTTGCTTATCAAAGCGCCAATGTCCGTTCCCGCAAGGACGTTCCCGCGATCTTTAAGAAGCCTTAAAACAGCCAGGACAAAGACATCATCAATTTCCCCGTATGACTCCTGCTCCGCTCTGAGATATTTCTCGAAGATAGGAAAATAGAACAAAAACGCACGATTACTCATAAAGTAAAAATGTTCAAAAATATCATACGGATTTGGAGCCTCTTTCTGCAGGTATTCTACAACTTCGTCTACCGTTTTCCGGCTAAAAATTTTTAGAGCAAATTTTGCGTCGAGATCGCCGCTAAGCAATCCCGGAGCAATTTCAACATCATCTGGATACTCAGTCATCGTCAATGCGCGCATTTATTTATAAATTCTTCAAATAGCGAAGTAATCATCGGAATTAGCGATTTTGCATCGGGGCAAATATGAAGTTGTTTGCAAAATTTTATCTTTGCCCATGTCGAATATAAGTTAAAATATCGAGAAGCGCATTCTGTCGCTCCGGGATCATTTTTTAATTTTTTCTCCAAACGACGAAGACGCATAAATGCCGAGATGTTTTTGAGAATTGGAGTCCATTTGTCGTTCATAATCGCCAAATTTTCATCGATGAGTAATTTGATCGGAAAAGAACTGACGATACACCCGACTTGCAAATCATCACTTTTAACTCGTGTTTCCAGCATCGAAAGCAATTCAGGGAAAGCTATTGGTTCTTCTTGAAATTCCAACTTGGTCCGCCTTGCGAAACGGATCTCCACCCGGGAGGAATTGCTCCCACCATGGGCGCAAATAACGGACAAATTGCGCGCGAACGCATTTCCACACTCGCCCATTCACATCAATAAACAAGGTTCCGGGGAAGTATTCGACACCAAGACGACCACGAGAACATTCAATCGCTTTGTCACAATTAACAAACAGATTAAATTGAGTTTCTCCTAATTCTAAAACAGGGAAATTCATATATTGCAAACTCTCCTATTTATTTCGCGCACTCAATAATCGTTGGCGATCAAGCGCGTGTTGCGTCCCGCGGAACTCGAAGAAGCGGGCGCGTTCCCGCTACGGAGACTTTTTTCTCGAAACGGCGGCCTTGCGCGTCGTAAGCACTCGTGATTTGATTTAAGAAATTCGTCATTTTTATGACAAGTCAGACTCTTGTTTATTTCCTCCCAACGCTGTTCTTTGCTTCTCGCTTTTCCTCCTTTACGGGGTCTTAAATAGGTTGTCCCACAATTCTTGCAACATCCGATCTTTAGGGCGTTCCGGAGGAGTTAAATTTCCACGACGAACGAAGTACACATGTTCCCATTCGTCAGAGAGAAAGTCTCGATCATCAAGTATTTCCAACGTCGAAAATTTAGTGTTTCCCCAGATTTTATCCGTGACAAAGCATCCCGTATTTTTGATTGAAGTTCCGTCCGCAGCTACGATTTCTCCTTCTTGTCTTTTACCATACACAATTTCGGATATTTAACAAAGTTTCATGAGACCAAATGATTGTTCAACCGCAACGACATCGCCTACTTTAACGGGAACACCGGAGGTGACGTAGCGTATTTCGCCTCGTTTCAAGAAGGAAACATTCTTCCATTCACTGTCGCAAGCGACACTCGTATCTGCTGGAAGCAATGATCGATTATCCTCCGGAATTACATCGATAGTTGATAGAGATTTCCCGGAAATATTTTCAATATAAAGCCTGACGGAATAATCTTTGTTCCAAGTAAACGAACGGATAACGGCAGGAGTACCTGCTGCAAGCACATGATCTCCCAACCAGACAGGTTCTCCTGTTTTATATGTTAAAATCATGGTAAAAAACCTCCTCCGGAGACGATTCTTCTTGGAATAGCGTTAGGGAGCGACCGTCGTAAGGCGAATAGTGGCGGTAATTGTAGTAGACCAAGCCCGAGCTCGGAATCGTAGTGCTCGGACAACCACTGGAGCGGGTTCGCGGGAACAGAACCCGTCAGAACCCATGTCCCCGGAAACGGAGTCCTCGGCTGAAAATCCGGATCAGACATAAATCACCTGTTTCTATTGTTTTTAATTCCGGCGGGGTTGCCGGAAACCTCATTCAGTATCCTTAAAAACCCTCCCCAAGTCAAGCACTTTTCCCGTTCCCGCGAGGGGACATTGATTTGTCCGACAAAATCGTATAACTTAATTATTTGAGACAACAGACCTTGAATTTTTATTTTTTTAATCCCAATTATTTTTTACAATGACGATACGAAAAATTTTTGCCCTTATCGCGCTCTCGACGGTCGTGCCGCTCTATGCTACTCCCGAACACAAGGCGCCTACACCTACAATTATTGAAGAGGAATGCGGGACGATTAAAATTGGCGAATCCGACAAGACAACTTACAAATTTGAAAGTGACATTGAGGGGATTCCGAATCTTTTGTTTGAGGAAACTAAAAAATATCTCAGAGGAACATTTAAAATCAATTACGCATCCGACGGCGAAGCTGAAAACATCATAGAAATCGAACGGGTCGTATCTGTCGACTGGCCGGCAAAAATCAACGACCGCGATCTTTCGGGACTTCAAAAAGAACTTTTTGGCGGGACGGACCTTGAGCTGCAGATTGACAAATTTCTCCACGATCCGACAATCTCCGGCATAAGTGAAAATGAATCTTATACCGAATATAAATTTGTAAACAAAAACAAAACTGTAAATCAGGATTTTTGGAGCTGCATGTTTGAATCGATATTCATTGAACGCTATTTGGTTTCGGACAGCCTCGTCTGTTATAAAATCACCCGCGGTTGTCCGGGCGGGGCGCATCCGAATTACGATACCGATACACTGATTTATGATCTTAGCGACAATCGGAAACTCGAATTTAAGGATATCTTTTTGGCGGGCAAGGAAGCGAAGCTTTTTGAAACGCAAAAAGAAGCGCTCTGCTGTAAATGGCGAACGGAATCTTTTTCAGACGCAGCCGAACGGGAAGGGATTTGGGAGGATTCCCTACGCGAACGTTGGCTCGGCGATGAGGAGGGTCGCTTCCTCGTGCCTCCGGAAAAGACCGAACTGTTGCTCACGAAGTCGGGAATTGTTTTCCAATACAGCCACTACGAAATCGGTCCTTGGGCATCCGGCTGTATTGAAATAGAAGTCCCCTACCACGAATTGGAAGACTGCTTTACTCCGGACTTTATGCGCCGCCTGAAAAAAATGAATTTTTCAAGAGTCTTAGGGGAAGTAAAGTAATTTTATAGCGCGGTTTGTCGCCAGATCCCGGCGGCGACGAGTTGTGATGTCGCCTGCCCTGCCCAGTCGCGATTGGCGGCGGGCGATGCGGGCGACGGATGCAAAATCGTTGTGACTGTCACGGGCAAGCCGTCGCAAGCGCGTTGGGCTGCCTTTTGGGCAAAAAGTCCGATCCCGACGACAAAATCCGGTTCCAAAATCTTGACGATTTGCCGCAAATAACGGTCGCAGGGACCAATAATGGCGGAGCGTTCGGCGGGAACGAGGTTTTCGGGGGTGAGGTTTTTGCCGCTTTTGTTGCCGGCGACAAAGAGGAGCGGGCAATAATTGGCGACAAAATGCTCCTCGAAAAATTTTTCGGCACTGCCGTAGCGTTCCCGCGCAAGTCCCCAAAAACGTTTGCCGCTGACCTCCGAACGCCGGCAGGCGAATCCGTCCACGGGTTTTGCGGGGTGTTCCCGCGGCGGTTTGCCGACGAGATCGAAAATACCGAGCCAGTTTTGCACGGCGTTGATTTCCCCAAACGGAATGCCTGTTTGCGCCATTCCGAAGGGACCGGGGTTCATTCCCAAAAAAATAACCCGCTTTTTTGTTCCCGCAAAGCGTCTCAGGTATTCTTCGTGCGGTTTTGCCGCGTATTCGAGCGGATTGTAAACAAAAGCCACGGGATCGCCAAATTTAAGCGTTCCCGCGGCTTGAGAAAGTTCGCGCGTGGCGTCGATGACCTGCCGTGCGATTTCCGTCATCTTATTCCGCCGTTATCCACGGCAGGCGTGCATAGACGTTGTTGGGGTCGTCGAGCGAATCGAGGGTGCGGACGCTCTTTTGATAAAGTTTGTCCGCCGGGCGCGGGATCGCGCCTTTGACTGCCGTTCCCGTGAGCGTTTTTGAGATTTTGGAGACAGGCGATTCGCCGGAGTCTTCGTTAAAGAGATCGAAGAGGATCTGTGCGGGATCGCTGGGTTCGGGATAAACGGCGATGGTGTCGGCTCCGCTCTCTTTTTTTGCGTAGTCAAGGATGTTTTCCAGGGAATCAAAGTCGTCCACGAGCCCGATCCGTTTTGCCGCCATTCCCGTCCAAACGCGTCCCTGGGCGATTTCTTCGACGTGTTCTTTGGGGAGGTTGCGGCTTTTGGCGACGAGGGAAATGAAGTTCCCGTAGATTTCATCGACGGTCTTTTGAATAATCGCCATTTCGGCTTCGCTGCGCGGGCGCATGACGCTGTTGATGTCGGCGTAGGGCGCGGTTTTGAGAGCGAGGCTGTTGATGCCGATTTTTTGGGTCAGGCCTTCGATATTGGGCAAAATGCCAAACACGCCGATCGAGCCCGTCAAAGTGTAGGGGCTGGCGTAAATTTTTTGGGCGGGTGTCGAGATCCAGTAGCCACCGCTTGCCGCGACATCTCCAAAGCTGACATAGAGCGGTTTTTCCTTGGCGAGGAGTTCCAGTTCGTAGCGGATTTGTTCGGAGGCGTAAACGGATCCTCCCGGGCTGTTGACGCGCATGACAACGGCTTTGACGGACGAATCGTTGCGCAGCTTGCGGACGAGCGCCGCATATTTTTTACCGCAGACATATTCCGCGCCTTCGTTGTTGTCAACAATTTCGCCTTCGACGACCAGCAGCGCCACGGAGGAAATTTCTGGAGATGCCGTCACTTTGTTCAAATTGGCGTTGGTGAGTGAAAAAACGAATTCCTTGGGATCGATGGTATTTTTGGCGATGCCGGCGATATCCATGTATGTTTTTAATGAAACCTGACGGAAGGACTCGAGGGCTTCGTCCTTTTTGCCGGTTTTTTCGCAGACAAAGCGAATAAGGTCGCTGTCTTGTCCGACGGCGTCAACAAAGCCGAGCTGCTTGGCGCGTTCCGGAGACAGGAAGGGTTCGGTGGCGGCAAGGGCTTCGAGCTGTTCCCGCGAAAATTTGGTGCGGGCGCTTGCGTTCGCCAAAATATAATCCCAGCGCGCATCGATAATCGCTTGCGACTGGGCGCGGTCCGCCTCGCTCATCGTGTCGCAGATCAGAGGCTCGACGGCGGATTTGTATTTGCCGACTTTGGTGACCTGGATGCCGATGCCGGCTTTTTCGAGCAGATTTTTGATATAAATATGTTCCGTTGCAACACCGATGAAGGAGAACTCCGCGCCGCTGTTGAGCATAATCATCGTCGCCGGTCCCGCGAGCAAATAGTCCGACTGCGAGGGATTTGTCAGATAGGCATAGACGGGTTTGTCCTTGGCAAAGTCGGCGAGATAAGTTCTGAGGCAGTCGATTGTCGCCAACGACGCGCCGCAATTTTCGCCTTTGAGCAGGATCGCCGCAATATTTTCATCTCCGGCAGCGGCGACGATCGCGCGAACCGTATCGTTGAGACCGTAGGAACCGGTACCGCTGCCGAACAACGGCGAGTTTACGTCCGAATAGGTGGGCGCGTCTTTGAAGCCGCGTCCGATGTCAATCACCAAGACGGTGTTTTCCTGCAAGGTCGGTGTCACAACCATCTCCGTCTTGACCGCATCCGACAACAGCGAACTGACGATCATTATCGGCAAAATTATCATCAGCAGCATGCCGACAACAATACCGGCGCAACCGATGGCGCAGCCTTGAAAAATTTTCTTTAGGGTTTTCATAAGAAAATATTCTAATCTCCCGTTCCCGTGAAAGTAAAATAAAAAAAGACGGGACACGGCGTCTCGTCTTTAAAGTGGCTGCCCAGGTAGGGATCGAACCTACGACCAATTGATTAACAGTCAACTGCTCTTCCGCTGAGCTACTGGGCAATCAAAAATGTATATTCCATTAAACCGCATTTATTTTTTTATGTCAAGTCTGAATTTTGCAAAACGATGCGGAAACGGCGTTCCCGCGGGAACGCCCTTTATTTTTCGAGAAGGATCAGCGCCATGAGCACGAGGTTTTCCGTTCCCGTGTTCAAAAGTCCGTGGCTGTGCCCGTGTCCCGTGAATGTGATATCGCCCGCCTTGACTTCGCGCTTGACGCCGTCGTCGTCATAGACGCCCGTTCCCGCGAGAATATAATAAGTCTCGCTCTCGTTGAGATGGCGGTGAACGCCGATTTCACATCCGGGTTCCAAAGTCACCTGGGCGTAAAGGCGCGCCGATGTTTTCATTTGTTCGGGACCGATCAGATGCTTCATTATCGCATGACCGGCGCCTCCGGCGAGATTTTCAACAATGACAGTTTTGGCTTCCATAAAAATTTTTAGCACAAGGCACTTTCGAGCCAAGCGGCGGCATCGAGATCGCCCGCCTTCGGTGAAAGGAGTTCCCGCAAGTCCGCGCAATCTTTTTGGATTTGCTCCAAGACTTTAGGATCGTCGTAACAGGCGTTAAGACGGGCGGCGAGCGCCACGGGTTCCGCCGCCTTTTGGAGGTATTCGGGATAGACGTCGCGATCAAGCAAAATGTTGGCGATGCCCAAATAGCGAATGCGTTTGCCGACGATCAGGCGTCCCAAAATCCACGTCAACGGATTGGCGTAATACAAAATCGCTCCGGGAACGCCCGCCAGCGAGCAGGTGCGCGACATTGTCCCCGAACTCATCAAAACCGAACTCGCGGGCTGCTGCGTCTCCGCGACACTGTCCACGGGAACGAGGGAAATGCTCTCGCGCACCGCAGCCGGCGTTCCCGCAAGAAGGTTTTTCAAAATCGTCAAAACAGGTTCGCCGGGATGCAAAACGACCGCGCGGCGCGTCGGATGCGTTTTCAAAAACAGCTCCCAGGCTTTGAGAAGGATCGGGAAAATTTTGCTTACCGGCTTGGGGCGGCTGCCGGGCAGGAGAAGCGCCGGTCCTCCGGCGTCATAGACGACGGGCAAAACATGATCGGGAGCGGCAAACGGATCGCCCACAAAACAAGTCGGCAATGTCGTGTCCTCATAACATTTGACTTCAAACGGGAAAATGACGCCCAAGGAATCGAGCAATTTTTGCATCTTAAAGCGCCGTTTCGCCTTCCACGCCCAAATCTGCGGCGAAACATAGTGGTAGAGGGTGATATCACCGCCGCCTTTGCGCGACAAACCGCGCCGTTTGAGAATTTCCGCCAAGCGCAAATTCATCCCAGGGAAATCGACGAAGCAAATGGCTCTCGGGCGATAACGCTCGATCCAGGCGATGATTTTGTTGCCGAGTTGGGTGTAAAAAGAAATATTTGCCAAAACCTCGACAAGGCCGACGGCGGAAAATGTCGTCATGTTGAACAAGAGCTGCGCGCCCGCTGCCTGCATATCGGGTCCGCCAAATCCGGCAATGCTGAGTTCGGGGCGGCGGGAACGCAATTTGCCGATCATCGTCGCCGCCAATTCGTCGCCGGAATGTTCGCCCGCGATAATCAGCAAATCGGGGCGTTTTTTGTCTGCGGGAAGAACGGGCGGCGGGAACGCCTCTGGCAAAGTTGGCATTTTCATTGTCGTTATAAGAGGAGAGTAAAAAATTATACGGGCGGCTCCGTCCAGCGTCCGTGCGCCTTAATGAGCGCGATGAGCTTGTCAACCGCCTGCTCTTGCGGGATGCCCATTTCGACGCACTGTTTGCGCACGTAGAGATTGATTTTGCCGGGGCCGCCGCCGACATATCCGAAATCCGCGTCCGCCATTTCGCCCGGTCCGTTGACGATGCAGCCCATGATGCCGATTGTCACATTTTGCAAATGTTGCGTGCGCGCCTTGATCTCGCGGACGGTTTCTTGAATATTGTAAAGTGTGCGCCCGCAACTGGGGCAAGCGATGTATTCGGCGCGGCTTTGGCGGGAACGCGCGCCTTGGAGGATGCTGTAGGCGAGTTCGAGATTTTTGGGGAGTGTTCCCGCGGTCTCGACACTCACGATATCGCCGATCCCGTCGCAAAGCAACGGTCCCGCAAGCAATGACGCCTCCAACAACGGCGCTTCATTGCCGGCGGAAGGGATTTTCGGGAACGGCAAAATGGTCGCGCGTTCGCTGCAACGGATCCAAATCGGCGACTTGATGCCTGCGTTTGCCAACATCTGCGCCAACTGACGATAGCCGCCGACGACATGGCTGCCCGGCGTTTTGCGGGAGGTGGTAAAAATCAATTTTTCCTGCGGGAACGATTTTAAAAACGGGAGCACGGCACCGCGCGCGGCGGCTGTTGTGTCGATGACCAGCCCGACATTTTTCTGCCGGCAGAGTTCGACCCACTCGGGAACGATTTCCGCGTTGGCGGGATTGAAACGCCGCTGGATATAGGTCGCCGATTTTTTGGAGGGTTTAAAGTTTCTGAAAAGCTCGGGAACGCTGTCGCGGACGGGATCGTAAATAAACGCGGGGATTTCGCCTTCGAGTTCCATTTGGAAGAGGCTTGCCGCGGCGAGGTCGGACTCTGTCGCGATCGGCAGGACGATACCCTCGATCGGCGTTTCCGGGCGATTGGCGCGGCGCACGTCTTCGATAATCTCCGCCAAAGATTTGGAGACATCGGCAAAAGCAAAGACGCGCGGCGGCTGGCTGGCTCCGATTTTTATTTTGTTGTTCAGCGCCACTTCGACGATTTCGCGGCGGCGATAAGACATGGGATCAATCGCGCGGTCACTCACCGGCGATGCCGCGGGAACGCTGTTTTTTGAAAGCATTTGCACATGCGAGACACGCGCTATGAGCTCCCGGCAAACGGGCAATTCGTGCCACGGGTCTTCCGTCAGGGAAACGCGAATCGTGTCGCCGATCCCATCGATCAAAAGCGAGCCGATGCCGATTGCCGATTTGATGCGGGCGTCTTCTCCCCAGCCGGCCTCGGTGACGCCGAGATGGATCGGATAGTTCTTTCCCTCCGCCTGCATCCGCTCGACCGCCAGACGATAGGCGGCGATCATCACCTTGGGATTGGAGGACTTCATCGACAAAACGATGTCGTAAAAGTTTTCCGCTTCGCAAATCCTGACAAACTCCATCGCCGCCTCGACCATTCCTTCCGGAGTGTCGCCAAAACGATGCAGCGTCCGCTCGGAGAGCGAACCGTGATTGGTTCCGATACGCAAAACGCGCCCGAGTTCTTTGGCGCGACGGATCAATGGGGCTACGGAGTCGTGAATCCGTTCCAGTTCCTCCTCGTATTCACGATCTGTATAATCCTTTGGCGCGCCCGTTTTTTTATCGGCGTAGTTGCCGGGATTGATCCGGACTTTTTCGACATGCTCGATCGCCTCCATCGCCGCCGCGGGCAAAAAATGAATATCCGCCACGAGCGGCACCTTAAATCCCGCGTCAAAAAACTGCCGGTGGATTTCCTGCAACGCCTTTGCCGCAGCCACCGTCGGCGCAGTAATGCGGATCAGCTCGCTGCCCGCCTCCGCCAACTTGATGCACTGCGCCACCGTTCCCGCGACGTCCAAAGTGTTGGATGTCGTCATCGACTGGATCCGAATCGGATTTTTCCCGCCGATCCCGACTTGACCGCCGACGACAACTTCACGCGTCGCACGGCGAATGGTGCTAAAACGAGAAACAGTATACATAGATTTAAAAAATTTTTAAGGGGGAAAATCAACGTTCCCGTCGCCTGGGGTTTGACGCGGGAACGATATTTTTTAGGAACCGGGATGAACGGCGGGGATCGCAGCCAGCTCCGGAGGAATCGCGTCCGCGGGATAAGTCGGGAACGACAATTCGAGCAGCGACACAAACGGCATCGGCAAATGCGCCTTGCCCGCCGAACGGTCAACCAGCATCGCACAGGCGACGGTTTCGCCGCCCCAGGCTTTGATGATGTCGTCGCATTCCACGACGCGGCCGCCGCGCGTCACCACGTCTTCCGCGATCAGGATCTTCTCACCTTTTGCAATTTTAAAATTGCGGCGGAGGACCAATTTGTTATCTTCTTTTTCTGCAAAAATAAAGCGCACGCCCAACTGCCGCGCGATTTCCTGTCCGACGACCAGACCGCCCATTGCCGGCGCGAGCACCGTCTGCACGCCCAAGCCTTTCAGCTTTGGCAGCAGCAACTCCACCAGCCGCGAGACTTTGTCCATATATTGGCAAACCTGCGCGCACTGGAAATAATTGGCGCTGTGCAAACCGCTCCGCAAAATAAAATGCCCGGTCAGCAAAGCGCCACTGTCTTTAAAAATCTGCAAAACTTCATTTTGAACTGCTGGATCCATAACAAGAACAATTATAGATTGCCCGAGACAAATTGACAAACCGGCGGGAACGGCAAAACGATTGAGAGGCTTAAGCGTTCCCGTGATTTTTTTATAATCGTATAATAATATTATGACCTGTCCGTTTAGCGCTTATGACTCATCCTTTATGCGACCTTGCTTTGAAAAGTCCGCATTGGCGCCTTGCTTGCACCCCGTTGATGAAAAAGCCCATAACCTTGTGAAGGGCGCCGCCTGCGCGAGCCGCTATGCCGAGAACTGACCGTTCCCGAAACAACACGACTTGAAAAAATTATGCACGACAAAAATTTTATCGCAATCGATTTTGAAACCGCCAACAAAAATCCTTCTTCCATCTGCGAAGCGGGCATCTGCATCATCAAAAACGGCGTTCCCGAAAAAACAAAATCCTGGTTGGTCCGCCCGCCCGGAAATTTTTACGATCCGGAATTTTGCGCCATTCACGGGATTTTTCCTGAGGATACGCAAAACGCCCCGGCGTTCCCGCAAATCTGGCTGGAACTTTATCGGGAGATTGAAAAATGCCCGACGCTCGTTGCCCACAACATGCGCTTTGACGCCAACTGTTTGAGAAAAACGCTCGACTATTACGGGCTGCCGATTCCCGAGCTGAACTATATTTGCACTCTCCGGCTCTCACGCAAACTCTATCCCGGATTGCAACGCCACAGGCTGACCGACCTCTGCGACATCTTCGGTTTTTACGGGATTCATCATCGCGCCGGCAGCGATGCCGAGCTCTGCGCCAAACTGCTGCTCAAGGAACTCGACGATTTGCCCGACAATTATCCCGTCGATGATATTTTTTTGAAAAAATAATTCTGCGGCGTTCCCGCCAATATCAGGAACGCCGTTTTTTCATTTAAAAAATCAGCAGCCCGTTCCCGCCACGAGCAGAACGTTGGCAAAAACGGCAATACCCTTCCCTGCGCCGAGATCGCCCAGTTTTTCATTTGTCGTCGCCTTGACCCCGACACAATCTGCGGGAACGCCGAGTTCAAGCGCCAAGCGTTCGCACATCGCGGGAACGTATTTGCCGATCTTAGGGCGTTCGGCGATGATCGCGATATCGGCATTGCCGACGAGATAACCCTTTTTTTGCGCCTCGGCGACAGCGCGCGCGACAATTTTCATTGAATCGATTTTTGCACAGGCGGGATCGCCGGGCGGAAAATAATGACCGATATCCGGCAAGGCGCACGCGCCCAAAATCGCATCCGCCAAAGCATGCGCCACGACATCGCCGTCACTGTGCGCAACACAGCCAACAGGTGCGTCAACAATCGTCACACCGCCCAAAACGCACGGCAAACCCGCTTCCACACGATGAACGTCGTAACCGATACCGACGCGAAAAGGGAGCGGATTTGCCATTGGAGATTTGCGGGAACGCGAAGCTATTTTGCCGCCGGAGCGTCGGGCGAAAGCCGGCGTTCCCTGATGATCGGCAAGAGTTTTTCAATAAATTGTTCGAGCGTGCAGACACCTTCGAGCGATTTGTCGGCGCGGGAACGGACATTGACGACGCCCGCTTCGATTTCCTTGGCTCCGACAACGAGCATATGCGGCACTTTTTCGAGCTCGGCGCGGCGGATCTTGGCGCCCAGTTTGTCACTATGCCCGTCAACAGAAGCGCGAATACGGAGCGCCTTGAGTTTTTCGCGAATCTCCGTCGCCGCGGGGATCAGCGAATCGTTGAGCGGCAAAATGCGGACTTGTTCCGGCGCAAGCCATGTCGGGAAATCGCCGCCGAAATGCTCGATCAAAATGCCGACAAAACGTTCCATCGAGCCGAAAGGCGCACGGTGAATCATCACCGGACGATGCGGCTTGTTGTCCGCTCCGGTATAAGAAAGATTGAAGCGTTCCGGCAGGTTGAAATCGACTTGGACGGTGCCCAACTGCCAGCCACGGCCGATGACATCCTTGACGACAAAGTCGATCTTGGGACCGTAAAACGCCGCCTCGCCCTTTTCCTCCGTCACGGGAACGCCGAGCGTTGCCGCCGCGGCGCGACAGGCGTTTTCCGCCTTTTCCCAGTTTTCGGGACTGCCGATGTATTTGGGGGATTCGGGATCGCGCAAACCGACGCGGACGGTGTAATTGGTCATGCCGAGCGTCGAGAGAATGATTTTGACGAGTTCAAGGCAACCGAGCACTTCCTGCCCGATTTGATCCTCGGTGCAAAAGAGATGGCCGTCGTCCTGTGTGAAACCGCGCACGCGCGTCAATCCGTTGAGTTCGCCCGACTGCTCCCAGCGATAAACGGTGCCAAACTCCGCCAAGCGCACCGGCAAATCCCGGAACGAATGCGGCTGCGAGTCAAAAATCTTGATGTGATGCGGGCAGTTCATCGGCTTGAGCAAAAAGCCGTCCAACTGCCCCGCCGTCAAAAGATTGGCGAGATCGGCGCAGGACTTCCCTTCCGTCGCCAATTTTTGGATTTGCTCCTGGTCGATGACCGGCGTAAATTGGGACTCGCGGTAATACGGGAAATGCCCGGAAGTGCGATAAAGATTCAAGTTGCCGATATTGGGAGTGAAAACCTGCTTGTAGTCCTGCTTGAAAAGCTGTTCCGAGATAAAGGTCTGCAGCTCTTGGCGGACAATTGCGCCGTTGGGTGTCCACAAAATCAAGCCCTGACCGACATCTTCGTCGATGTGATACAATTTGAGTTCCCGCCCCAATTTGCGATGGTCGCGCTTTTTTGCCTCCTCCATGTTTTTGAGGTATTCGTCGAGCTCCGCCTTTGACGGGAACACAACACCATAAACGCGTTGGAGCTGCTTGTTTTTTTCGTTCCCGCGGTGATAGGCGCCGGCGACGGAGGTCAGCTTGACGGCCTTGCACTGCGAAGTGTAGCGCACATGCGGTCCTGCGCAGAGATCGAGATATTCGCCGTTACGATAAAAAGTGATCGTCTCGCCTTCAGGAATGTCATCGAGACGACCCGGCTTGAATTCACGCAGCCACGGTGTTTGCTCAATCAAAGTTTTTGCCTCTTCGCGCGAGACCTCGATGCGCTCAAAACGCTGGTTTTCCTTGGCGATTTTTTTCATCTCCGCCTCGATTTTTTCGAGGTCCTCCGTCGTCAGTTTATGTTCCAGATCGACATCGTAATAAAAACCGCCGTCTGTCGCGGGGCCGACATCCAGCTGCGCCTCCGGAAACAAACGCAAGAGCGCTGTCGCCAAAATGTGCGAAGCACTGTGGCGAAGTTCATGAATGGGTGTGATTGCTTTTTCTTCCATCGAAAAAATAGTTTTTTTAATCTAAAAAATTCTGTGAAATTCCCTTATCTCGAAATTCCAAAAACATCAGCGCGGCAACAAAAAACCGTTAGCGGTCGCATTCGCCCTGCACGAAATCGAGGGAACCCAAGATCGCCGGAATGTCCGAAACGAAACTTCCCGGGATCAGTTCCGGCAATGTCGAGAGGGAGATAAACGACGGACCGCGCACATGCAGACGATAAGGATGGCCTTCGCCCTTGGAATGGATAAAGAAGCCGAGCGCGCCCTTGGGATTTTCCGCCTCAAAATAAACCTCGCCGGCGGGAATCTTGGGACCGTGCGTCGTGATCATAAAGTTCTGGATCAATTCTTCAATATTGTTCAAGACGCGCGATTTGGGCGGGAGCACAATGTCTTTTGCGTCTTGCGCCACAATAGGACCCGCGGGCAAAGTTTTGCAAACCTGACGAATGATGCGGATCGACTGGCGGATCTCTTCCGTCTTCAAAAGATAGCGATCGTAACAGTCGCCGACAGTCGTCACGGGAACGTCAAAATCGTATTGTTCGTAACCGCTGTAGGGACGGTCCTTGCGAATGTCGCTCTCGACACCCGTGCAACGCAGATTGACGCCGGTCAAACCGTAGCGCAAAGCGAGTTCCTTCGTGATAACGCCAACACCCTTGGTGCGGTCCACAAAAATCTTGTTGCGGGTAAGCAAAGCCTCCATTTCGTCAACGCCCTTGAGAATCTTGTCGCAGGCGATCTCTACTTTTTTGAGCCAGCCTTCGGGAGCGTCGCGCGTGACGCCGCCGATGCGCGTATAACTGTTGGTCAGACGCGCACCCGTCAATTCTTCAAAAAGCGAATAAATGCGTTCCCGCTCGGTGTAAGTCGTCAAAAACACCGTCATCGCGCCGACGTCCATCGCGTAAACGCCCAAGCCCAGCAAGTGTGACGAAACACGCGAAAGCTCGCAGGTCAAAACACGCAACGCCGCACAACGCTCGGGGACTTGCAAATCCGCCAACTTTTCCACAGCCAAAGCATAGGCGACATTGTTGCAGATCGGCGCCAGATAATCCATCCGGTCCGTGAACGGGACAAATTGGTTATACGTCATGTTTTCCGCCAACTTGTCATCGCCGCGGTGAAGATAGCCGATGACGGGTGTGCACTTGGTCACAATCTCGCCGTCCACCTCCAGTTGCAGGCGCAAAACACCGTGCGTCGAAGGGTGGGACGGGCCCATCGACAAGTCAAGCTTTTCACTCCGGACAAGCTCATTCTCGCGCGAAGCACTGTCCGAAAATTCTAATTCAATAGGAGTCGCCATGTTGTAAAATGCTTAAAATTTTTTAATTTTTTCGATGACCTTCCGTCCATTCCTGATCAAGACCGCAGGGTTCCGAACTACGTTTTGTCGTTCCCGCCGTCGCCACAAAAGGACCGCCGTTTTGAGGTGCGGGCTGCACCTTGATTGACGCCTGGGCGACCGTGTCTTCGTCATAATAAGGCACATCGACACCGGCGAGCGGAAAATCCTTGCGCAAGGGATGATAAGGATATTCGTCCCACATCATAATGCGGCGCATGTCGGGATGCCCGACAAAATTGACACCCATCAAATCGAACTGCTCGCGCTCAATCCAGTTGCAGCCGCTCCAAACGCCGCAAAGCGACGGGACCGAAGGATGCTCGTTGTCCGCCGCATCACAACAAAGACGGATATACAGATGCGTCGTATGATTGCAAATATGCCAAATCACCGAAAAACGCGTTCCCGCGCCGACACCCCAGTCAATCGCCTCACAATCCTGAACTGCCGCAAAACCCTCAACATCGCGCAACTGCGTCGCAAACTCCACCAAACGGTCCGCGGGAACGTCAAACGACGCATGATCCGCCGAACGGACCGAACGCGCCTTGACATAGTCGTATTTCGCCAAGAGAGCGTTTTGCAATTCCAAATCTTTTTCTGTCATCATAAAGCCAAAACCATTCTTTTGATTTGCGATTAACTGAAATACAGCGGTTTTACCGGACGGTCGCGCTTGAGCAGCTTGAGAGCCGGCTCCCGGGCAATCATCTCCTGCAAAGCCATCAACCCGTCAAACAGCGCCTCCGGACGAACCGGGCAGCCCGAAATATAAACATCCACCGGCAAAATCCGGTCAACGCCCTGCAAAGTCGAATACGTGCGGAACATCCCGCCCGTCGCCGCACACGCGCCCATCGCTACCACCCACTTGGGCTCCGCCATCTGGTCATAGATGCGACGCACCGCCTGCGCCATCTTGTAAGTAACCGTTCCCGAGACAATCATGCAGTCCGCCTGGCGCGGCGAAAAACGCGTCACCTCCATCCCAAAACGGGAAATGTCAAAACGCGAACAACTCGCCGACATAAACTCAATCGCACAACACGCCAAACCCATCGGCATCGGCCAAACCGAATGCGAACGGACCCAGTCTAAAGCCGCGTCCAATTTCGTAACGACAACAGAGCCCTCCTGCTTGCCGTTGTAAGCAATCTCTTTACTCAACTGACTCATTGTAAAAATCTCTATTTATCTGCAATAATTTTATGCCCTCCACAGCCTTTTTGCAACGGCTTTCAAACAGCACAAAAGCTCAAAAACAAAAAGCGTTCCCGCAAAAAACAAAATCCGCGGGAACGCGAAATCACAAAGATCTCAACAAGCACAAAAATCTTGAGGGAATAACAAAAGCCCAAAAACGGGCATTATTTGCCTACGGGAGCAAGAACCACGCGGAAGCCAAGATTGAAGAAGCGCAAGTTCGGGTCGTCGTCGAAGACGTATGACAACTCGCAGAAAAGCGCGTTGCCGCTCCAACCGCCACCGCAACTAACACGGAGCGAGCCCCGAGAATCCATGCACCACTCCCAAACATTGCCGTGCATATCATAAATACCCCAAGCATTAGGTGCCTTTTGCCCAACGGGATGGGTTTTACATTTGGAATTTTTATAATACCACGCGACACGATCCAAATCCGCCTCCGTATCACCGGAACAAAAACGAGTTGTCGTTCCCGCACGACAGGCGACTTCCCACTCCTCCGAAGTCGGCAGACGATATTCAAGGATCTCCGGCAATCTGCCGGCGGCGCGTTCACGCGCCGTCAACTTTTGGCAAAAATCGCGTGCATCATACCACGAAACGTTTTCAACCGGGAGATCTTCGCCTCTAAAATGTGAGGGATTTTTGCCCATAATTGCCTTATATTCCGCCTGAGTCACGGGATATTTGCCAATCGAATAATTTTTGTTGGGGATTTTAACAAGTTCAATAAACGATTTCATATTCATAAAAATAAATCCAATAGGGTATTTCTTGTCTCTACAATCTAACACACCAAAAAAAAACGCAATATTTTTATTAAAAAAACGTTCCCGCAGAAAAAATCCCGCGGGAACACGAAATCACAAAGATCTCAACAAGCACAAAAATCTTGCGGGAATAACAAAAGCCCAAAAACGGACATTATTGGCCTACGGGAGCAAGAACCACGCGAAAGCCAATGCCGATACTGCCAGTGACCGGGTCGGCGATGTTGTCGCACGACGACTTGCAGAAATTTGCGCTGTTGTACCAACTGCCACCGCGAACGATACGGTTCGAGCCCCAATCCCAATAATTCCGATAATCCATACACCACTCCCAAACATTGCCGTGCATATCATAAATACCCCAAGCATTAGGTGCCTTTTGCCCAACAGGATGGGTTTCATCTTCAGAATTTTCATCATACCACGCGACACGAGCCAAATCCGCCTCCGTATCACCGGAACAAAAACGAGTTGTCGTTCCCGCACGACAGGCGACTTCCCACTCCTCCGAAGTCGGCAGACGATATTCAAGGCTCTCCGGCAATCTGCCGGCGGCGCGTTCCCGCACCGTCAACCTTTGGCAAAAATCGCATGCTTCATGCCACGAAACGCATTCAACCGGGCGATCTTCGCCTCTAAAACGGGAGGGATTTTTGCCCATAATCGCCTCATATTGCTTTTGTGTCACCTCATATTTGCCAATGCTAAAATTTCTGCCGGGGATTGCAACTATTTCAAACGGGTCTTGACCACAACCTTCAAATTGGCCTACGGGAGCAAGAACCACGCGGAAGCCACGATAGCGGTCGCGGTAGTTCGGGTTGCCGCTGGGGACATTGACGTGCGACGACTCGCAGTAATCCGCGTCTCGATTATCTGAATCACAACTGCCACCGCGACAAACACGGCCCGAGTCCCGATAATCCATACACCACTCCCAAACATTGCCGTGCATATCATAAATACCCCAAGCATTAGGTGCCTTTTGCCCAACAGGATGGGTTTCATCTTCGGAATTTTTATAATACCACGCGACACGAGCCAAATCCTCCTCCGTATCTCCGGAACCAAACCACGTTGTCGTTCCCGCACGACAGGCGACTTCCCACTCCTCCGAAGTCGGCAGACGATATTTAAAGCCCTTCGGCAATCTGCCGAGGGCGCGTTCCCGCGCCGTCAACTTTTTACAAAAATCGCATACATCATGCCACGAAACGTTTTCAACCGGGCGATCTCCGCCTCTAAAATGTGAGGGATTTTCGCCCATAATCGCCTTATATTCCGCCTGGGTCACGGGATATTTGCCAATCGAATAATTTTTGTTGGGGATTTTAACAAGTTCAATAAACGATTTCATATTCATAAAAATAAATCCAATAGAGGTATTTCTTGTCTCTACAATCTAACACACAAAAAAAAAACGCAATATTTTTATTAAAAAAAAAACGTTCCCGCAGAAAAAATCCCGCGGGAACACCTTTTTTTATTGGAAACTATTAATAAACGACTTTATTAAGCGGATATTCGATGATGCCTTCGGCGGCGTGCGCTTTGAGGACAGGGATGATATCACGTGTCAATTTGGAATCGATGATTGTTTCGACGGCGATCCATTCCGGGCTTGAGAGTTGGGAGATTGTCGGGTTGCGCAGTGCGGGGAGCTCGACGACGACTTCGTCCAATCGGGATTTGGGGAGGTTGAATTTAAGGCCGACGAGGTGTTTTGCCGTGAGCGCGGATTGGAGCATCATGGCGATGGACTCGATCTTGGCGCGTTTTTGGGGATTAGCCCATGCGGCTTTGTTGGCGATAAACTTTGTATTGGTTTTCAAGATAGTTTCGATGATGCGCAGCTTGTTGGCTTTGATGGAAGTTCCCGTCTCGGTCAAATCGACGATGGCGTCGGCGAGGTCTGGGACTTTGACTTCGGTTGCGCCCCAAGAAAATTCCACGTCTGCGTTTACGCCGTGTTCTTCGAGGTAGCGTTTGGTTGTTCCCGGGAGTTCGGTTGCGATGCGTTTGCCGTTAAGGTCCTGAATGGTTTTAATCGGGGAATTTTCGGGAACGCAGATAACCCAGCGGCTCTGAACGTTGGATGCCCGGGAGTAAATGAGGTCACAAACTTCGACAATATCGGAGCCGTTTTCGACGATCCAGTCGTAGCCGGTCAGTCCGCAATCAAAATAGCCATGCTCGACGTAGCGGGAAACTTCCTTGGCTTTGACAAAGCGTCCGTCGAGAGCGGGATCGTCAAATGCAGGGCGATAGGAACGTGCGCTTTTGATGACGGGATAACCCGCCTTGGCAAAAAGTGACAATGTCGGCTCTTCGAGGCTGCCCTTGGGCAAACCGAGCATCAAATAAGGTTTTATTTCTTCCATGTTAACTTATTATAAAATTTAAATTTGGGGATGAAAAGTGAATTTTGTTTTTAAACTGCGGCAATAAAAAAGGCCCGCGTTCCCGCGAGCCCTTTTTTTAGGATTTTGTTTTATTCAATTAAAACTTAGCCTGTTGCTCGCGACTGATGAAGCGGCAATGGATGGGGAGCTTGGTGTCTGCGAGGCGCATTGCTTCGCGCGCCGCCGACATCGGAACGCCGGAAACTTCGAAAAGCATTGTGCCGGGGCGAATGACCGCTGCCCAATACTCCACATTACCTTTACCGGAACCCATACGGACTTCGGCGGGTTTCTTGGTGACAGGCTTGTGCGGAAACACACGCATCCACATTTTGCCCTTGCGCTTCAAATGACGTGAAATTGCAACACGAGCGGCTTCGAGCTGCGCCGAGGTCATACGGCAGCGCTCGAGCGCCTGAATGCCGTAGTCACCAAAAGCGAGATCGTTGCAAGATTGGGCGGTGCCATAGATGCGGCCCTTTTGCACCTTGCGATACTTAACGCGTGCCGGTTGAATATTTGCCATGATTTTTCTCTCTTTCTAAACTGAAGGATTATTAACGATCGCTGTGAGCGCAGATCCAGCACTTGATGCCGAGCTTACCATAAACGGTGTTGGCTTCAGCAAAGCCGTAATCAATATTCTCACGAAGCGTGTGCAGAGGAACGCGACCCTGACGGGAAGACTCCACACGGGCGATTTCTGCGCCGCCGATACGTCCGGCGATGCGCAAACGGATACCGTCCGCGCCGAGGCTCATTGTCGTTTGGATCGCCTTTTTCATCACGCGACGGAAAGGCTGACGACGTTCGAGTTGGGTGGCGATATTTTCCGCAACAAGCTGTGCGACGAGGTCGGGAGACTTGATTTCCTTGACATCAAGAAGAAGTTCTTTGCCGAATTTTTTCTTGAGTTCCTCGCGAAGCTTTTGGATTTCTTCACCGTTTTTGCCAAAGATGACACCCGAACGCGAACTGTGGATTGTCACGCGAATCTTGTTGCCGCGAGCGCGCTCGATAACGATACGCGCCACTCCCGCATCCGACAATTTCTTTTTCAAAAATTCGCGGATACGATAATCGCTCTCGAGGTTTTCTGCGAAATCTTTCTTGTTCGCGAACCACTTCGATTCCCAGTTGTGGTTGACGGCAAGACGAAAACCGATAGGATTTGTTTTTTGTCCCATAGTGTTATGCTTTCAATTATTTGTTGTCACCAACCACGATCGTGATATGGCAAGTGGATTTACGAATAGGGTGAGCCGAACCTTTTGCCGTCGGGCGGAAGCGCTTCAAGACAGGACCTTGATTTGCCGTTGCAGAGACAATGACGAGATCCTTGGCGCTGAGGCCGTTGTTGTTTTCGGCGTTGGCGATAGCGCTGTTGAGCGTTTTTGCCAAGAGGCGGGCTGCCTTACGCGGGATGAAGCGAAGCAGATCGACAGCTTCAAGCGCGGAAAGACCCTTGATTTGCCGTGCGACATCACGCACCTTTGAGGGGGTGATACGAACGTTTTTGGAGATGGATTTAACTTCCATAGATTTAAAATGTAAGAGTTTTAAGTTTTACTATATCACCAATCGAAACTGATTGTGAATTTTCGAGTGCCGTAACGAGAGCGACCGCTTTTTCGGCATCGGCGTCGGCAATGATAAGTTCTGCGATTCTGGCGTTCCCGCGTTCAAGGACGCAGTAGGCTCCTGTGCAGAAGTTCTTATTCATTCCGGCATCAATAACGACATAATCGGCATTCTCGCCGACAACAATGTTCGAAACCTTAGCGGTGCTCGCACGAACGACTTCGCAGGGCACCAACTTGGTATTCGGAGTGACGGCGGCGAACGCGGAGAGCGCGACCGTCGTCAAAGCGAACATTGTTGTCAGGGCGTTTTTCACGGATTAGACAGCCTTCTTGGTGGGTTGAGTATGTTGCTTGAAGGTGCGTGTCGGAGCAAATTCACCGAGTTTGTGGCCGACCATATTCTCCGTCACATAGACGGGAACGAAAACTTTCCCGTTGTGAACGTTGAAATTGAGACCGACGAATTCGGGGGTTACCATCGAACGACGCGACCAAGTTTTGATCGGCTTATGATCGCCCGACTTTTGAGCCGCCTGGACTTTCTCCATCAATGAAGCTTCCACATAGAAGCCTTTTTTTGTAGAACGTGACATTGTTATTAGCCTTTCTTAACTTTGCGTCCATTGCGACGTTCAATAATATGAACATTGGTGGACTTTGATTTGGTACGGGTCGGGAAGCCCTTGGAGAGCTGACCCCACGGCGAACGAAGATGCTGACGGCCGCCTCCGCCCTTGGACTTACCCTGACCACCGCCGTTGGGGTGATCGACCGGATTCATCACCATACCGCGAACACGAGGACGACGTCCGAGCCAACGATTGCGCCCGGCCTTGCCAAGCGAACGATTTTGATGTTCGTGATTGCCGACATAGCCGATAGTCGCCGCGCAATCCGCATTGATGTAACGCTGCTCGCCGGAAGGCATTTTCAAAATAGCGCGATCGCCTTCAATACCCAACAATTGCGCCGCAATACCGGCAGAGCGTGCGATGCGGGCCTTTTTGCCCGGCTCCATCTGAATTGCATGGATAAATGTCGACGGAGCGATATAGCGAAGCTTGATTGACCAGCCGGGGTTGAATTCTTCAACGGGTTTTTGTGTGGCCATGACGGTTGCGCCGACAGCCAAACCTTCCGGAGCGAGAATATAAGCCTTTTCGCCGTCCGCATACTCGATCAACGCCAAGTTTGCCGAGCGGTTAGGATCGTATTCGAGTGCCGTTACCGTTGCAGGAACTTCGTATTTGGTACGACGGAAATCGACCAGACGATAGAGGCGCTTGTGTCCTCCTCCGCGACGACGCGAAGTGATACGACCGTTATTGTTGCGACCGCCGGTGTGATTTTTATTTTCAACAAGATCTTTCTCCGGGCGTTTCTTCGAAAGTTCCTGCTTGTTGCGGACCAAATAACGCTGAGAAGGAGTCAATGGGCGTGTAGTTTTAAGAGCCATAATATTTATTCTCCCTATTAGTTAAGTTCAATCTTGTCGCCCTCTTTGAGAGTGACGATTGCCTTTTTTACATCGGGAGCCTTCACGATAGCGCCACGAATCGTGCGCGAGCTATGACGCTTCCCGAGTTGATTGATGACATGAACCGCTTCAACAGTCACATTGAATGCCGCGGCGACAGCTGCAGCGATGGACTTTTTATCCGCGTCTTTGGCAACGGCGAAAACATATTTGTTTTCTGCAGCCAAAGCCGCTGTTTTTTCAGAAACGAGTTGGCGTTTGATAATTGCAGATTTCATTTTCCTGAATCTCCTTTATTGAGCGCGTTGAATGATTTCTTGCAAAGCGGATTCGCTGACCAAGATTTGGCTGAACGCCACGAAATCGAAAGCTGTAACCGAAGCAGCCTCTGTCGTGAAAACACGATCGATATTGCGGATTGCGAACGCTGTATTTTCGGACCAAACCTTCTCAATCACAAGGATTTTTCCCTTGGGGAAAACCTTGGCGAGGGTTTCGTTCATCGCCTTTGTCTTTTTGTTTTCGGTATCGAGATGCTCGATTACGCTGATGCCTCCCTCGGAAGCGATGTCAACAAGAGCGCGCACGAATGCGAGTTTTTTGACTTTGGCATTGATCGCCTTTGACCAGTCGCGCGGCTTGGGACCGAACACAACACCGCCCTTGGAGAGTTGCGGAGCGCGCTTATCGCCGTGGCGAGCGCCGCCCGAACCTTTTTGCGGACCTTGTTTTTTGCCGGATCCGGCGACTTCGCCGTAATCTTTGCTATTGGCACTACCCTGGCGCTGATTCGCCTGGTAAGTGATGATTGCCTGTTTGAGAGCGGCTACGCCCTTACCCTCTTCGAGAGTCGGGATTGCAAAATCTTTCTCTGTGCAGGAGCTGCCATCAACTGTATAAACTTTAAGTTTCATAGTCTAAACTTCCTTATTTTGCTTTTTTGGCTTCACGCACGAAGACGAGATCGCCATTGGCACCCGGAATGGAGCCTTTAATGAGGATAAGATTTTGATCCTCGACGATCTTCACAACACTCAAGTTTTGTGTCGTGCGGCGAACTTGTCCCATGTGGCCAGGCATATCTTTGCCCTTGAAAACGTGGCCGGGAGTTTGGCGCATACCAATGGAACCCGGACGGCGGTGCATCATGTGACCGTGTGAATCAGGCTGTCCTTGCTGACCGTGACGTTTGACGTTTCCTTGGAAACCGCGACCTTTTGTGGTGCCAATCACGTCAACAATTTGACCTTCTTTGAATGTGGTGACCGTCAAAACGTCACCAACTTTATATGTGGGAGCATCATCAAAACGAATTTCGGAAAGCACCGCGTGGGTGTCGATTCCAGCCTTCGCGAAATGGCCTTGGACAGGCTTTGACAAACGCTCTTTCTTTTGCGCGCCGTAGGCAATTTGTACGGCATTGTAGCCGTCAGACTCGACAGTCTTGACTTGGACTACCGGGCACGGACCCGCTTGAACTACGGTCACGGGAACAAGGTTGTTGTTCTCGTCATAGATTTGGGTCATCCCTAATTTTTTGCCAATCAGTTGTAATTTCATTTTTTATATTTTTCTAAGAGGCAGGTGGATTAATTCCGTTTGCACAGACCTGCGTTATTTTAACTCGTAATCGCCAATACTTAATTTGTGATTTGACTTATTAATTTCTGACAACTCGTAGTTAAAGCGTGCAAAACTCGGAAGTGAGTTGTTTATTTTGATAACAGCCGAATGTTTAATTAAGCAGTGATGCTTGTTTCAACACCAGCAGGGAGGTTGAGTTTCCGAAGTTCGTCAACCGTTTGCTGTGTCGGCTCGACAATGTCGATCAAGCGCTTGTGAGTGCGTTGTTCGAATTGTTCCATCGACTTTTTGTCAACGTGAGGAGAACGATTGACCGTCCAACGCTCGATACGAGTCGGCATCGGAACCGGTCCGGAAACGCGAGCGCCCGAACGCTTTGCCGCCTCAACGATCTCAACTGCAGCAGCATCGATCGTGCGAGCGTCATAAGCTTCAAGACGAATACGTATTTTCTTTTGGTTAGCCATAATTTTTATTATGTTAAATTGTTAAATTACGAGCGAGCGGGTGCGCGAGATGCGGTCTCTTGGATTTCCTTGAGAACATTGTTGGGCACCTGTTCGTAGTGGTCCGGCGTCATTGTGTAGGTGGCGCGGCCCTTTGAGAGCGAGCGGACATCCGTTGCATAGCCGAACATCGTTGCCAAGGGGACAAACGCGTCGATTGTGCAAACGCCGTTTTTCGTTTCCATATTTTGGATTTGGCCACGACGACGATTCAAGTCGCCCATAATATCACCTTGATATTCTTCCGGAGTTTCGACTTGAACCTTTGTAATCGGCTCGAGCAAAATCGGACTGGCTTTTGCCATTGCGTCTTTGAGTGCGAAGATACCCGCCATCTTAAACGCCATTTCGTTCGAGTCAACTTCGTGATAGGAACCGAAAACGATGCGCGCTTTGAAATCGATAACCGGATAGCCGGCGATTGTTCCGTTGTTAGCGGCTTCTTCGATACCTTCCGTTGTCGGCTTGATGTATTCCTTGGGGATCACGCCGCCAACGATTTCACTGACAATCTCGATGCCCTTGCCGGGATTCGGCTCGAGTTCGATTTCCGCGTGGCCGTATTGTCCGCGACCGCCGGATTGGCGAATAAACTTGCCGACGCCATGAGCACTGCCCTGGATTGTTTCGCGGTAGGAAATTTGAGGTTTGCCGGCCTTTGCCTGAACTTTAAATTCACGGCGAAGACGGTCAACAATAATATCCAAGTGAAGTTCGCCCATGCCGGAAATAATCGTTTGTCCGGTTTCCTGGTTGGTTTGAACTCGGAAAGTCGGGTCTTCTTGAGCGAGGCGCTGCAAGCCGATCGAAAGTTTTTCCTGGTCAGCCTTTGTCTCCGGCTCAATCGACATCGAAATAACAGGATCCGGGAATGAGGGCGGCTCGAGGACGACGTCTTCTTCCTTCATGCAGAGCGTGTCACCTGTTGTGATTTCCTTGGGACCGATAAGAGCGCAAATGTCACCAGAGCGAACGACATCGATTTCCTCGCGATCCATCGCCGTCATGATCATCAAACGCGAAACGCGTTCGGTTTTACGAGTGCGCGGGTTATAGAGAGCGTCGCCCTTGCGGAGTGTTCCGCGATACATGCGGAAGAAGACCAACTGGCCGACATAGGGGTCGGACCAAAGTTTAAAGCAAAGTCCGATCGGACGCGTATTGTCATCGGGTTCAATGCCCACTTCTTTTTCGCCGTCATCGGCAAAAGCCTTCATCGGGGGCAAGTCCAAGGGGGACGGCAAGTAGTCGACAACGCTGTCGAGTGCCATCTGCACACCTTTGTTTTTAAAAGAAGAACCGGGAATCACACCGACAAACTGAAGTGACAATGTCGCTTTACGGATTGCAACACGAAGTTCGTTTTCCGTGATTTCCTCACCGCCGAGGTATTTTTCGGCAAGAACATCGTCAAAGTCGCAAACAGCCTCGACGAGTTCTTCGCGATACTTTGCGTAGGCGTCCTGCATATCTGCCGGAACATCAACGATGTCGTATTTCGTTCCCTTATTGTTGGTGGCTTCGTTGTCGTCGTAAATATACGCGCGACCTTTCACGAGGTCCACAAGTCCCTTGAATGTTTCACCGGCGCCGATCGGCAAAAAGAGCGGGTGTGCGTTCCCGCGAAGTTTTGTCTTGATGCCTTCGACAGCGTTGAAGAAGTCGGCGCCCGTGCGGTCCATCTTGTTGATGTAAGCAATACGGGGAACATTGTATTTGTTCATCTGACGCCAAACCGTCTCCGACTGCGGCTGCACGCCGGCGACCGCGCAAAAAACGGCGATCGCGCCGTCGAGCACGCGGAGCGAGCGCTCCACCTCTGCCGTAAAGTCAACGTGACCGGGGGTGTCAATAACATTCAAACGATGAGGGATGCCGGCAAACGGACCGTCCTTCACTGTCCAACCGCAAGAAACAGCGGCCGATGTAATCGTAATACCGCGCTCTTGTTCCTGTTCCATCCAGTCCGTCGTGGCGGCGCCATCATGAACTTCACCGATTTTGTGAATGATGCCCGCATAAAAAAGAATACGCTCGGAAGTCGTTGTTTTGCCGGCGTCAATGTGAGCTGCAATACCGAAATTACGAGTGTATTCCAACGGCGTTGGACGATCGTTAGCGTTTTTTGTTGAAAGGTCGGACATATTGTTCGATTTCTATCTTTTAAATTTGAATTAAAAATTAATTGGCGCCCCAACGAAGATGCGCGAATGCGCGGTTTGCCTGCGCCTGCTTGTGGGTTTCTTCACGTTTTTTAACAACCGTTCCCGAATTGTTATACGCATCGACAAACTCTGCGGCCAAAGATTCTTTCATCGGCTGACCCTTACGAGCGGCAGCTGCGGCGACAATCCAACGGAAAGCCATGCTGGTCTGACGCTCCGGCGAAATTTCAACCGGAACTTGATAAGTTGCACCGCCAACGCGACGTGATTTCACCTCGAGTTTGGGGCGGCAATTTTCGAGAGCTCCATCGAGAAGCTCGACAGTATTGCCCTTGCCGATTTTTTCGGCCATCAATTCAATGGCGCCATAGACAATCTTTTCTGCAACTGTCTTCTTGCCATTTTTCATGACAACATTAATCAACTGGCTCACCAACGGGCTGCCAAACTTAGCATCCGGAGTATGAACTTTTTTTACTGCTTTACGACGACGTGACATACGTTCTATTTTCTATCTTTAAAGTTTATTTTTTAGCGTCCTTGGGACGTTTGACACCATACTTCGAGCGGGAACGACGACGCGTCTCAACTCCGGAGCAATCCAACGGACCGCGCACAATGTGATAACGGACACCCGGCAAGTCCTTGACACGGCCGCCGCGAACCAGCACGACGCTGTGCTCCTGCAACTTGTTGCCTTCGTCAGGAATATACGAAATAACTTCTTGCCCGGTCACGAGGCGGACCTTGGCGACTTTACGTTGTGCCGAATTCGGCTTTTTGGGGGTGCGCACCATCACTTGGATGCACACGCCGCGCTTGAACGGCGAACAATTCAAAGCCGGAGACTTTGACTTAACATTGACTTTTGCTCGCGGTTTGCGAACGAGTTGATTGATAGTAGGCATGTTTTGTTAGTTAAAAAATTAGATGTGTCTTTTAATAAAACACTATTCTCAAAAAAATTGCAAGACCTTTTTAATCTCCCGCGCCGAAAGCCCAAAGATCTCGGAAACAATGAAAAAGTCAAAATCTCAAAAATGCGCGACAAAAATCTGAAAATTTTCAAAATTTCAAAATTTTAGGCAGTTCTCAAACCGAAATCCGTTCCCGCAAAAATCTTCAAAACTAAATCCACGCGACAAAAAATCGTTCGCGACCGGAATAGTCCTTCAACAACTCCGTTTTTTGAAAACCGTGTTCCCTCGCGAATTTTTCCAAACGCAGGTGTTGGGCAATCCCCGTCTCCAAAGCGACAAAACCTCCTTCAAAAAGACGTTCCCGCGATGCCGCCAAAATTTTTTCACAATCCGCACAACCCTCATCTTCGGAAACCAATGCCGAACGCGGCTCAAAATCCCTCACTTCTTCCTGCGCGGTCTTCCACTCCTCTTCTGTCAAATACGGCGGATTTGAAACGATCGCGTCGAACATTCGTTCCCGTGGGAACGAATCCAACCAATCGGAGCAGACAAAATCGACGCGAGAGTCCAACGCGAGCCGTTGCGCGTTTTCTTTAGCGAGCGACAAAGCCTCCTTTGAAAAATCCACTGCTGTAATTTTGACTCCGGACAATTCTTTTGCCAAAGAAAGCGCAATCGCGCCCGTTCCCGTTCCCAGATCGCAAATTCGTGTCCTCCCTCCAAGCCGGTCGAGCACGCAGTCCACCAGCTCTTCCGTCTCCGGCCGCGGGATCAAAGCTCGCGGATCGCATTTTAAAGTCAATTTTCTAAAATCCGTATCTCCGACGATGTATTGGACCGGCTCCCGCCGACCGCGACGCACAAGCCGTTCCCGCAATGTCGCTTTTTCCTCTTCTGTCAACGGACGCTCAAATTGCAGATACAAATCAAAACGCCGACATGCCAAAACGTTTGCGAAAATCAACTCCGCATTCAGCCGTGCATTCCCGACACCTTTTTGTTCCAAAAATGTCGTGGCTTTCTTTAATAGTTCAAGCAAAGTCTGCATTTCATCTTATTATAAAATTAACATGACAATGCATGCGAGCATTAAAAATTGCCCCTGCCCGCCCATTTTTTTAGAATACTAATCACAAGATTTTAAAAAATGCGTCGTGTCGCCGTCATCGACTTGGGCTCCAACTCTCTAAAACTTTTAGTTGCAGAAGGCTATAATATTGCAACAATTTATGAAAGTTTTGCCGAAATCCGCTTGCTCTCGCACAAGGACGGGGCGGAAGACCTGATTCCCGATGAAAAAATGGAGGAGGCGATTGAGACGATTCATGAATTTATCTACAAGGCGAAATTGCATCACGCGGAGAAAATCATTCTCGCGGGAACGTCCGTTTTTAGAACTGCGGTGAACGCCGGCGAGCTGCTTTCGAAAATACGCAAACAATTTTCTCTCGAAGTCCGGGTGCTCTCGCCCGAAGAAGAAGCGGACGCCAGCGCTCTCGGTGTGAGGAGCGATCCCGCCGTCGCGGCATTGAATCCCGCGCCCGCCATTTTCGATCTCGGGGGAGGCTCGCTTGAATTTATAGCGCCTCAAAATAATTTTTTTGCATCCTGGCGTTTAGGGGCGGTTTCTTTGCTTCACAAAATTTTTCCGAACGGATTTTATCAAAAATCGTTCCCGCGGGAAGAAGCGCAAAAAATCGTTCTCGAATCCTTAAAAACAGCTTTATTGCCGGTTTTTAAAAAATATTTGCCGGCGGGAACGCCGATTGTCGTCTGCGGAGGTGCTTTGGCGGTCGCAAGTTTTATCCATTCTTTTCCGGAACTCCCGCTAATCGACCTCAAAAAACCCGTTCCCGCGAACGCGCTCACCGCTCTTTACGAGGTTTTGATTGCCAATGATGTCAAAACCTGTATCGCCCATGGCGTACCGCCCGAACGTGTCGAGACTCTTCCGATCAGTTTGCTGATCCTCGCCACGATCGCCCAGCTCGCGGGAACAACGGTTCTCCATCCTTCCTCGCGCAATCTCCGTTACGGGCTCGCCGCCCGCCTGCTTCGCTGATCAAAGCGTCTGACAGTCGTAAAGTTCTTTGTAGAGCGGACAGTTTTTATAAACATCCGCATGGGCGCCGTCGCCCACGATACGGCCGTTTTCAAAAACCAAAATGCGCGTGGCGATCGCAATCGACGAAAAACGATGCGCAATCATAAATGTCGTTCGGCCTTTCACCAATTCGCCCAAAGCCGACTGAATTGCCGCCTCGCTCTCCGAGTCCAATGCCGATGTCGCCTCGTCAAGAATCAAAATCGGCGCGTTCTTCAAAAACGCCCGCGCGATCGCCAATCGCTGTTTTTGTCCGCCGGAAAGACGGCCGCCGCGTTCACCGACTTGAGTTTCAAGTCCGTTTTCGAGCGACATCACAAAATCATAAGCCGCCGCGCGCTTAAGCGCCTCGATCACCTCTTGCCGTGTCGCGTCCGGTCTGCCCAACAAAACATTGTTGTAAATCGTATCCGAAAACAAGACGGGTTCCTGCGAAACCATCGCGATCGATGAACGCAATTCTTTTAAACGGACATCCCGAACATCATTCCCGTCAATACTCACCGCTCCCGCAAAAATATCGTAAAAACGCGGGATCAAATTGGCGACAGTGCTTTTGCCCGCACCGCTGGGGCCGACCAAGGCGACCGTCTCTCCCGGTGAGACTTTAAAACTCACATCTCTCAAAACCGGCTCGCCGGCATCATATTCAAAACAAACCTTGTCAAAGTCCACAAAACCGCGCACTTTGCCGAGCGGTTTCGGGTCGGCGGGATCGAGCGTCTCAATCGGCGTCTGGATAATCTCCTCCAAACGTTGCAACGCCGCGAAGCTCTCTTTCAGACGATTGGAAACTTTTCCAATCTTTTTTATCGGATCATAAGCGAAATAAAGCGCGCCGACAAGAGCGATCACCGTATCCTGCTGCAAGCCGCCGACCGCCGCACGATAAACGGCAAACGAAACCGTGCATGCCGCAATCATCTCAATCAGCGGCGTCAGCAATTTGTCATATTTGACCACTTTAAGCTGAAGTTTCAAAAAATCGTGCACAAATTTTTGGAAACGGCTGCATTCGCGCTCCTCCAGACAATACGAGCGCACCTCTCGCGGAGATTGAAGACTTTCCGCCAGAATCCCAGTCAGCTCGCCCTGTTTGGAAAGCATCTGCTTCGCACGCTTTTTGATGCGTTTGCCCACAAAACGTATCGGCAAAACCGTTGCGGGAACGAGCAAAAGACAAAGCATAAACTCCAATGCCGCTCCGCTCTGAAAAGCCTGCCAAACGACAAAGCCGACCGCTCCCGCAAGCGTAAACGGCTGCAACACCAAATCGTTGGTCACCTCAACAACCGCATTTTTGACCAACATCGTGTCACCTGTCGTGCGGGACATCAAATCGCCGGAATTGTGCTTCGCAAAAAATCCCAAGTGCAAATCCTGCAAATGCGAAAAAAGCCGCATGCGAATTCCTTCCAAAACCGAAATGCCGCAAACATTGAGCAGATACGTGTTAAAAAACATACAGACCCCGCGAATAATAAAAACCAACGGCAACAGCATCACGGCGAACACCAGCAAATAAGCCGCGGGAACGACAATCGACGGCAAAAAGTCCAAACCCCGCTCAACCGCCTCCGCACTGCCCGCGTCAAAAATCACGAGATCTTCCGCACCGACACCCGATTCCGAAAAAAGCACCGGCAAAACCTTCTTGATCATCAACGGCAAGCCGAAACCGCTCGCAAGTCCCGAAACGATCCCGCACAAAATAGAAAGCAAAAACGTCCACTTCACACGAAGCAACAACGCATAATAGGGTCTTAAGCGCTTAAACATAATCACATTATAAATTTTTAAGCCCCGCTTCTCAATTCATAATCGTTCCCGAAAAAATACGCCCGCCGCCGACAATCGTTGCGGGAACAAAAATCTGGTGCTCGCGAAGGGACTCGAACCCATAAACCTCTCGGCATCGGAACCTAAATCCGACGTGTCTACCAATTTCACCACGCGAGCAAACAAGAAACCATTATAGCGAAAAAAAAATCCCAAGTCGAACCCGCAGGGACCGCGTTCCCGCAAGGCAATTAAAGCACGATTGCCTCCCTAATGCATTTTACGATATAACGCACTTCGTCGTCGCCCACCCACGGTCCCGTCGGCAGACAAATCCCGCGTTTGAAAATCTGCTCCTCGACACCGTTTGTATAAATTGGCGTTCCCGCGTAAACCGGCTGCTTGTGCATCGGTTTCCAAACTGGCCGCACCTCAATTTGTTTTTGCTCCAAAAACAAACGCAGCGCCTCAACATTGTCATTGGGCTGGCAATCCGTCGTCGGCGTTCCCGTCGCATTGAGCGTTCCCGCGACACCGCCGACTGATGAGCGAACAAGATTTTTATAAACATTCTCCTGCCCGGTGATTTTTAGATTTTCATCGAGCGTTGCCGTTGTCAGCCAAAAATTGGAGTCAAAACGTTTGTCCACCGGTTGCCTGTGAACGCAAATGCCGTTCCCGTCGAGCCATTTTTCATAAAGTTCCTGCACATGCCTATGATGGTCTATGTGCGCTTGGGCGACGGTCATTTGTCCGCGGCCGATGCCGGCGCAAATATTGCTCATGCGATAATTGTAGCCGATTTCCGAATGCTGATAATACGGGAACGCGTCGCGAGCCTGCGTCGCGAGCCAGGCGATTTTCCCTTTGTCCTCGGCGTTTCCGCAAAAGAGCGCGCCACCGCCGGAAGTCGTAATCATTTTGTTGCCGTTAAACGACAAAACTCCAAATTTACCGAATGTGCCGAGAGCGCGACCGTCAAAACGGCTGCCGAAAGCTTCCGCCGCCTCATCGATCACCGGAATCCCGTAATGTCCGGCAATCTCAACAACCCGCGCACAATCGTAAGGCATTCCGTAAAGTGCAACGGGAACGACAGCCTTCGGCACTTTGCCGGTCTTGGCGATCCGGTCTTTTATCGCGATTTCAAGCAATTCCGGATCGAGATTCCACGTTCCCGCCTCCGAGCCGACAAAAACAGGAGACGCTCCCAAATATTTTATGGGATTCACCGACGCGCAAAATGTGAACGACTGCACCAAAACCTCGTCGCCGGCGCCGACACCGCAAGCGAGCAATGCCAAATGGACGGCTGCCGTTCCCGAACTCAACGCGACCATTTCGCCGTTCCCGCCCAAAAAAGTTTTCAAATCACTTTCAAAACCATTGACGTTTGGACCGAGCGGCACCACCCAGTTCGTGTCAAACGCCTCTTGAACAAATTTTTGTTCCGCGCCAGTTTCTGACATTTTTGCCAAACAAAGATGAATCATTTTTTACAATATCATATGATTTTCAGTCCAGAAACGGCGTGTATTCGGGAACGAGTTTCGCGATTTCCTTTTTGACTTCGTTGCGCACCGGATTTTTACTGGCCTCCAAAACGCGTTCCCGCAAAGACACGAGTTGCGCGGGACTGAGCACCTCGGACTTGAAGCGCACAATACATTTATGCCCCGAGGGTTCAAAAGCTTCGCCGGCGGTTTTGAGTTCCTCAAACAATTTTTCGCCCGGGCGCAAACCGATAATTTTGATTTGAACATCTTTTTCAGGACAAAGCCCGGCGAGTTCGATCATTTTTCGCGCCACATCGATAATTTTCACGGGATCGCCCATTTTCAGAACATAAATCGATGCGTTTTTGCCGATGACAGCCGTTTGGAGCACCAAGCCGACAGCCTCCGGGATCGTCATAAAGTAACGTTTGATTTCTGGCGAAGTCACCGTAAGCGGACCGCCCGCCTCCAATTGTTTTTTGAAAGTCTGGATCACAGAACCCGACGAACCGAGCACGTTCCCGAAACGCACCGCCATAAAATCCGTCTTTGTCCGCGTCCCCGCAAACGCCTGCATCATAATCTCCGCCAAACGCTTTGATGCGCCCATCGCACTTGTGGGATTGATCGCTTTGTCGGTTGAAATCAAAACACATTTGGAGACCGCGTATTTTTCGCAAAGTTCAAAAAGTGCCATTGACGCCAGGGAATTGTTTTTTAAGGCTTCCGAAGGCTGTCGCTCCATCAGCGGGACATGCTTGTGCGCCGCCGCGTGAAAAACGATTTGGGGACGGTATTTTGAAAAAATCCCCTCCATCCTTTCGGCATCATTGATATCCGCGACCACGGGAACGACAATATTCTTAAAACCCGCCGCCACCAATGCCTGCTCGACTTGGAACATCAAAACTTCACAGCGTTCGAGCAAAATCAAACGCGACGGGCTGCAGCGCGCCACCTGTTCGCAAATCTCCGATCCGATCGACCCGCCCGCGCCCGTCACCAACACGACCTTATCGCAAAGCAATTGGTGAATCGCCTCACTGTCCAAATCGCTCTGCGGACGTTCCAGCAAATCAGAAATCTGAACATCGCGCAAAGACGAAACTGCAGCCCTGCCCGCGCGGATTTCCTCAATGCTCGGCACCAAGCGCGCATGAATGCCCGCCGCCACCGCCATTTCCGAAAGCTCCCGGATGCGGGAACGCCTTGCGGTCGGCAACGCGATAATCAACTCGTTGAAGGAATAACGCTCGATCGCTCTTTTCAAATCGTCCAACATTCCCGCAACTGGGATATTGTTGATGGAACAGCCCTTTTTCTTGGGGTCGTCATCAAAAAACACCACCGGGACGCAGTGCAATGACGGGTGGGAGAGCAAATGCTCACAAAGCTCCGAACCCGCATCGCCGGCACCAAAAATCGCCACATGTTGCGCGACGCCACGACCGTCGCGGGAACGCTTGTCCCAATGGAGGCGGAACATATAGCGCAAATAAACAATAAAAACCAGCGCGACAACGACATTCACACAAAGCGCAAAACGAATATGCGGCGCCCAAAGATCAATCGCGGGAACAAAACTTACAAAAATAAGAACGGTCGTCGCCACAAACAACGACAAAAAAATCTCAACGACATCATTCAAATAAAAATAGCGCAACAAATCCTTAAAAATCCCCGTGCGCGACAACGCCAAAATTTGAAAAGCCACCAAAACAAAACCAAAAACAAAGGCGTTCCCGCGATCTCCAAAATAAAACTCATACGGAAGCCGGCAGTCACCGATCGCCCAACTCAAAAACTCAAGCGTGAAACAATAGGCTGCAAACAAAACCGCCGAAAAAAACAAGAGGCGATTCAAGACGCGCACTACCGATTCTTTTGCCAAAATCATAGTTTCATTGTGGCATTTTTTATAAATTATCGCAACAATGCGCGAGTCGCGGGAACGAATTTTTGCGGGAACGACAAAACTGCCGCAATTCGCGTTCCCGCCACAAAAAACTATTGCTTCCCCGCCGCAGCGTTTATCTCCGAACTGCGTTCCTTTGAAAAACCCTCCGCCGCCGACGGCGTAAACATCGTTCGTATCGTCAAAAGAATAATTTTTAAATCAACAACAAGTGACTGATTGCGAATATACATCAAATCCAATTTGAGTTTGTCAATCGGCGACGTGTTATATTTCCCATAAATCTGAGCATAGCCCGTAATGCCGGCTTTTACCGATTGACGATAGACAAACTCAGGCATTTCTAATGAGAATTTCTCAACAAAAACAGGACGTTCCGGGCGCGGCCCGACAATGGACATTTCACCGCTAAGCACATTCAAAATCTGCGGCAATTCATCAATACGCGTTTTGCGGATAAAGTTGCCGACACGCGTAACGCGACTGTCATTCTGCGAAGCGAACTGCGCGCCATTTTTTTCCGCATCCATTCTCATTGAACGGAACTTTAGCACTTTAAAATGCTTTCCGCCGATTGTAACGCGTTCTTGTCTAAAGAAGACAGAGCCTCCATCCTCAATTTTGATTGCGAAAGCCGTCAAAAGCAGAATCGGGGACAACAAAATCAGCGCGGGAAGACAGATAGCAAGATCCAAACTGCGTTTAATAATACGGTTTACATAGGGCAATCCATCGTTGCGCATCAACAAAAGCGGCGTGTCAAAGGCATGAATCCGATCTGAATTTTGCAACAAAATCTCCGGGATGCGGGGAACGGCATAAAGACGGATATCTTTTTCATAGCATTGCTTGATCATTCGTCCGTGTTTTTGACTCTCAAGGCCGTCGATCATAATCGCATTGCAACCATTTGCCGTATAGGCGTCAAAAATCTCCGACAATTCAAGTTCCGCCGGCAAAACTTTTTGAATATGAAACAGATCCTTGCGCGTTTGGAGTTTTCCCATCGCTTCGTTCAAAAACTCCGAACGGCAAATCAAAAGCAATTTTTTGGGAGGATAAACTTTACGGAAAAACGGCATTGCCATTTTTGTGCTCAACAAAAGCAAGAGAACATCCAAAAATGTCAAGATCGCCATCGGCAAAATGGGAGGCAGACAGTGTAGAGCAAAAACCAAAATTAAAAACGTCAGCGCATTTGTCACGACCATCGCCAAAATTTGCGACAACAGAAGCATTTCCGTTTGATAATAAGCATACTTTGTGCCGCCATAAACACAAGTCGAAAAAATCAAAACGAAAAAATAAACGCCCAGCAACGCCAATGTGGCAACCGGACCATAAGATTGCGACAAGAGCACTTCATAATAATGCTCCCAACAAAACCAAAAGCATAACGTCAACAACGCTAACTGAAAACAGACGACCGCCAGCCGAAAAAAGAATTTTAATTGACCTATTTTTATAAGTGGCATCATAAAATAATTCTATCGTTTATTTTTAATGAGAGCAACCTCTCGATTCGTCCAAAAAACCTTCTTGCGAGTCAACCTCGACATCACTTCGCTTTAAAACCTTAAAAACTGTCAACAGTATGATTTTAAGATCCAAACAAAACGAACAATGCTCGACATAATCGACATCCAACGCTAATTTTTCATCCCATGAAATACAATTGCGACCATTAACCTGCGCCCAGCCGGTAATTCCCGGACGAACAGAATGCCGAAGCCGTTCCCGCGGACGGTAAGCCGGCAAATAGCGTTTCAAAAGCGGACGTGGACCGACCAATGACATGTCGCCCTTTAAGACATTCCAAAATTGAGGCAACTCATCGAGCGATGTCGCCCTCAAAAAACGTCCGACAGATGTGAGCCGCAACGCATCCGGCAATAAATCGCCGTTCCCGTCACGAAGATCCTTCATCGATTTAAACTTGTAAAGCTTAAAAATTTTTTCATTCCTGCCGGGCCGCTCTTGAACAAAAAAAATCCCAGATCCGCGATTGACAACCAAAAGCCAAAGCGAGATAAAAAGAAAAAACGGCGATAAAACGAACAAAGCGAATAAGGCCGCACAAAAATCAAAAAATCTCTTAAAACAATTCTTCCACATATTCTAAGCCAACAAATTATAAGACAATTGATATTTCAACTCAATTTAAACTTGAAAAACATTTGAACTTGGACAGAGCGTTCCTGGCCACCCTTACAACTGCCGCAAGCGCCTAAAAACCATCTTATAATTGACCCTGCAAAGCAGCTCCGCCCCTATTCGACACCTGTTGAAAACGACGCGCCACAACAATTGTCTCTCAATCTCAGGGACAGACGCTCGACATCAGTCTGCGAGTTTCGATTTCCACGTTCCCCGCAACACTCGGCACTCTACGATTACATAGATCCTGCTACTATAACTTGTCTTTGTTCTCGATACTCTAAAATCATTCCGACATCCTAACAGTCATTGTTTTTCTTATCCTCGCCAGAATCTCTATTATGATTCTCTGAACAATTGCTGTCTTATCAAGTTTTGTCAATAACGATTAGGCGTTCTAGAAGAAAAGTTGTGCTTTATTTTTTTTGGGGGTGGGTGGGATCTTGTCCTTTATCGGGGCGGAGGTTGCGGGCTCCGGTCACTTTTCATAAACGAAGTGAGCCCGCTTGGATTTAGTCCAAGCGGGCTCATAAACTGGCAACGACCTAC